>JBBRME010000145.1:0-10957 GCA_038230995.1 Gemmatales bacterium
GTGGCTACCGCTACATGAGCCATCGGGTAGAACGCGGCCCCCTGGGCCAAGTCCATGGCTTCACCTTCGGCAACTTCCTGTCGCATATCATGCAGCAACAGTTCCGTAGCGATGCCGGAATGCAACGTGGAGATCGCCACGCTGCAGCCCACCCAACCGGTGCCGATGACGGCGACAGATGCACTCATCGGTTCCTCCTAGACGTGCTGGTTAGTGGCGAAAATGCCGGATACCAGTGAACATCATGGCGATGCCTAGCTTGTCGCACGCCTCAATACACAGCTTATCGTTTACGCTGCCACCAGGTTGCACGATGGCCACGATGCCTGCCTTCGCAGCCAGTTCCACATTGTCCGGGAATGGGAAGAACGCATCGGACGCCAACACGGATCCTGCCGCCTTCGCCCCGGCTTTCTGAATCGCAATCTCGACGGACATCACCCGGCTCATCTGCCCGGCACCTACACCGACCAACTTGGTGCCCTGTGCAAGCACAATCGCATTTGACTTCACGTGCTTGCAGGCCACCCAGGCGAACTCTAGTGCTGCACGTTGCTCCGCTGTGGTTTGCTTCTGCGTGACGGTCTTCCAATTCGCTGCGTCATCCGCTTCCACATCACGGGTCTGAATCAGCAGGCCACCGTCGATGCGCCGGAAGTCCAACCCCTGCGGCACCGGATCGAGTTCGCCGATGCGAAGCAGCCGCACGTTCTTCTTCCAGCCTTGCAGTTTGGCTAAGGCTTCGTCGGCAAACTCCGGGGCGATGATGCACTCGACGAAGCGCTCGCCGGTCATCATGGCGTCCGCCGTGGCCACGTCCACCATGGTGTTGAAAGCAATGATGCCCCCGAACGCGGAGAGTGGGTCGCCGTCCCAAGCTTGGGTAAACGCCTCTGCCAACGTACTGGCCGTGGCCGCACCGCAGGCGTTGTTGTGCTTCACCACCACCGCAGCTGGTGTGGTGAACTCACGGGCCAAGTTCAACGCGGAGTCAAGATCGAGGTAGTTGTTGTAACTCAGTTCCTTGCCGTGCAGTTGCTCGGCATTCGCCAAACAAGGCCGATCCAACTCTGGCTCGGCGTACAGCGCTGCCGACTGATGCGGGTTCTCACCGTGCCGAAGTGTGGCCACGAGGTCGAACGGTAAATCGATCTGTTCTTGCCAGTCCGGGGTGTCGTCGTCTTCATCGTCCTCCCCCTCTGCCCCGTCATCCATCGGCATCATCTCAACGAAGTAACTGGCGATGGCGGCGTCGTATTGCAGGATGCGTGCGAAGGCGGCGCGGGCAAGGTGCTTGCGGTACTCCAGCGTTGTCTTGCCGTCGTTCTCTTCAAGTTCGTTGAGGATTTCGTCGTACTGATCTGGATTGACGATCACCGCCACACTGGTGTGGTTCTTGGCAGCAGCGCGGATCATGCTTGGCCCGCCGATGTCGATGTTCTCGATCACCTCGGCTTCGGTCACACCCGGCTTGGCGACGGTCTCTTCAAACGGATACAGGTTGCACACCACGAGGTCGAACTCGGGCAGGTTCTGCTTTTCTAATGTGGCCATGTGATCCGGGTTGCTGCGCTTGGCCAACAGCCCGGCGAACACACCGGGGTGCAGCGTCTTCACCCGGCCGTCCAAAATCTCCGGGAAGTTGGTGAACTCCGAGACGTCCTTCACCGGTAGCCCTGCCTTGGCCAACGCGGCTTTGGTGCCACCGGTGGCCACCAGTTCCACGCCATAGTGCGTGTGCAGTTCGGTAGCGAACTCCACGAGGTTGTTCTTGTCGGACACGGAAAACAAAGCCCGACGCAGCGGAGAGAGCATGAGAGAATCACCAGGTAGTTGAGGAGGTGTTTTACGTGGAGACGAGCTGCTTTCGCGTAGATTTGTTCTGAACGCCGGAGGCGTGTGGAAAAGGAGCATTTCGGAGGAGTCGAAGGTTGGTGCAATCCATCGTCCTGTTGATCCATCAACATGTCGCTTCTGGATGTGGACTTCACGGATGGGTACAGTGTGCAACTCAGTTGGATGATGGAGGTAGTCACAGTGGTCCGACGACAACGTGTTTTGATGTGGGTGGTTGCTGCCCTGCTCGTCTTGGCCAGCGTCGGCGCATTGTGGCAGAACGCGTTACGGATGCGAGAGACCAACGATCGGTTGCGGTTCCATCAAGAGCTGCTCTGCATGGCCATCGCATACCACAGGTTTGCTGAGGATCACGGCGTTTCACCTGGGAGTCTTAACGACATCGAGACGGAGAAGGATACGTTCCCACAAGTATTCGAGATGATTCGGTGCGGTGACTTCGTTGTCCGCTGGGACGCCAAGCTTACTGGTGATGGGCACGATAACGACAGGTATCTTCTTGGGTATGTGTCCACTGCCCCTTCTCAGGGTGGTTGGGTGCTGATGGCTAGCGCAGGGCGACAGCAAGTGAGCGCGGGCGAGTTCCATTCCTTGCCGCTCATCCCTACGCGGTAGCCCAGTCTCACTGCAAGATGACTCAGAAAAGCACAAGCAGATTGGCAGGGTGTTCGTGGTCGTATTTCGGAGAATACGTTTTCGAATGCTTCTCGTACCCAACCCACATCTCTTACGTCCAGCATCACGCTTTGAACTTGCGAATGCATTCAAGAGTTGACATCTCATGTTGGACTTGAGAAACTTCGATCAAGATAAAAGAGGCGTTGGGTTTACCAGTTATTTCCACCAAACGAGAGATCCAAGATGATGCGAATCGCATTCTTCATCCCCCTTGCACTGTTCGCTTTGGGTTGCGGCACGAAGCCGGAAGAAGCGAAAAAGGATTTCGAGCGAAACGCCCGGTCGGGTGAAGCCGCACTCGAGAAGCGGTTGAAAGACATCGGCGAAGACAAAGCACTGAGCGACGGCGACGCGGTCAAGAAGTACCTCGACACGCTACCCTCGGTGCAAACGAACCTGCCTGCAGGAGTGGCCCCGGGATGGGCGGCTGCCACGAAAAATGGCGAATGACAGATCACACTGCACGCCATGCTTCAGAAGCAGAACGAAGACACCGCCCCCGATGAGCGCATGCAGAGTGAACGGGCGTTCATCCGTTCGCAACTGATTGGGTGTAAGAGAATTCTCGATCACCTGAAGTCGAGAAAGATTGGCAGTGTGACCTTGCAGATTTACACCAAACTCTCCGGCGAAGAAAAGCACACGGAACTCTTCCGCTCCGTGATGACCGCAGCCGATTTGCCAAAGTGCGAGAACGTAACCGAATTAGCGGACCCAGTTGCTACGTCCATGATCGGATCTGCTGCCGAGGGGACGGTCTACGATCCACGCGGCCCAAAAATCGGCGAGTGCTGGAAAGTAGAACTGAATCAGTATCCGAACCTGGAGTACAAGAAGAAGTAATGCCTTGCTGACACATCTGTTGCCTTAATGTTCTGTAGGGCGGTACAAGGCTTGGCGAGTGCCGCCGCAGTCAATGCGCTCCGGCGGCACTCGCCAAGCCTCGTACCGCCCTACTGTTCTTGATGATCATTTGCGGCGAAACACCTTCTTGCATCCTCTCGTCGTGGGCCGACACTCGTTTCTCTCACATCGATTCCTTCCGGCTGAGGACCGTCAGAGGCTGGCGCCCAGTTATGCGTTGGACAGATCAATCACAGACAGAATGACGTTGAGCCAGGTCAGTTGCGTTAAGCCGGTGGAGAGGGTCGTTTCGGCATTTTTGGTATTTCGGGCTGTTGGACAGGTAGGGAATCTGCCGAAATTAGGGATGGATGGCGAGTGGGGCAGGATGCCCCTGTTACCCTCATGGAGGATGACGACGATGACCCGAAAAGTTCGCGTCGCTGTGGCGGCGATGATCACCGTTGGTGGTCTGATGACGGTCGGATGCAGTTCTTCGCGGACCAACGTGCAAGAACGCTTCCAACAAGTCAACAACAACAATAGCTGGCCCGAGCGGTACAGCTATGCAGCCCGTGAACCGGTGCTGTACTCGTTTGAAGCCCAGGCGAACAACGCCACGGCCATCGACGGCGTGATCAACAATGCGTTCTTTGAAGCGGGCACCGACAAGCTCAACGCTGTCGGGGCCACGAAGCTCGATGCATTGGCCCGTGTGATGCCAAACCCGAACCCCACGATCTACCTGCAAACCGCAGGCGATGTGGCGTTCGATTCGGCGAACCCAAGCAAGTCGGCTGGTAATCGTTCGGAGCTCGATCAAAAGCGGGCCCAAACTGTTCTGGCGTACGCCAATGCCCGACCGAACACCCGTGGTACCAACTACGAAGTGGTGGTCATCGACATTGCTGACCCAAGCACGAACTCGACCGGCCCAGCCGCAGCCGTTCGTGGTTTGAGCACCCAATACCGTAGCGGTATCACTGGCTCGCTTGGTGGCACGCTCGCCGGCACCGGTGGCGGCCAAGCCACCAACACCCTCGGCGTAGCAGCCGGGGCGAACGCACCAGCAAGCGGCACCGGCACCAGCGGTGGTACCACCAGTGGCGGCACCACGGGCCGCTAAGGTTGGCGACTGAAAAATCCGACACCCCCGTTGCCTTGGAGTCACACTCCAAAGCGCCGGGGGTGTTTTCGTGTTCTACCGTTGATTCAACTTGGATACGCCTGCAAGGAGGTGCTACGTGCGCTCTTGGTGGACCACGGCCCTGTTCAGCCTGATGTTGCTTATGGCCAACGCCTCGCCGGTTCAGGCCGAGAGCTATGGCGACGGTTTTGTGAATTACTGGAAGAAGTCCTTTGCCAAGCAGGATGGTATCGTCCTTGGGACGTTAGGCTTCGGCACGTTGTGTATCCTTGTGCTGCTCTCAAGTGGCAATTGGGGCAAGGGGAAGACGTAGCAATTTGCACCCCAGGCCTTTGACCTGGGCTAGTCTGTGTCGGCCCTTTGGGCCTCTTGGATTTCAGGGCCAACGGCCCGTGAAAAGGTAGCCCAGGTCAGTGGCCTGGGTATGAGGAGTGTTGCAAGATGGTCTCGTCAGCTCGGACGATGGCTCCGGAATGGGATTCGTCCATGACCGCCGAGGCGCCAGCCAGCCCGGAAAACCTGAAAGAAACCGGGCTGACCAATTCGCTGATCTGCGATCTGATCATGCGAACCATCTACCTGCGTGGGCCACAAATTGGCCGAGATCTGTCACGCTTCCTGTGCCTGCCGTTCAAGATTGTCCGCGAACCGCTCAAGTTCCTCAAAGACGAAAAGTGCATTCAAGTCGACGGTGGAGACCTCGTTGGCGAGGTGAGCTACCGCTTCAGCCTTACGGACCTTGGTCGTGGTCGTGCTGCGGACTTAATGAAGCAGTGTGCTTACGTTGGCCCGGCCCCCGTGCCACTGGAAGACTACGTCGAACAGTGCTACCGCCAAACCGTGAGCGGGTTGAACTGCTACCCGGAATCCCTCAAGGCCCCGTTCCGTCACCTCGTCATCAAAGAAGACCTGTTCAACGCCATCGGCCCGGCGATCATCTCCGGGCGCAGTGTGTTCATCTACGGCCCACCGGGGAACGGCAAAACAGCCATCGCCCGCAGCATCGGCGAGTACATGAACTCGGCAGGTGGGTCGATCTACATTCCACATGCGTTTATTGCCGACGGCAACATTGTGACTATGTACGATCCATCGCTGCACGTGGTGGACGACACTGCTAACGACTTCGGCGATGAAGCCGAAATGACGATGCGTCGATTGCTCAGCGAAGGTCAAACCGATGCACGCTGGGTGAAGATTCGTCGGCCCGTGATCGTGGTGGGTGGTGAACTCACGCTCGAAATGCTCGACCTACGGATGAACGACGACGCCAACTTCTACCAAGCCCCGATCCACTTCAAAGCCAACGGTGGCGTATTCTTGATTGACGACTTCGGTCGGCAGATTGTGTCACCTAAGGACTTATTGAACCGCTGGATTCTTCCGCTGGAAGATCGCCATGACTTCCTCACGGTGAAGAGCGGAAAGAAGTTCCAAGTACCCTTCGAGCAGCTCATCATCTTCAGCACCAACCTCGACCCCAAGTCGCTGGTTGATGATGCCTTCCTTCGACGAATTCGGCACAAAGTGGGCATCCTGGCCCCGACCCGGGACGTGTACGAGAAGATTTTTTCGTCGGTGTGCAAGCGACTGGACATGAACTACAGCGCTGATGCGGTGGACTACCTGTACGAACGCTACTACAACCGAGGCCGAACGCCCCGGGCCAGCGATTGTCGAGATTTGTTGGAAACAGTTCAGTCGATCTGTCGATACAGACGGCAGCCTGTGCATTTAACGAAAGATCTGATGGCGGAGGCCTCGGCGAGTTTCATTGCCGAGTTTGCCTAAGCCCCCAGATTCATACTGGAGCCGACCCATGGAAGGGCGCTTGCGTTCATTGTTGGTTGCGGGATTGGCCGCCGTCGCCTTGCCATCCGTGGGGTGTAAATTCTTCCAAAAGGATGACACCACACTGCCGAATGCCACGATGCCGATTGGCACCCAGCAAGCCAGCAACGGTGGCTGGTTTGGTGGAAACAAGAAACCGGCCTACGGCCCGGTGCAGGAGCAAATCCCCGTCCGCGTGGTCAGTAGCGCTAAGCGCGATTTCAAGCCGGATACGTTCAGTGCCTTCGCCGATGCTGAACTGGAAATGGCGTACGATGAGACCTCCCGGCCGGAACAAGACCGCGATGCACTCATAGATGTGTCGCGTAAGAAGTTCCAAGAAGCCCTGAAGCGTGACCCGAAAAGCAAGCTAGCGCTGCTCGGCCTTGGCAAGCTCTACACTTGGGCGGGCGACCGCGAACGTGCCACGCAAATGTTCAGTGAGGCCATCAAAGCCCACCCGACCGACAAAGACGTTCCATGGGCGTTGTCGCGTTCCTGCGTGAAGTTTGAAGACTGGGCCGGTGCCTCCACCGCTTGCGACGCGGCCTTGAAGCTCGATCCGGAAAACCGCACCTACATGAAGGCCAAGGGCTACTTCCTTGCCCGGCAAGACAAGTGGGACGTGGCGTTCGACACGTTGCTGAACGTGATGAACGAAAGCGAAGCCCGCGCGTTTCTTGGTCGCACCTTGGTCGGCGTCGGCCGTACACAAGATGGCTTGGCTCAGTTGCAGATGGCTGTGAAGGCGAACCCGAACAACGAGAACGCCCAGAACCTGCTGGCCCAACTGCAAGAGAGCCAGACATTGCCGACGAATCCAGATGTACAACTCACTGGCGGCACACGGTAAGCCGAGTCGTTCACTGGTGAGCGTCGCTGCCTGAGCGCGACGCTTTCCGATATTCTCACCCCGTCAACTTCTGCATCACATCCGCAGCACTCAGGTTCATTACGGTTCGTACCACGTTCCAAGTCTTGCCACTCCAGTGGAACACCGCAACAACTTGCCTTGGCTCGCGGCTGGCAGGTACGTCGGCCAGTGGCCCATCAGGAATCGGCTCGCCCTGCAGTTGCACGGGCACCACGGCCCACGGTGCGTGAATCGTTGGCTCTGCTGTTGGCTGATGGTGAGTCCAGTTCAACCCACGCGGGGCGTTCTGTTGTGCAAATGCAAACCACGCTGACAGTGCCTTGTCAGTATCCCAGAGTTTCAATGGATCGTGTTTTTGGAACCAACCGAACATGGTGGATAGGATATCCAAGATTACTCAGGCTCCGAAACGAGTTCATCCATGCCCAGTGGCCGACAACTTCTCGAACCGTTCTACACCGAGATGAGTTCCGTGTTGGTCGGTCAACGGAAGTTGATTGATCGACTCCTCATGGCCCTGCTTACTGATGGTCATGCACTATTAGAAGGTGTACCGGGGTTGGCGAAAACCTTGGCCATCCGCACGTTGGCAGCGGCCTTGGAATTGAAGTTTCAACGATTGCAATTCACACCGGATTTACTCCCTGCCGACATCATCGGCACACAGATTTACAACCCGCGCACTGGCGAGTTTACAGTCAAACCCGGCCCGGTGTTTGCCAATGTGATCCTCGCCGATGAGATCAACCGAGCCCCGGCCAAGGTGCAATCTGCACTGCTCGAAGCCATGCAAGAACGCCAAGTCACCATTGGCGATCGCACCTATCCACTGCCCAATCCGTTCTTCGTATTAGCTACGCAGAACCCGTTGGAACAAGAAGGAACATATCCACTGCCGGAAGCACAAGTGGATCGGTTCATGTTCAAAGTTCTGATGGATTACCCAACCGAGAGTGAAGAATTACAAATCGTGGATCGGATGAGCCGGGTGAAGAGTAAGACGGATGTTCGCGCTGTGTTAAGCGCTGCGGAACTGGCCCATTGGCGCGATCAAGTGGATGAGATCTTCCTGGCAGAAAGCATCAAAACCTACATCGTGACTCTTATTCGTGCCACACGCGATCCAGCATCTCATCACCTGGCAGATCTCGCACCTTTGATTCAATGTGGTGCCAGCCCGCGGGCCACTGTAGCACTCGTTCGTGCCTCAAAAGCCCACGCTTTCTTGCAGGGTCGCGAGTTTGTCACACCGGAAGATGTGAAACTCACAGCAGCAGATGTGTTGCGACACCGTGTGTTATTGTCTTATGAAGCCGAGGCCGAGGATGTACGAGTCGATGTTGTACTACAACGACTCTTGGATGGCGTTCCACTTCCGTAGTATACAAAAGTTCAATACCGATGTTTCACGTAGCTCATCCTGTCAAGTTTCTAGCTAGTGATATCGTAAGAGTTTCAGAAAAGCTGAGTATTGATGCTGACATTGCATTGGTAATGACTAGGATCTTTCCAAGCGCATTAAACTCAGCGCTGAACCTACCACAACATTCGGAGTAACAGCATGGCCAAGACAGACAAAGAAAAAGGCCCATCGAAGACCGCCCTCGTCAAGGAAGCCCTCGAAAACGTGGGCAAAGATGCCGGCCCGAACGATCTCATTAATTACATCAAGACCAACCATAAGGTTGAACTTGATTACGCACTTGTGGCATCATACAAGTCAAGCATCTTGAAGAAGATGAATGGCGGTACCAGCACTGGCAAGCGTGGTCGTCGTCCTGCTGGTGGCACTGTCGATATCAACGATCTGCTCGCCGTGCGTGAGCTTCTCAATCGCATTGGTAAAGATCAACTTCTGAAGCTGATCACAGTTGTTGCGGACTGATCAACGTTGGACTTGGGCGATCTGCCGGAGTGGCCGTCGCCCAGCGTATCACTGCTACCATGATGACAAGTCCTGCCAGGACAAAAAGTATCCATTCGGGTGTCTGGCGGAAGGCATCGACAAACCCATGCCAGTGCCGTGCCCACGGATGACGCGGAGTGCTATTGCGGACACTCTCTCGCAGTGCCCAGTAACATTGATCTAATCTCACACGTCCCACGTTCCAAATCTGTGCCACTCTTTCTCGCTGGCTTGGCACTAAGTCTCGAACCGTGCTTGCCGGGTTCATACTGTTCATCAAGTGCAAAAGAATTGCGCAGTCCGGCAACAAAACCTGATCACCCACCGGATGATTCAACATCAACGATTGAAGTTGACGCTTTGTCACCAACATCAAATACACAGCTTCGGGCGTCTTGAGTTCTTCCATGGGATTGCCAACAAGCGGGCCGATGGTTTCCCACTCGGCGCGGAGTCGACGCAACTGCACGAGTTCGCGGTAAGCTTTGCGACGATCCGGCGGGGCAAAGACTAACCCCGGTGGCGGGGCTTGCGGCTCAGATTGTTCCAGCAGCACCAACGGCGATTCGACCAAAGGTTTCACAACCAGCACGGCACGCGCCATCACCGGCGGGGCGGCTTCGACGGGAACCTCTTCCAACGTCCCCGGTTCCTCTTCAACCACCACATTTTGCGTTTCGCCGTAGTGCAACAAGGCCTGGGCTAGCCGGTTCATTCCTTCCGTCACTAACTCGGGGTGCATCAATTGATGTGGGCGCAGTACATCGATCCGATAGACAGCAGCGGCCTCAGCCTCGCTGTGCGTGGTCGGGTTGCCTAGCAGAACGCTCGGCTCAGGCGGCCAAGAACCGGCAGGTAAGTTCAGCCATTGTTGAAGCAACGCGACGTCCATCGACTGAGTTCGCCTGAGTGCCTAGGCCTTCGACCTAGTCTAATCTGTCACGAGCCTTCGGCCCTAGTATCAAAGAGGCCCAACGGGCCGAGACAGAATAGCCTTGGTCAAAAGCCCAGGTATAAAAACACAAAATATTTGCCTCGTTGGGCCTGAGTGTACTCTGTGGAATTCACCACAACACGACTACGAGATTCCTCCATGAAGACGTTCCAACGCGATGGTTTGCGATTTGAGTATCCGCTGAACTGGATCATTGAAGTGGCAGACGACGATGTCGCGTGGAACGTGCAGGTGAAAAGCCCGCAGACGGCGTTCTTTCTGCTCAGCATTCGGCCCGACATCCTGGAGGCCGGGGAACTGGCCAATCTCACACTGGAAGCCATGCGGACCGAATACAAGGATCTGGATTTTGTAGAAGTGATCGAAAGCATGGCCGGTCAACCAGCCATCGGCCATGACATCGACTTCATCGCTGTGGATTCCACCAGCTTCACCATGACGCGATGTTTGAATGGCCCAACCGGCTCGGTGTTGTGCCTGGCCCAGACCACGGACTACGATCGCGAATACCACGAACCAATGCTGCGGGCGATCTTCAAGAGTTTGACGATGGTGGATGAGGAGATTGAGGAATAAGCGGGGGTGTTTAACTGCCTAGGCCTTCGACCTCGGCTCGTCTGTTTCGGCCCGTTGGGCCTCAAGGATTTCAGGGCCAAAGGCCCGCGACAGAATAGCCCAGGCCAGCGGCCTGGGAACTCTCTCCAGTCACGGCTCCTCCACCAGCGTAAACTACCTCCATGACCCTCGTTGAACTGCGGCAGCCGGACGAATCGCGTAACTACATCGCTCAGTCGATGTTGATCCAGCGCGTGCAGCGACCCGGCACCGAGAACATCAAGGCCGCGTTGCTCGATGCCTTGGCCATCA
>JBBRME010000146.1:0-10805 GCA_038230995.1 Gemmatales bacterium
ACTTTCCACTGCGTTGATGATAAGCGAACGCAACGCTTGCCGAAACTGATACGGCTCCGCGTTAATCTCCGGCAGGCCTGCCTGAAGGGTGAAGCGAAGGCTCACAGCACCGCACTCGGCACGCAACAACGGTTCCGTGGTGCGAATCAAATCGGCCAGCGACAACGGCACCAGTGACATGCTGCTGACACCGGCATACGCTGAGAGTTGCTGGCACAAGTTCGCCGCACGCTGGCAAGCAGAATCGATCTCCGTAAGGTTCGTCGTGAGTTTGTGGTTCGCACCGAGTTCGGTTCGCACAAGGCTGGCATGACCCAGGATGATTGTCAGCAAATTGTTGAAGTCGTGGGCCACGCCACCAGCCAATACGCCGAGGCTGTCGTACTTGCGGGCCTCCACCATTTGTTGTGCGAGGGCTTGGCGTTCTTCGCGGGCCAAGTGCTCAACGGTCACGTCTTTTGTCACGCCAACAATTCGTGTTGTTTCACCCTGTTCGTTGCGGATGACGCGGCCGTACGTCTCGAACCATCGTGGTCGTTGATCTGCTTGATCGGCACTGCCACGAAATCGGATCGTGAACTCGTTCCCGCTTTCAATGCTTCGATTGATGGTGTCTCGCACTTCTTGACGGTACGACTCGTGGACAACCTCAAAGTGATCGCTCATGGGTATCGACGCGCCAAGCTCTGGGCGCCCGAAATATTCACCGTAATGGTGTGAATACTCCACGTGTTGTCGCTGGTAATCACGATCCCAGATGAGCATCTTGCTGAAGGCCAGCGTGGTTTTCAGCCGTTCATCTCGAAGTTCCAATTCGTTCTGCAGTTGGTTCTGCTCAGTTTTATCCATCACCAACGACAGGATGGAAACCACTTGACCATTGCGATCCCGCACAGCGGAGTTATGCCATTCGCAAGTCAGGATTCTGCCGTACTTATCTCGGTTCCGATTCACAAGAATGTTTCTTGGCACCTGCCCGGAGATGAGTTCATCGATCACCGGGGTCACGGCCGATATGTCGCCGGTATAGACGAAGCCATCGTTCATGATGTTCTGGCCAACACGTTCCTGCTCGCTCCAGCCGAACATCGCTTCGGCACCGTTGTTCCATCGCAGCACGCGCAGATCCGTTTGCCACTCGATGACTGCTAACGGCGTGTTCTCCAGATGGGCCGAGAGAACTTGATTCCGGCTCGATTCCACATCCTGTGCAACTTTCAGCGAAGTAATGTCCAGCATCACGCCGGTGGTCGTCTGCAAGTCGTCATCGTGGTGGAATTCGCGGAAGAGCAGCCAGACTGATAACCCATTGCGTGGATTGATCCATTCGATTTCGCACAACCAAGGTTGCCGCTTTGCGATCGCATCGAGTCGGCAATCGTAAAAGCTCTGATCGTCTGTGCACGTTCCTTGATGAATCGGTAGCGACTTCTTTGTGAAACATTCGATGAACTCGTCTGCTGAGTACCCAAGCAAGTTGGCGAAATCACCGTAAAAGTGCCAGTGCAGCGTCGCTGTTCCATCGGCTAGGCGAATCCCCTCGTAGGTGGCGAAGGTGGATCCCGTGCGGGGCAAATCAATGTTGAATTCTGTCGGATCAGGCATGTGTCAGCATTGATGAGGAGAAGTTCGAGCTATACAGATAATCAAAGGCTTGTTTATCTTTGAACCGAAACGTGGACAGCGAAGTAAAGCGATCTCTCACTGAAAACAAATTTGAGTTGTCCGGATTGCCATCAGGCCCTGTCGGAAATTCCCGCAGCACCTTGAGCACGTGAAATCGCTAGGATAACTCGGACAATATCGATACCTGCTGGAAGTTCCGCTCGCCATGCCCACCTACGATTACGTCTGCGATGCTTGCAAACACGCCTTCGAGCAATGGCAGTCCTTCAGTGAAGATCATCTCACGAAGTGCCCGCAGTGCAAGAAGAAAAAGCTCCGGCGTTTGATCGGCTCTGGCGCGGCCATCGTCTTCAAAGGATCCGGGTTCTACGAAACGGACTACAACCGTGGGGAGAACTACCAGGCAGCCGCCAAGAAGGACGCCGATGCTGCCAAGCCGCCCGAAGCAAAACCTGCTGAGGGAACCAGCCCGCCACCGCCGCCGCCGCCCCCCCCACCAGAGCCTCCTGCCAAACCCGGTAAGAAAAAGAAGTAAGCAATGTCGAGCTGTGTAGGTAATCCCAGATGCCGGGCAGGAGGTAGCCAATGATCAAAGTGCAATGTCCGATTTGTGATGCCCGGATGCCCGCTGACTGGAGCGAGTACCCGGACTATCCGTTCTGCTCGAAGCGGTGCAGAACCATTGATCTCGGTCGCTGGTTGAATGAAGACTACAAAGTGGGCGGAGCACAAGAAGAACCTGACGAAGATCGCTCCACACCGCGTTCTGCTGAGTCTTCGTGAGCCACTGGTCCATCGGTCGAACAAATAAAAAGCACACCGGAACCACGACAGCCGATTCATCTCGTTTGTGCTGTTTCCGGTGTGTTCGTTAAATTCACACTTCAACACAGCGAAGCACAACATAAGTTAACCGTGCCGCGGTGGAGTTGATGGCGATGGAAAATCAATGGGCACAGCTCTTCGATCATTTTCGTCCGAAAATCTATGCCCGTCGTCAGCCCTTGATTTTGATTAACGGCTTGGCCGAACAAACCGAAAGCTGGTTCCGCAACGTCCGCTTCTGGGGGCGCTACTTCGAAGTACACGCACCGAATATCCTCGCCTACGAGGGCGACCGAATTCAATCGATGATTGAAGCCCGCACGCCGATCAGCATCGACTACCTCGTCGAACAGTTCCACGATTACATGTCTCGTTACATTCAGTCGCCGCCGTATCACCTGGTTTCAAGCAGTCTGGGTGGGAAGGTCGCGGTTGAGTTAGCCGTACGGTACCCTCAACTCATCAGTCGGGTGGTACTCATCTGTCCGTCCGGCATGGGCGACGAAGAAAAGCTACCGATCATGGACGGCGTTCGCGGCGATACATACACGCTGCTGCGCAGTGTGTTCCACAAGCCGAAGTTCGTGGACAAGGATATGCTGCGCTTCTACAAGGCGCAGATGCAGAACCGTAAATGGAAGACCGGCCTGCTTCGCACCGTGCGCGGGACGATGGAATACACCGTGCGCGACCGGCTCAAGCATATCACCGTACCCACGTTGCTCATCACCGGCCAACACGATAAAATTTGCGATCCGAAGACTGCTGAGGAGGCCGCGCACGAACTTCAGCAAGGGTACTTCCTCGCACTGCCAAAGTGCGGGCACGCCCCGCAGATCGAGATGCATGCACTCATCAACCGCTTGGTGGTTCATTTCCTTACCGCCAAGAAACCCTCGGCAACGCCGGGCTGGCAACAACTGATGATGGTGAAACCCAGTAACGTACCCCTATGAGTAACACACCGTTGACACCTGATTCCACGCCACCTGCACCACAAGCACCGTCCACCAAGCCCCACACGCCGGACTGGTGGCTGATGACGAAGAAGTTCATCAAGAAGGGCACCTCGGTGGCGAGCTTTTCGCCAAGCCAAGGCTCGCTGTGCCGACAGATGTGCGCCAACATCGACTACGACACCGTGCAATGCATCGTGGAGCTCGGCGCGGGCACTGGCCCCGTGACCGCAGAGATCATGAAGCGATTGAAGCCACACACCAAGTTCCTGATTGTGGAAATCGACCCGGACTTCTGCACGCGGTTGCGGGATCGCTTCCCCGGTGCGGATGTGATTGAAGGCGATGCCAGCAAGATGGACGAACTGCTGGCCGCTCGTGGTCTGACTCAAGTCGATCACGTGATCAGCGGATTGCCGCTGCCTTCCATGCCAAAAGTGCGTGATGGCATCATCCGCAGCAGTTCCAAGGTGCTCACACCCACGGGCACGTTCCGTCAGCTCACGAACATGCCTTGGGTGTACATGGGCCTGTACAAGAAGTACTTCCGCGAGGTGAAGTTCAACTTCGTGCCGCTGAACATGCCACCAAGCGGGGTGTACACCTGCCGGGATTACAAAGAAGAAGCCGCTACCCCACCAGTGCCCGCAGCAACAGTTTGAGTTTGGTTCCTTTGCTTATTGCGGGTCGTTGAGTCAGCGTGTCGTAACCGACACGCTCAATGGCCCGCAGTGTGGCTTCGCCACCTTCGATGAACAGGCGGATGTTCCGCCGGGCCTCGGGCGTTAACAACGGCAACAGCCCTCGCCCGCGCTGAAAGAATCCCCAAGTTCGTTCCACTTGAAACCGCAGACAATCGCGGAACGCCGCACTACTGCGGCGCTCCTTCAGGTCGGCCACGCTCACGCCAAACCTGGTGAGGTCGTCCTGCGGGATGTATACCCGCCCGATGGCTGCATCACGGGCGACATCCTGCCAGAAGTTCGCCAACTGCAACCCAGTGCAGACGTCATCACTCAGTGTCATCGCGTTGTCACTGGCTTGCTCAAAGAGGTACAACACCAGCCGACCCACCGGGTTGGCGGAGTTGACGCAGTAGGCCAAGACTTCATCGAGGGTGCCGTACTGGGTCACTCGCTGGTCGTGCTCAAAGGCCAACAACAAGTTCAGGAACGGTTCTGCTGGAATCTGGAATCGGCGAATCGTGGATTGAAGTGCCACCATCACCGGGTGTACCGGTATACCGTGGTAACAGCTCATTAACTGTTCGCGCCACCATCGCAGCAGTGACAACGCTGTGTCACCACCGCCGGCCTCATCTGCCAGGTCATCAGCCCAGCGACAGTAGGCATAAACAGCGTGGAAGTGAACCAGTAGCCGCCGTGGCAACAATAGCGACGCCACGGAGAAGTTTTCATAATGCCGATTAGTCACACCCCGGCAGTACTGCCTGGCGTAGGTGAGGTTCGGCACTCGCCCCGCGTCGGTAAACGCAGGGCCGAAGCGAGCGAGTTCTGTCGGGAAGTGCCAACTCACTTCTTCGCTTCGAGAATCTGAATCTGCGTGGTGAGGTTGGCGGCCACACCGTGGATGTCGAACTCCACTTCCATCATCACGGCACGGAAGCCCTTCTCTGGAACGCGGAAGTCCTCTTCACGGCTGTAGCTACCGACGTAAGGTTTGCCATCGTCCTTCGGCGTCGAGGACAATTGTTCTTTCCAGTACGACTTGCGAAAGTCTCTCGTGGCTGAGTCGCACGTCCAGGCACGAGCTTTCAGAATTGTTCCTTTGGCCTGAATGGAGTATTTCGGCTTGTTCGCATCCCACTTCCATTCCAGCTTCGGCATCTCTTTGTCAAACACCTGACACTTGCTGAAGGCTGACAGTGTGTTAATGGCTCGTGTGGGGAAAAAGAATTTCTTGCCGTCCTTGTCCATCTCCCGGAGGTCGTGCCCGCTGTTCGGGCTGTAGGCAACAAACTTCTCGCCTTTGAGGTCGTCCCAGTAACTGTTCAGGGCATCCTGTGGCCAGTAGGGGTCGTTTGTACCGTTGATGATCATCTTTGGTACGGTCAGGCTTTCTCGGTAGCTGTACGGGTCGACCATCTTCCAGAGGTTTTGCGCATCGGAGGTATCCGGGATCGGTACAAGCTTGGCACGGGTGTAGTCGGCAATCATTTCGCTAGGCTTGCCGAAGGCGGCCACTTGGTTCCTCATCTGCACTGGGAAGTGCAGGGTGTCGATGACGAGCGGGGCGATGGCTTTGACGCGCTGATCGCCTGATGCTGCGGTGAGCCAACTCGTCCAGCCGCGTTTGCTGGCGCCGGTAACCACGAAGTTTTTGACTTCGAACTTCCACTCGTCCTTGGCAAAGGCTTGGATGGCGTCCATGGCCCGCACGACGCTCTTCACCATAGGGAACAACAGTGGCCAACTTGCATCCTGCGTTTCGAGGTACTTCACATAGGTGTAAGCAATCAACCCATCCTCCACCATTCGGCCTTCGTCCTTGTTCTTCGGGTTCGTCGGTGTCGTGGTCAGCTTCTTGGTTTTAGGATCCTCGTAAAGTGGTTGCTTGGGTACGCCGTACAGGAAGGCCACCGGTGCCCCCACCTTCTCGCTGATGGCGAGGCCCAGCATCGATTCCGGCCCAGCCGTGCCGCCTTGGTTCCAGAGCACCATGGTGGACTGCGGCTTTGACCCCTTGGGAACGAAGATCTGCAAATCGTGTTCCCACGGGATGTCCTGCCACGTCTGGCTGGTCAAGCTGAAGGTGTAGATTTTGCTGCCGTTGCTTTCGTCGGTTCTCTTCAGCTTCCAAGCGAAGGATTTGTCTTCCTTCTTGATGTACTCGCCGAGGAACTTGTTGGCGTCGTCCGCGGCACTGGCCACGGAACAAAAGACCATTGCAATCGCAAAGCAAATCCAACGCATGGGGGAGGCTCCGTGGGTACTAATCAGTCCCAGGCCTTTGACCTGGGCTATTTTGTCTCGGCCCTTTGGGCCTTGAGAATCTTAAGGCCAAAGGCCCGTGATAGGCTAGCCTAGGCCTGCGGTCTGGTATTGAGTGTTACCGCCGACGCCACGGTGGTACATCATCGTCGTAGCCGTTGTCGTAGTAGTTCTGTCCGCCAGAGCGTTTCAACCGCTGATACATCTGCACGTTCTCGATGGCGAACATCACGAAGAAGAACGTCATCATTTGTCCAGGCACTAACCACAGTGGCAGAATGTCGTCGATGATCGGCAGCTTGAAGTTTGCCAAAGCAGCCACCCCACGCAAGACGAGCAACCCCGCTACGCCTACCGACACCGCATGAGCAGCAGCATCCGGGTTGCGCAGCTTCAGCATCACCAGCACTTCGCGCATCACGTTGCCACCATCGAGCGGCAGCATGGGCAGCAGGTTGAACAGTGGCCAGAAGATGTTCATCCACATCAGGAACAGAAACGTCGCTCGGAAGTAGTCGTTTTGAGTTGGCCATCCCGTGAGAAAGGCCGAGCCCCAGACGATCCCGGCAAGTATGAACTGTGCTAACGGCCCTGCAAAGCTGATGAACATACGCTTCCACGGTTGCCTTGGTGGGTTGCCAATGGCATACCCACCGAAGCCGTGCAGCGTGATTTCCGATCGGCTACCGAAGAGCCGATACGCAAGCGCATGGCCCAGTTCGTGCAGCAGGATCGACACGAACGACAGCCCGACCCACAACACCAGGTATTGCCAACCGAGTTGCAAAGCGAAGCTGGAGCCGATCAACGCCGAGAAGATGAAGAAGATCGGCGAGACCCGCACGGGGAAGCCGAGTAGCCGGAAGCGGAGGTCAAAGGGGCCTCGTGCATCGCCGTAGATCATCGTTGGAAACTCGTCGGAGACACTCTTACTGTACGGTTGAGAAGCCGTAGCGGAGCGGATCAGCCGGGTTCAGGATCAGTTCACCGTGTGCAGTGACGAACGCCGTGCCGGTTATGGTGGGGCGGATTGTTTCACCAGCGGTGTCGTAACTCGCCTCGAAGACACTGCCGGTGAGGCTCTCCTGCCGCCACACCTGCCCCGGAGGCAGTTTGCCATCAGCAGCGAGGCATGCGACTTTTGCACTGGTACCCGTGCCACAGGGGCTGCGGTCGTAAGCCAGGCCGGGGCAAAGCACGAAGTTGCGGCTGTGGTTCTCGGAATCGTGGGCCGGGCCGAACAGTTCGATGTGATCGATGACACCGTTGTGCAGCGACTTCTCGCCTTTCACTTGGGCGGCATCCAACGAGTGGCGAATCTTGCTGGCTATGTGGGTGAGTTCGGTGGCGTTCTTCAGTTCGAGTTGCTGCCCGTGGTCGTTGACCAGAAAGAACCAGTTGCCAGCCCAGGCGATGTCGCCATGCACTTTACCGACGCCGGGTACCTGCACCGGTACCTGCTTGGCGAAGCGGAAACTCGGCACGTTGGTCACGCTCACGCGGTGGGCATCGTGCAGGGTCACCGTCACGTCGCCCACGGATGTTTCGATGATGTGCGTGCCGGGGGCCAACTTGCCGAGGTGATGCAACGTAACCGCCAGGCCGATGGTGCCATGGCCACACATGCCCAAGACGCCAACGTTGTTGAAGAAGATCACCCCGCAAGCCGCCGTGGGTTTGCTAGGTGGTAGCAGAAGTGCCCCCACGAGGATGTCCGACCCGCGTGGTTCATTGACCGCGGCAGAACGCAGATGATCCGAGTGCTTAGCGAAATCGCGCGATTTCTGTTCGACCGTATCACCACGCAATTCGGGCCAGCCCGACAAGATCACCCGTGTGGGCTCCCCGCCGGTGTGCGAGTCAACAAAGCTGAGAGTTTGTGCTGTCATGCCGTGGCCGCGAGGAGATGAGCCGTGGCCACAAGTAGAATTTGTCGGAGTTGCGGCTCGTGGATCAAGTTAGCTGCTGCTTGTGGTGTCACCCATTGGCGTTCGCGGTGGCGGTGCTCCGGCCATTTGTTACGGATCGTGGTTACGTGCAACAGGAACACGGCCACTTCGTACTCGTTCTGAAACTTGGTATAGCTGTACATGCCAATAGACGATGCCGAGGCCGCACCCAGTAGGCCAGCTTCCTCCCATGCTTCGGCTTGGGCGGCATCGCGGGCCGTCTGCCCCGGTTCGATTTTCCCCTTGGGCACGACCCAGCGTAGCCCGCTTTTCGCCGTCACCAAACAAACCAGACCATCGTGCAGCGCCAGGGCCGCTGCTTGCGGAATCGGCTTCATGCGTCTCCCCGAGGAACTGAGCTCCCAGCAAGTGTAGTTGCGCGCTGACGATTGTGTCGCCCCGTTGGCAAAAATCTTCCGCCGCCCTTTCACGCCCTAACTGATAAAACATCCAGTATTGAAATGATTGCCCTCGGAGTTCACGCCCAGGTATGTCCAGCGAACCGATTACCGTTCGGGATGTCATGCAGCCGAACCCGATCATCGTGCAGACGGGTAGCACCGTCGGCGAACTGCTATTGCTCATGAACCACGAGCGCATCGGCTCGGTACTCGTGTGTGATGGCGACAAGCTCGTTGGCATTTTCACCGAACGCGACTTGTTACGCCGGGTCGCGGATGCGGTCATCGGTTGGCGAAACTACCCGGTGACGGAGTGGATGACGAAAAATCCGCATACCATCGCCCCTGAAGTGGGCTGGGAAGACGCCGTGCAGATGATGACGAACCGTAAGGTTCGCCACATGCCGGTGATCGAACACGACCGGGTGATCGGCATCCTCAGTACTCGAATGTTGATGGCCCGCCGCGCGGAACACTTGAATTCGGAAGTGGCCGAGCGAACAGTTGCCTTGCAACAAGCCAACAATGCTCTGCTGGCCCGCGACCAGGAAACCGCACACTACATGCGTTCGGCCGGTCGACTGCAAAAGCAACTGCTGCCGCACGAACCACCGCGCTGGTCGAGCATGAATTGGGCCATTCATTACGCCCCGCTCGACCACCTCGGTGGGGATTATTACGACTTCGCTGAACCCGACCCCGACCACCTGGGCATCTTCATTGCCGATGCCAGCGGGCACAGCATCCCGGCGGCACTCGTGGCCATCATGACCCGCTACGCCTTTGCGGATATTGCACGACGATTCAACAGCCCCGGCGAAGTGCTAACGAAGATCAATACCCGTTTGTGTGGCATTACCGAAGAGCGCTTCGTCTCGGCGTTTTACGGTGTGCTCAACCGCCGAACCGGAGTGCTGCGGTATGCGAACGCCGGGCACCCATACCCGCTGCATGCTTCCGCTGCCACAGGTGCTATCAAGCCGCTGGTAGCGCAGGGCTTCCTGCTGGGCATCGTGCCTGAAGAGATTTACCAAGAGCGAGAAGTGCAATTGGCCCCGGGGGATCGCCTCACGCTGTTTACTGATGGACTCATTGAAGCCCATAACGAGATCGGCGAAATGTATGGGAATGATCGCCTCACCCAATGTCTCGACCGTGTGGATGCCAACCCAAAGAGTGACGTGAGCGAGATTCTGGCCACCATGAACCGATTCATCGGCAAGGAACCGCTGACGGATGACCTCACGCTGGTGTCGTGCCAACTGGCCGGTGGGGGATGAAGTGTGGCCCCATAACGCTCTTCTTTGTGGTTCTCGTCGGAATGGGGATTGTGATCATGATGTCCGGCATTTTCACGCCATTATTCATTCAGTCAGTCAAAAGCGAACCACTACCACGTCTGAACATCCTCGCGGCGGTCAGCCTTCGGCCCTACGTCGAAGAAGTAGCCGACGAATTTGAACGAACGCACGGCATCATCATTGTCGAGCGTCATTACGGTGCCTCCGAAGATCTCATGACGCGAATACAGTTTCAACCGGAACATGAAACCGCCGACATCTATTTGCCTGCGGATGATAGCTACATCGAGAAAGCCCGGCAGAAGGGTTGGGTCAAGAACACCGTTCCGTTGGCAACAATGAAAGCCGTGGTGATGCTCGGTGAAGGCGAGAACAAGATTCAAGATTGGCCAACGCTACTAGAACATCGCATCAGCTTGGCCAACGAAAACGCAGCCATCGGTCAACTCACACGCGAGCATCTCAAGAAGACCGGTGATTGGGCGAAACTCGAACCAAAACTTGTTGGCGTGCTGAACGTTGCGGAGGCCGCGAACGCTGTGAAGATCGGTGTGCTACCCGCAGCCATCGTCTGGGAGCCGGTCGCCAAGAATTACCCGAACCTCCGCCGACTCGAACTACCGGAGTTAAAGGGCATCGAAGCAAAGATCGTGGCTGCGGGACTGACCAAAAAAACACTTACGCAGAAATTCCTTGACGCCCTCGTATCACCGGAACACGGCTTGCCCACACTCAAGAAACACCACTTCACGCCGATTGAACAGCGATGAAACCACCACGCACCGAGTGGGGGTTC
>JBBRME010000147.1:0-10747 GCA_038230995.1 Gemmatales bacterium
CCCTTCCTTCGGCTTACTCTCGTAGCTCCAGACAATCTCTTTTGTCTTGGGTTCAATCTCCACGATCTTGGTGTGCGAGGTGTGCGTGAGGATGTTGCCGTTGGCCAGCACATGCAGGTCGTGGACGTCATGCGTGTTCTTGTACTCCCACTCCACTTCGCCTTTCTCGTTCACGATGGCCAGTTTGCCGGTACCGCGATCCGCCGCCAGCACTCTGTAAGCAGGGGCTTTGGTTTTTTCCGGTTCCGCAGCAGTTAGTGCAGCGGTGAAAAGAAGCACATAGAGCAGTGTTCGCATGACGGAATCTCTTGGAGAGGTGAAGTCAGCATAGGAAACAACAACGCCCGCTGTTTCCAGCGGGCGTTGAGTTACAAGTCACCGAGTTACTTCTTCTCAGGTGCTGGTGGTGCCTTTGGTGGAGCTTCTGGTGGCTTCGGAGCTTCTGGTGGCTTGACCGGAGCTTCTGGTGGCTTCACGGTTGGTGGCTTCTCTTCTGGCTTGACCGGAGTTTCCGGTGGCTTCGCAGGAACTTCTGGCTTGGCAGGAGTTTCCGGTGGCTTCGAGCTGGTCTTGTCAGCAGGTTTCACAGGGGCGGTGGTTGCTACTGGGCCGCAACCGATCGCGAACCCGCATGCCAAGGCGGCCGTGAGGGCGATCACTTTTAAGCGCATCGTTGTGTCTCTTTGTTGTGCGGGGGAGTTCATCGGGCGCCCCCGCCGGCCCGTTCCGAGTGCTTAGGCATGTTAGCCGAGCAGTTTCTGCGTGGCCAGCATTGGACTTCCAAAATGTGACAATCTCTACTTTGTCCGCCCCTTCATGGCCCCCACGGCAGCGACATCGGCAGCGAGATTTTTCATGTTGAAGCCACCCGAGGCGAATGATTTCACCAAGTTGTCTCGTGTGGTTGGGCCATAGGCCAGCATCGGTTGTTGCACGAGGTGGTGGAACAGTTGCTCGGCAAATGCCGCGTGAACGTCGGGGCTGTCCTTCAAGTAGATGTTGAGATCCGTGGCGTTGGCGAAGGGGTGTTCCTTGCCGTCGCGGGCCAGGAACTTGCCGGTGGTGTTCACCGGTTTGCTGTTGTCCTTATCCCGGAAGGCACCAATGGCGTCGTATGACTCCAGCGTAAAACCAAGGTTGTTGATGACCGTGTGACACGTCTGGCAGTTCGGCCCCTTGGTTTGCAGTTCGATCCGCTCACGGGTGCTGAGCATCGGGTGGGCGTCTGCAGACAGCGGGCTGAAGGCCTCTGTAGGTGGCTTCAAACCCGTACCCAGGATGCCCTTGGCGAGGAACACCCCGCGGTGGATCGGCGAGCTTTGATCCGCATAAGCATTGGCCGCCAGCATGTATGGGTGCGTCAGCAACCCCCGGCGCTTTCCGTCTTCGAGTTTCACTTTCACGAAAGTTGATTCGGTCATGATGTTGCCGCCGTAGAACTTGGTGAGTTTGCTGTTCATGTAGAACTCATCCATGGTGAAGAACTGCCGGAAGTCCGCTTCCTTGGACAGCACAAGTTCGTCGAGACTTCGCAATAGCGACTCGCGGAGTTCACCCAGGGCCGTGGCGTCGAAGCCGGGGTACAGCTTCAAGTTCTTGGCGATGTCCTTCTCGTTATCCAATCGCAGCCAGTGCAGCAGGAAGCCACGCATCTTGGCGCTGGCCCGTGGGTCGGCCATCAGCCGGTTGGCTTGTGCTTTCACTTGCTCTAGCGTGGTGAGTTTGTTTTGCTTGGCTGCGGTGCGCAGTTCTTCATCCGGCAGGCTGTCCCACAGGGCGAAGCTCAGTCGGCTGGCCACGTCGTAACTGTCTTTGGCTTCGTTCACTTCACGGAACAGAAAGCGGGACGACTTCAGTGTGAGCAGCACGATTCTTTGGAACGTGGTTTCTTCGTTGCCGTTGCCAACTGTGAATGCGCGCTCGATGTAAAGGTCTTTCAACTCCTGCGTCAGTGGTCGTCGGAACGCCCGCTCCACGAACTTCTCCGCGAACGCCCGAAGCATCGGTTGCTTCTTCTCGACGGAGAGCTTCGGATCAATCTCCGCGAGGTTGTAAAGGTTCTTGGTGATGTACGTTGCGGCTTCGAGTGCCCCCTCGGTGGTGGCCGAATCCCATTCCTTGGACACCGCCGTACCGCGTTCCCACCCGAGGCTCTTGTCGTCCGGTGGGAAGTTCGCACCCACACGGTGTTGTTCGGGCACCCAGTTCGGCGACAAGTACCGCTGTGGAATCACTTCCACTCCGCCGTGCGGAGTCTTCCAACACAACTCCACGAACGATGGCGTCGGCTTAGGCTTCTTGTCCTTCACCCCTTGCAGCCCCTTGCTGAATTCGAGCTTCACGTTGTACACCCGGCCACCCGTCAGCAGCAGGTTCGCTGTGTACTCCTTGGTGTCGCCGGATTTCACCGTGGCGATGATGACGGGCGGATCGTACTCGTTGAACCAGAGCTTCACGGCCTGATCCGACTTGACGATCAAACTGTATTCGCCTGTTTCCGGGGCCATCACGCTGCCGGTCCAGCGGATGCTGAATTCAGGATCGGTGGACTTGAAACCTTCGGGCAGGTTGGTGCTGAAGTTGAACTTCACTTGTGGGTCATTACGATCAAACTGCTTGTTACCAGTGCCTCGATTGCCGAAGTACTCGGCTTTAAGTCCCTTTCCGCCGTCGATCCATTTGCTGCTGTTCCAGCGGAAGCTGCCGATCAAATCCGATACGGCGTTGCGGTACTGATTGACCGTCAGCCGAGAGAGATCGATCCTTGCGGGTGTGTTCTTTTGCTGGGCTGTAGGGCCGTAGAACGCCTCGTACATGTGCGTGGCAATAGCCGTGGCGTCTTCTTTGCTCAGGCTCTCCGGTGCGTCCTCCGGCATCGTCTTCCGTACGATCTCGGCCAGTTGTGGGATGGCCATTTCCCCGGCCAACGGCTTGGCATATTTCTTGGCGACGCCTTGCCCCTGATCACCATGGCACTTGGCGCACTGAGCCTGATAGAGCTTCGGCCCATCCGCTGCTGCCAACACGGTTGTGCAGCAAAGCAACAAGAACAGAAAACAACGCATGAAAAGCCCCTGCAACTGACAATCCTATTTTAGCAGGGTTGAGTTTGATTCGTGATGGAGCCGACGTCATTTTTTCTGTTCACTCGCGTGACATGTTGCTATAAACTGCCATTCGTTTTGAAGTACGTGGTGCTCATACGCTACAACGTTGTGGCGTCGTACTCCGATGGAGAATTGTCTTGAGCTATAACAAGCGGTCTTCAAAACGTGGTCGTTCACGCCGAGCTTCATCGGGGTGGCCGATGTGGGGCATCGTCACGCTTGGCGTTGGCTGCTTCCTGATTGTTGTGCTTGGCTCGGCGTTGGGATTTCTGATCCTCACAAAACAAGCAGCAGAACAAGCCAAGACAACTCCATCGACTGTGCTGTTGAACCCGCCCACAAGCAGCAATCAAAGTTTCGTTTCTCCACCGAACTTCACTTCTGGTGTACAAGAACCGCAACCGCCCGCTTTCCGGCCCGAGGAACCGCCAGCGCAGTTCAAATTCCCGCCGCCACCACAGCAGTTCAAAGACAACTCCGCACTGGTCGAGAAGCAAGAACCGGAACAGAAAAAACCACCGAAGAGCATTGATGAGAGCGGTTACTCCCTGATCGAGAAGGAGGTAATATTTAAGCCAAAAAATGAGTGCTTCACCATGCTGCTTCCTGCCGGGGAAAAGGTACGGACATCATTCAAGCTGATCGACGTAGGCAACCACAGAACACCTGTCGAGAGCGGCTCCTCCGAAACTGGTACCAACACGAAATCCGCGGCTTCGATCATTCACGGTGGCACAGTACTGATGAGGTTGTCGGAACTGGAGCTGAGCGATCTGATTGCGGAGGAGATGTACAAGAACCGCGAAGGCAAGCTGAAGGGAAAGAAGGAGATCAAACAGGACACTGTTGGTGGAAGGGAATACCTGATTGAAATTCCAGAAGGTGCACTACGGTTGCAGGTCTACGTGATTGCTGGGATAACGATTATGGCAGCGGTTGAGGATGTCGACATGGACAAAGTTCGTTCCGAGGACGCTGACAAATTTCTTCAGGGGCTCAAGTTTACCGATAGCACAAAGAAGCTCTACAAGGATTCTCGCAGAAAGTAGCCATCGCTCCGGGTTCAGTGTGCACCCTTGCATCCCACTTCGCTGGGCGTATCTCAACTGCATCCAAAAAGCCACAAAAAAGGATGCAGAATTCCGATGAGTTCCACGACCATTCAACACGTTCAAGCCCGTGAAATCCTCGACAGCCGAGGCAACCCCACCATCGAATGCGATGTTATCCTCAGCGATGGCACCTTGGGTCGTGCGGCTGTACCCAGCGGGGCCAGCACCGGTGCCCACGAAGCCGTGGAACTACGCGACGGCGACAAGAAACGCTACCTCGGCAAGGGCACGCTCCATGCGGTCAAGAACGTCAACGTGACGATTGCCAAGGAATTGATTGGCCGCAACGTGATGGATCAAGTTGCGCTCGACAAGGCCATGATCGCACTCGACGGCACACCGAACAAAGCACTCTTGGGTGCGAATGCCATCCTCGGTGTCAGCATGGCGGCGGCCCACGCCGCGGCGAACAGTGCGGGCCTGCCGTTGTATCGGTACGTCGGCGGGGCGAATGCAACCGTGCTGCCGGTGCCGCTCATGAACATCTTGAACGGTGGCAAGCACGCTGATAGCACGGTGGACTTCCAGGAGTTTATGATCGTACCGCACGGGGCCAGTACGTTCAGTGAAGGCCTACGCATGGGTGCGGAGATCTTCCACAGCCTGAAGAAAGTGCTGCACGACAAGAACCTGAACACCGCCGTCGGCGACGAAGGTGGCTTCGCCCCGAACATCCCAAGTGCGGATGAAGCCTTGGCCGTGATTAGCCATGCCATTGAAAAGGCGGGCTACAAGCTCGGCACTCAAGTGAGCTTCGCGTTGGATGCTGCCTGCACGGAACTTTACGAGGAAGCCAAGCACCTGCACAAGAAGGAAGGGTACTGCTTCTTCAAGAGCGAGCCGAACAAAGTGATCTCATCCGATGAGATGATCGACCTCTGGGCCAACTTGTGTGCCAAGTACCCGATCGTGAGCATTGAAGATGGCCTAAGCGAAGACGACTGGGCCGGTTGGAAGAAACTGACCGCGAAGCTCGGCGACAAGATTCAACTGGTAGGCGACGACCTGTACGTGACCAACACCACCCGCCTGAAGCGTGGTATCGACGAGAAGTGCGGCAACAGCATCCTTGTGAAGGTCAACCAGATCGGCACGCTGACGGAAACGCTGGAAGCCGTAGAGATGGCCAAGCGAAACAAGTTCACCGCGATCATGAGCCATCGCAGCGGCGAAACCGAAGACGTGACCATTGCCGACCTCGCGGTGGCCACCAACTGCGGGCAGATCAAGACCGGATCGGCCAGCCGAACGGACCGCATTGCGAAGTACAACCAACTCCTGCGGATCGAAGAAGAACTCGGTGCCGCCGCCGTGTACGGCGTCGAGATGCGTCGGTAGTGTTCTTCTTAACCAAGCGGATTTTGAAATGATGAACGCCAAAACTCAACGCCTCGCTGGTTGGATCCTCAGTGGACTGCTCGCATTGTTCCTCATTGGCCTGAGTGCCAGCGGCAAGTTCATGGACTTCCCGAACAAGGAGGAGATGTTCGGCAAGATCGGTTTCAACATCGACACTGTGAAAACGATTGGCGTCGTGGAAGTGCTCATTACCGTGCTCTTCCTCATTCCGCGTACGGCGTTCATCGGGGCGATCCTACTCACGGGTTACCTCGGTGGGGCCATCTGTGCACATGTGCGGATTGGCGAGCCGAACTTCTTTCTGCCCATTGTACTGGGTGTACTGGTGTGGGTGGCACTGGCGTTGCGTCACCCGATCATCTGGAGCCTGGCATTGGGGAAGAAACCGGGGCTGCTGGGGTGAGTTGACTGGTACTTAACATCGTGATCATGTCTATACAAGAAGGATCCTCCTGCATTCCTAGAGTGGCATGCCCTGCGCCGTGCCACGTTTTTTGTTAACCACTTTCTGTCTGTACCTGACGTAAACACGAGTAAGCAACAAGAAAAGCTGTGTATCCTTGGGCAATTTAGAGAAATTAGAGAAAGGTGAGAACCAAAATTCATCTCGGGTCGTACAGACTGAGTTCTCGTCTGATTCCCCAGGCGAGGTTTCGATGACCCTGATTACTGTCTTTCAATCGATAGACTATCCGGGTGCATCGCTTCATTCTCCACTGTTGTAGTACCCCTCCTTTTTTTATCGGGGTCTGCAACTCACATGAGGTGCCACATGTCCAAACGAACTGAACCCAAACGTAAGGCCAAAGTCACGAAGAGTGGACTCGGTTTGAAAGTGGAGCGTTTAGAAGATCGCTGTGTGCCGCACACAGGTGTTACGCTGTTCTCGGCGGGAATCTCTCCGAACGCCGCCGCATCCGGAATCGTAAGTGGCCCCGATGGCAATTTCTGGTTCACCGAGTTCGGCACGGATCGGATTGCCCGCACCACACCGACCGGCGAGATAACTGAGTTCACCCTGTCGGCTGGTCGTGGGCCACTGAATATTACAGTCGGTCCAGACAACAATTTGTGGTTCACCGAGAGTACTGGCGACCGCATTGGCCGCATCAATCCTCTTGCCGGTAGCACGGCGTCCATACAGGCCTCACTGGCAGAGTTTGTGATTCCCGGAGCAGGGAGTGCGCCGAACGACATTATCAGTGGGCCGGACGGGGCACTGTGGTTTACCGAATCTGGTTCAGATGAAATCGGCCGCATCACCACGGCTGGTGTTGTCACCAATGAATACGCAGTGCCCGGTGTTGGCAGCACTCCTGCGGGTATTGCAGCCGGTGCTGACGGGGCATTGTGGTTCACACAGGCCGGTTCAGGTCAGATTGGTCGAGTGTCAACGACGGGAGTCGTCACGGAGTTCCAGATCCCTGTCAATGCCAGCGGAGTGAGCGATCCTGAAGACATTGTCGCTGGGCCAGGTGGAAACCTGTTCTTCACGGACTTCGGGCGCGATCAGATTGGTCGCATCACACCTTCCGGGCAGATTACTCAGTTCAATCTGCCGGTAGGCCGCGGGCCACACGACCTTGTTGCTTTCGGCGACGGCGACCTTTATTTCACGGAGTCGTCTAGCGGACGTATCGGCCGACTTCCAGCGAGCGCTCTTGCCGTCGGTGCTCCGACTTCGGGATCGCCGCCATTAGAAGAGTTCGACTTCGTACCAGCTGGTAGTGTGCCTCTTGGTCTCACGATCTCTCCAGCTGGCGACATCTGGTTCACCTTGAACAATGGCAACGCCGTTGGGTCATTCCTTGCCCACTTGCAACAGCTCACGGCCACAGCAACCGGGCCAACCGTCCGCGTGTTTGATGTGAAAGTTCAGCCCGTGCGGACGTTCGACCCGTTCCCCGGCTTCAAAGGTAACTTGAGCCTAGCCGTCGCCGACACAAACCGGAACGGCATCCCGGATGTGATCGTCGCTGCTGGTGCAGGTGGCGGCCCGCACGTGAAAGTGTATGACGGCAGTGACAACCGCCTGCTTGCAAGCTTCTACGCATTTGACCCGTCTTACTCCGGTGGTGTCACCGTTGGCTCCGACGACATAAACGGCGACGGCTATGCTGACATTGTCGTAACGACCGGTGCTGGTAGCAGTTCCCAAGTCAAAGTGATTGACGGTACCAAGCTGAATCAGTTACAGGCAAATGGGCAGATTGCGGACTCCGCTCTCCTAGCGAGCTTCTTCGCTTTTGATGAAGGTTTCAAAGGCGGGTTGAGCTTGGCTGTAGGGGACGTCAACCGCGATGGAATTTCCGAAGTAATTATCGGTGCTGGGGCGGGTGGCGGGCCACAAGTCAAAGTGATCGACGGCACCAAGCTCACGCAGCAACAAGCAGGCGGCGTCATTGCCGACTCTGCATTGCTGGGCAGTTTCTTCGCCTATAATCCTGTTTTTGCGGGCGGTGTAACGGTCGGCTTCAGTAAGAACGTTTTCCGTCGTGACTTGATCGTGGGGGCTGGGCCAGGTGGCGGGCCACACGTCAAGATCATCGACGGAACCAAACTGACCCAGACACAGACCAATGGACAGATTGCTGACTCCGCCCTGTTGGCCAGCTTCTTCGCCTTCGATCCTGGGTTCGCAGGTGGAGTAAACGTCGCCGCGGACGACCTGAACTTTGATGGGAGTGCTGAGGCGATTGTGGCAGCCGGGCCGGGTGGCGGGCCGCACGTGAAGATCATCGACGGCAGCAAGCTAAATCAGCCGTTAGTCAACAACGCTATTGCAGACAGTACGCTGTTGGCAAGTTTCTACGCTGGGGATTCCAACTTCAGTGGTGGTGTGACATTGGCTTCGGACGCCGACCACCGGGATGGAACGGTCTTCGGCACACCGGGGGTGACAATCGGCAGCAGTCGTCGTGACATCAACGATGCGTTCATTTTCCAATCGCCCACCAACCCGGACAACACGGTTCTGATCTTGGACGTAAGCCCGTTCTCAACGGCCTCGACTCCAGCATCCTTTGAACCTGGCGTGCTGTACGACTTCCGTATCTCGAACCGAGACCTCACAAATGTCACCGACGATCTGACCTTCCGAGCGACATTCGGCCCGGCGGACGCGAACGGCGTGCAGGACGTGGCCCTTCGGGCATTGCCCGCTGCCCGGTTTGCCGGCTCCGCAGGGGTGATTGTGAAGGGGTTCACCAAGCAGAACCTCATCGTACGAGGCGTTGGTGCAGGTAGCGGAGCGGCATTCCGCGCAGGTGAGCAGGACGATCCGTTCTTCTTCGATGCTGGTGCATTCAACAAGTTCCTCAATGGTGGTGGACTGTCAGACGGTACTCCAGCAGGGAACACGGCTGGCAAGTATCCAAGCGGTACAAGCAATGCTGGATTGGGCGACACGAATGGTAACGGCCTCGGCTTTGATGCCAACGAGCCAGTGTTCGACTACAACGGCACCAATTTCTTTGCTAATGCCAACACATTGGCTCTGACGTTGGAAATTCCATCAGCAGTGCTGGCAGGGTTGCGGCCGGGCACTCCGCTTGTTGCTGAGAAGAATGCGATTGGTTTCTGGGCCCGCACTGAGGCTGGCGGTGTTCAACAAGACCGCATCGGTCGTCCGGCCATCAACACGGCACTGATTCCACCAGTGCCACGTGGGTCGAACTTCCCAATCGCACCGGGCACCGACCTTCGTAACTCGTTCAACCTTGGCCATCCTCGGGACGACTTGAAAACATTCGGTGCAGCCGTTACCGGAGTTCTCGCGTCTGTTTACCCGATTGGTGGAAACGGACAAGCTTCTGCAATTGCAGGCCTTTTGCTGCCGGACATTCTGGTGTATGACCCGACCAGCAAGGCTGGCTTCTTCGGGGGCACCATCGGTACTCTCGGTCAGCCTAGCTTCTTCCTAGCCGGTGGGCGAAAGCTGAGCGACGATGTGATCAGTACGGAACTGTCCATCCTGACCGACCCGGATTCTCCGTTCAACTTGGATGGCGGGGTGAATCAGGTTCCGTTGGTTCTCACCCAAAACGTGGCAGATGACAACGGCCTGAACCTTCAGGACGGATCGATCATCGGCCCGGGCAGTGCTCTGTCTGGCATGAAGCGTTCGGCAGTGTTCCCATACATCGGAGCACCGAACGCGAAACCCAGCGGTGTTCCCGGTGGCAACCCACCTGCCTAGGTGACTGACGAAGTATGAAAACGAATCACCGCAGAGAATGAAGAGAGTACGTGAGCAGAGCAATCTGAGTCATGGCTCTCGGGTGCTCTCTGCGGTGAATTCTTTTTTCATTTGCAATGCGTCCCGCCTCGGCAGTTGTTGTTATAGTCGTGATGTTTTTCATGGTCGGTGCATAAAAGCCAACGAATCGGCCTTTGTCGTCTATCACGATGGTGTTTGAAAAAGTTAGGATTGCTCGACTGATCGCCGACATATCCTGATTGTGTTCTTGAGCGAATAGCTCAGGGAAGCCGTGAATTTCATCGAGTACTGGATCGTCGTTCATTTTGAGTCTCACTTCGATTCCTGAACGGCCTGCTCGACGAGAGCCATGAATTGACTGTAGCCTTTTGGAGTGCCATCGTTCACTGTAGAAGTACGGTATTCACGTTCACCACAAGTGACCCAGATGTGCTTTGTTCTTCCCCCGACCTTCTGCGGGCCGGACCCTGGCTTTTCGTCAAGCCGTTGATACTGGCGTACAAAGTCACGGCTCGATTTAACAAAGGCCATGGATTGAAACCTCACTTCTGGCCCACCGTAGACATCACGCTGTGCTGTTCGACCAGTTGACTTCTGGTAGCTGCACTCGCCGTTGGTTTTCGCCGTGATGGTGATCTGCGTAAACTCCGATCCTGGGGCACTGCACGAATCCGAGTACCTGATCCTGATATCTTGTTCCACATCGGTTGAACCAACGGTATCCGTGTCGATTTTCCTGGTGTTTGTCAGGCAGCCGAAACTGGTCAGTTGGAATAGCAGAAACAACAGGAGCACACGCATTAGGTAACCTCCGTGACAGGACAGACAGCCGATCATACGTTACGCTTCGTACTCGCAAACCTCCCCTGCTACAATGTCGCTTTCGTTGTTGAAGCAGGGTGATCCGATGTCGTTCGAGAAGGTGTCGTCGTCCGTCGATTTTTCCCAAC
>JBBRME010000148.1:0-10714 GCA_038230995.1 Gemmatales bacterium
GAAGCGGACTTCGACAATCCCAGTGGCTTGCCGATCTATCCAGAGTGGCCGAATTCGATCTATCGATCGGTGTTCGACTTCGGCTGTGGTTGTGGTCGTATTGCCCGAAAATTGCTTCTGCAGACACCCCGACCTGAAAAGTACGTCGGCATGGATCCACATCGCGGAGTCATCGACTGGGCCAGTGAGAACCTCACGCCGGTGGCCCCGGAGTTTCGTTTTCTTCATCATGATGTCTACTCGCCCGGTTACGCCGCTGACAATCGATTGACACTGGCAGATCGTTTCCCGACTGAAGACAACAGCAGCAGTTTGGTAATTGCCCACTCCGTGTTCACGCATTTGAGTCTTGATCAGGCCGGGTACTATCTTTCCGAGATTGCCCGCGTGCTCACGACTGATGGTGTGGCTTTTACCTCGTGGTTCTTCTTCGATAATATCACCACGCCGTTCTTCCCAGATGGCCCACATGCCCTTTATGCCAGTGAGAAGGACTTCGCCGCTGCGGTGATCTTTGATCGCAAGTGGTTCTTGAAGGCGATTCAACGTGCAGGATTGATGGTTCGCAAAACGGATCGCCCTGGCTTGCCGGGCCACCAATGGACGGTGTGGCTCGCCAAACGCACGACAGATGCCGTGGATCAATTCCCGATGGGGGCAGAACTGGCCGGATACCTGAGCGGAGCCACCCAGGCGGCGCGGGTCGAAGTAACACTGCCACCGGATATGGAACTGGCAGGCCGCACCGGCAGCCGAGTGGGCACACGCCCAACGGAAGAGACCGGGCCATTCGCGCCACCTCAACTGTACGGGGCACTCAGCGAGTTAGACAAAACACGAAAGGAACTGGCAAAGTGGCAACGGCGGGCCGTGGGCTTCCGCTTCTTGCGTGGTGTAGCGCGGCTGCTGGGGTTACGGTGAGCTATGAATGATGCTGTCTCGATAGGCCGCATACAACCGGACAAGTGCTCTCTCGCTGAAGTGGTTGTGGGTCACATCAAGCTCGGACAGCACACAGCCATTGGTAGGATCCACCAGCTCGCTGATGATGGCGTCGTCCAAATTGCATGCCCGCAACCGCAGCACACGAAGCTGTTCGAGGTACGGCGAATGCAAGATCAACATGGTGGACTCGTTGCCCAATAATCGATCCGAAACGTCCAGCGTGTGAAACCCGCGAAGTTGCTGGCACTGGACAAGTTGCTCCAAATCGGTTGTGGTCACATGCGTCAGTCGCAGTTCCCGGGCCGGACAACTCGACACAATCTTGCGGGCCTTGCTTACAAACCAACCAGCAGGCATCCACAGGACTTCGACAAACCCACGCCGGAACTGCCCGTGGCTACGCGGCGTGAATAATGGTTGCCCACGTTCCTTCATTGGTGCAAGCCATCGCAGACCGTACTGATGATGGAGTACCTTCTCACGGATCTGCCAGGCCGCACGCTGCGGATGGTCACGCTCATCCGGACTGGCCAAGGCACACTGCAAACGGATGAACTCGGCCCGCGCTACCTGATGCTCATCGCCAAGTTCTTCGAGATAATCAGCGTAGATAAGCCGTGTGAGATCATCATCGGGCTGGGCCAGCACTGCAGCCAGCAGGGCCTGTTCTTCGGTGGTCATGGTGGGCAAACCCACGCGGCTTCGAGGATGGTGAGTTCTCCCGTGAGACCGACAAGTTCCAGCGACAGTTCGGTTGCACCATTCGGGCCGAAGGAGATCATCACAATGTTGTGTTCAAGGATCATGTGCAGGTGGGCCACGGCCTCGTGTTTTTCTCCAGCGCGATCCACCCAGCGAAACAGGGCAAAGTCCACCGCCGGGTGAACCGTGCGGATGAACACGAGCCGTAGACCCGTGGCAGTTGGTGGTGGAGCCGGAAACGTCGCAGGGGTAGGTGACGTGTACTGTTTCGGCCAAGTGCTCAGAGGTTCCAGGCGGTAAGCGGGCTGCGGTACAAGGGCTTGTAAACTTGGAACGCCGAGAGACTTCAGCAACGGAAACTCCCATTCCACTCGCCCACCCACAACGATGGAACCGCAGTTGCCGTAGCGTCCTGCAAGTTCCATTGGGGTCATTCCATCGCGGATCGACTGGCTCATCTTCTGCAACGGAATACGTATCCGCATGGCGTGGTTCAACCCTTCGTCGAAGTTCCACCACCAGAGAGCTCCAGCTAGGAACAACGCTGCTACGCCATGCCACCAGCGAGTTCTGATCAATTGCGTTGCAAGGATCAGTAGCACACAAGCCGCCGGGGCGGCGATCATCGCGTAGCGTTCCGCAACCATCGATCCACGGGCGTAGGCCATCGCCCCGCCTACGCAAACCACGCCGAAGAGCACCCACACTGCCGTGGGCCAGCGTGGGCGATTCTTCCAACAATTCATGATGGCGGTTATTGTCACCAACCAGAACACGCTCAGTGCCAGCCAAGGTCGTAATGGATTCGGCATCGACACATTTGCATCAAACGCGGATGCCAGGAAGCACTGCACCGCATGGGCGAACTCCAGTGGATGCTCCCATGGGGCCACTCGTGCAATACCCATCATGGGGGGCATGGTGCGATAGCACCATCCGGCGTACGCTACAAGAGTTGCCGCGAACAGCGCACTCAGCCCACCATTGATCAATCGACGCTGCTTGAAGGATGACCAACACACGGTGCACAACCAACCGAATGCTGCTGGCGTAAGTGCCAGGCCGAAGCCACCGCCGGTGCACATGAGCACCAAATATACGATGGTAACGAACAACCAAAACGGCTGACGCGAGACATCGAACAATCGACCTGCCCATGCCCAGCCAGCCAGCCCATATGTGACGAGGGCGAAACCAAGTTGGTAACTCATGGTGAGGTTGAACGCATGGCCGAAGTGCATCAGCACCGCAGGAATCAGGAGGTCCCACACCGAGGATCGCCCGCGCAAGCCGCGTGCTGTCCATTGAAACAACAAGGAACTCGCAGCAAGGAATCCAACGGTAGCGAACATGGGCACTTTGAAGTTGAATCCCGAGGCGAGAAGCAGATTCAACCACGCAAATTTGCCCACGGGGTAGCGATGCTCGCAGTGGTGCATCCAGTACCAGGCAGAGCTTTCGCCAGAGAAGGCGTACTCAGAAAGCAAGTCCCATTCATCCATGATCGGTAGATCAGCAACGCCCTGCGTGACGATCAGCCACACAGCTAAACCAGCAAACACTACAGTGACGAATTGCACAGCGATAAACGTGAAGAGATCGGATCGCGGTTGCGGTGTCATGCTTCAATCTTGTTCGTTACCTGAATCAGCGGCAAGGCCAAACGCCCAGCGATTGGCGGAGCGGACGCCGTTGTGCAACCACCACAGCCTGACGAACAGCCAGCTTTGTTGCGTGAAAGAAGAGGGCGAAGCAAACTCCATATCACGAAGATTGCTGCTAGGGAGACAAGGCTCAGTGTGATGATCCATTGCATGGTGAAGTCTCCGTTCTTGGCGAGCGACCGGCGTTAGCCCGTTGTTTCTTTTCAGTCGAGTGAGAAACCATGCCCTCACTGGCAGGCTCGCCACGACTTCAACCCACCAGCATTTTACCCACCTGAAACACCACGAGCGCACTCACATAGGCCAGCGTCGTCATGTACACAAACGTAAAGATCGGCCAGCGCCAAGAGTTCGTTTCACGCTTGATGACGGCAAGCGTACTGGCACATTGACAGCACAACGCAAAGAACACCAACACCGATAAGGCCGTGGGCACGCGGAGCTTTGTTCGCAACTCGTCGGCAAACCAGTTCGATTGAATTGAGGATTCCAAGCCTGCTGAGTCCTCTTCGTCCACTTCGTAGAGCATGGACAACGTGCCGACAATCACCTCACGGGCCGGGAAACTCGCCAGCGTAGCCATGCCGATGCGCCAGTCCCAACCCACCGGGTCGAACACCGGTTGAAGAGCCTGACCCGTGCGGCCTAAGTAGCTCTGCTTCTTCCACTCGGCCTTCAACTTGCGGGCTTCGGGTTTGCTGTCGGCCTCTTCGAGTTCAGCAATTCGTGTTTCGTAACTCGTGCCGGTTGCATCTGTTGAAGGGAAATACAGTGCCGCCCAGATGAGGATCATGGTGGCCAGGATGATGGTGCCAGCCCGTTTGAGGAAGGCCCAGCCAGCATCGAACATCCTGCGAATCACGGTGCGAAACTGCGGACGCTTGTAGCTCGGCATTTCCATCAACAGACGCGAGGTGCCACCCTTCAGCAATGTTTTCCGCAGCACCAACGCCACAACAGGGGCAGCAATAAAGCCAATGAGGTACAGGCCGAACATCGCCGTGGCTTGCAGGAGCGGGCCGTAACGATCCGCAGGTAGCAGCACGGCGATCATCAGCGTGTACACCGGCAAGCGTGCCGAGCAGGACATCAACGGGGCCACAAGAATCGTGGCCAAACGATCCCACTTGTTCTCGATCACCCGTGTGGCCAGGATGCCCGGAACGGCACAGGCCAAGCTGGAGAGCAACGGAATGAACGACTTCCCGCTCAGTCCGCATCGGCTCATGATCTTGTCCATGAGGAACGCAGCACGGGCCATGTAGCCACAGTCTTCCATCATGGCGATGAAGAAGAACAGCACGAGAATCTGCGGGAGAAACACGATCACGCCACCGACACCGGCAATCACGCCGTCGATCAACAGCGACCGCAACGGCCCGGCAGGCATGGCTGCTTCAACACGAGCGGAGAGGACTTTCGTGCCGGAGCCAAGGAGTTGCTTAGTCGGGTCGGCAATGAAGAAGACGGAAGCAAACACTGCGAACAGCATCACGAAGAAGATCAGCGTGCCCCACAGTTTGTGGGTCAGCACGGCATCCAGCCTGTCGCTGGTGGTTCGCAATCGCACCGCTGGCTTCTGCACCACCACGTTGGTGATGCTGCGGATGTAGGCGTATCGGGCCTTGGCCTCAAACGCCGGGATGGTGTGTCCGTTTTCCTTCAGGCGATCACGGGCCTCAGTAATCCAAGTCTTTGCCGCTTCGCCGTACTTGCCGATGAACCAGGTCTCGGTGCTGCCTTCGACATCGAGGATCAAACGGCGAGCGAGGAAGAGGGGGAGTGAGATTGTTTTCCGGGAGGGCGACGCTCCTGCCGAGCTGTTGATCTGCGGCTCACCCTCCAAAGAAGCAAGTTGCAAGATGCGCTGGGCTTCGTCGTCAAGTTGTGCGGGGAGAGCAGGGGGCGTTGGCACGGTGCCTTGCTTCGCGGTTTGCAACAACACTTGACGAAGGTTTTCCAACCCCTCACCGGTGTTGGCTTGAATCGACACCACCGCCAGCCCGGTGCGCTTGGCCAGTTCTTCCAGGTTCAGTACTTGGCCTTGTTGCTTGGCCACATCCATCATGTTCACGGCCAGCACAACGGGCTTACCCAACTCCATCACTTGTGTGGTCAGGTAAAGGTGCCGGTCGAGATTGCTGGCATCGACGATGCTGAGGATCACATCCGGTGATGGTTCTTCGGGCCGACGACCCAAGAGCAAGTCCACCGCCACGGCTTCATCGAGACTGCGAGGAGCGAGGCTGTATGTGCCGGGCAGGTCAAGGATTTGGAACGCTTGATCGCCAACGTTGAACGTGCCTTTCTTCATCTCCACGGTCACGCCGGGGTAGTTGCCGACATGCTGACGGAGGCCCGAAAGAGCATTAAACAAGGTCGATTTACCCGTGTTCGGGTTCCCAACCAGTGCCACGGTGATGGTCTTGGCCGACATGGTCGTTACGCCAGTGACAACGGGGTGACAGTGATGGCCTGGGCTTCGTTCCGCCGCAGGCTGAGGCGAGTATTGCCGATGCGAATTTCCACCGGATCGCCCAGCGGGGCCGCACCGAGATACTCAACGGTTTCACCTTCAAACAGGCCGAATTCGTAGAGGCGTTGCAGCAGCGCTGCTTCGCCAACGAGGGCTTCGATCCGGGCAAGTTCGCCGGATGACTTCAGGTCGGCCAGAGTCATGACGGGAGAACCGGTTGAACCAAAATCTGCGACGATTCGCAGCCACGCAGGCAGAGTTTGCAGTTGGAGACTTGCAGTAGACAGGGCGATCCGGGTTGGAGCACTTGGAGCTTGCAGCCTTCACGCAGGCCCATTTCAGCAAGGCGACCGACCCACGCAGCATCGCCGGACACATGCACCACATGGGCGTGTTCACCGGGCTTCAGCATGTCGAGCGGGATGAGCATATTCGGCGGGCGTCGGCGTTGTTGAGATCCCGTCTCATGCATATTAGATCTGATCAGGCAGGGGGTCAAGGGAAATCGCACTAATCTTGTTCCGGATCGATTTTGGAACGTTTTGTTGCCGAGAAGCGATGCTGAGCGTGTGTCACAAAAACCAGCTCTGTCCACGAGTGAGACAAGCAATGATACTTGAAGGATGTCGTTCATCCCACAAAAAGCGGTGTTTTTGCTCAGACATAAGTTCGTCCAGCCGAGTGAGGCGCGTCCAGCGGGGGGTACATACATCTCGTGGACACGATGAAACTTGCCAGAATGACAAGTTTCATGGGTACAAAAAAGCAGCGAGCGAAGCCGATTGGCTTCGCTCGCTGGGATGCCCTGGATGACTCCGGGGTGTCTCGTTGTTTGCTACTTAGTTGCAACCGCCGCAGCTTGCGGCTGGAGCACTGCACCCGCAGGTTGGGGCTGGGGCACAAGGATCTGCACAGAGGCGACCTTTGAAGAGGCGGCTGAGCAAGCCACCCATTGGAGCGCCACAGGAGCCCTTCACAGCGGAGGCCAAGCCACTTGCTGTGCAGGCTGGTGCACCGCAACCGTTGCTTGCTGTTGTACCGCAACCGTTGCTGGCTACTGCTGGGGCCGAGCTACCACCGCATGGGTCGCACAGGCGTGGCTTCTTCACGGTCACTTGCACTGGCACTTGCACGCAGACCTTCTTGGTCACGCACACGGCCACGTTTTCGGTCACGCAGGTTGGCACCTTCACCGTCGTGGTGCAAGGCACTTGCTTGCTAACCACGGTTGGCACGCACTTGGTCACCAGCGTTGGTACCATCGTGGTCACACAAGTGGCAACTTGCTTGGTAACTTGAGTTGGCACGCACTTGGTCACGCAAGTTGGCACTTGCTTGTGCATCGTTTCGCAAACCACTTTGCTGACGTTTTGAGCAACACGCTTCGTGCTGGTTTCACGCACCATCCGGGTCACGGTGGTTGGCACCTTTTCCGTGACGGTTTGACGGGTCATCTTCGTCACTTGAACTGGCACCACTTCGCTCACCATTTCCGTCACTTGACGGGTCACTTGAGTTGGCACTTGCTCGGTCACCTTGCGGCGAACCATCGTGGTGACGGGCACTTGCTCGGTCACGGTTTGGTAGGTCACGCCATTGCTTGTGCTCAATACGCTTCCGAAACCAGCACCATTGCCAAGGCCCAAGCCCAAACGACTACCGATGCCAGCACCGGTACCAGTCAGTCGGCTACCGAAGTTGTTGCCGATGTTGGCAACACCGTTTCGCAGCATGGCAAGTCGACCACGCAAGCCGTCGAGCAAGCCGAGGCCACCCTTGGCACATGGATCACATGAAGCCGCTGCACAGCCGCAGTCGAGCTTCGGTGCTGGGCCACAGGGCGATGCCTTAGCACAAGGATCACCACAGCCACCAGCAGAAGCCGGGCTACCACAGCCAGGGGTACCGCAACCACCAGCCGATGCTGGTGCACCGCAGCCGCCACAAGGATCAACGGCTACCTTCTTCGTAATGCACTTCATCGTGGTGACTGGTTCGCAAATTTCCTTGGTCACGCATTTCATCACAGTTTCTGTGATGCACTTGGTGACGGGCTTGCACACGGTTTTGTTGACGGTTTCCGTCACAGGCACGCACACCGTTTTGCAGACGTCCTTCATCACGGTTTCCGTGACAGGCTTGCAAATGGTTACGGGCACATCCTTGTACACCGTCTCGCACACAGTACGCGATACGTTGTACGAAACATCCTTCATCACCGTTTCGTTGACCTGACGGTTTACCGTGTAGGTAACGTCTTTCATCACGGTGCTAGTGACCGGCTTGTTCACGGTTTCCTGCACTTGCGTCATCACCGTCTCGTTGACAGTGCGGAAGCTGGTGCGGGTTTCGTCCTTGTACACCGTGCGGGTGACCGGACGCATTTCGGTTTCACGCACCAGTTGCGTACGTGATTCCATGCGGGTTTCGACGACTTCGTCGTAAGCAACACCCGTGCTGCTACCCAAACCAAGGCCAGCACCGCCGAGCAATCGACCACCGAACAAAGTACGAACTCGGTCGCCTAGGCGTGGGCTATCCGAAGATACCGTTCCCGAGATAGGAGTGGCCGAAACCACACCGGCTCCGCCTGCATAGCCTGTACAACCGCAGTGGGCGGCTTGAACACCCGTTGCGCTCCAACCGATGACTACCGTTGCTGCGGCGCAAAGGGGAACACTCAAACGCATCGTCATGATGGTCTCCTCTTGGGCAAAGCGTGACGCCGGATGTATGCACCCGGGTGGCGTCCCTGCCATGGCTTTAAAGATGACTGACGTACAACAAACTCTTTGGCGTTTGCCGCGTGGCTTGTTGAGTCTTGTCCGAAACGAGTATCGACAACGCAGCTTGGTCACACGAAGCCACACACCAGCAGAATCGAAAATCTCTGCGCTCAATCGACGCATCGTGACGCGAATAGCGGGCCTATCGCCTAGGCCGGTTGTACGGGTGGGAACCGGCCCAGGCGATGGATTTGCAGCACAAGCGAATAGCAGTTGTCCAATATGATCGGATGGAGTCGCAAATTCTGCCGCTCGTAGCGGTTGTAGTGGCAGTGGCGCAATTGCATTCAGGTGATTCGCAATACTTGTTCGTAACTATGTAGTTGAATTCAAAGGAGGAGTTCAGCAAACTATCAACACTGGTTTTTCTCGATCTATGGTGTTGGTCAACCCAAGGAGATGAAGATGGTCGCTCGCAAGTTTTTCGCTGTTGTGGCACTGGTCGGCTTCGTTGGCATCGCTTCGGCGCAAGCACCCAAGAACGCCGATAAGCCAGCGGATAAAGCCGCTGAAAAGAAGGAAAAGGGTCAACTGCCGACTTACTGGAAGCAACTCGGTCTGACCGACGAGCAGGTGCAGAAGGTATACAAGTTACAAGGGAAGATCAACGAAGAGATCGATGGACACGAAGCTAAGATCAAGGAACTGAAAGAGAAGATGACCAAGGAACGCATGACGATCCTGACGAAGGAACAAAAGGATCGCCTCGAAGCGATCATCAAGGAAAAGGCTGGCACAGACAAGAAGTAGTAGCCGAATGAAACCAAAACTCTTTGTGGCCACCATGGTGATACTCGCTGTGGTGGCCGTTGTTGTTGGCTTCGTGTTAACACGTTGGAACGGTACGCCACCAGAACGAGTCTGGGGTACCAAGGGTGTGCAGGATGGTGAGTTCTCACGCCCTCGAGCCATTGCGATTGATCCGCGTACCGATCATCTCTTTGTGGTCGACTTCACTCCGCGTATCCAGATGTATGATCTCGAAGGTCATCATCTTGGACGCACTTTTCGCACTCCAGACTTCCGCAACGGTCGACCCAGTGGCCTGAGCATCGACCGTGATGGCAATCTCATCGTTGCTGATTCGCATTATCACTGCGTGCGAATTTACGATCACAACGGGCTGGAGCTTAAGACGATTGGTGGCAATGCTGGTAACGAACCAGGACAGTTCGGCTACATTTCCGATTGTGTGCAAGATGTACAGGGCAACTATTACATCTCCGAGTTCGGGCAGAATCAGCGCATTACCAAGATGAATCTGGATGGATCGTTTCTTGCTTGCTTCGGTGAGCAAGGCACCGGGCCATTGCAGTTCAACCGCGTGCGTGCCTTGGCCATCGGCCCGGATGGTAACCTGTATTGTGCGGATGCCTGCAATCACCGAATCCAGGTGCTAACGTTGCAAGGCGAGTTTGTCCGCCAGTTCGGCGAAGCTGGCACAGGTGCAGGGCAGTTGCAGTATCCATACGATTTGAGCTTTGCCCCATCCGGTGAACTCTACGTGGCCGAGTATGGCAACCACCGCGTGCAGAAGTTCAACATGCAGGGCAAGAGCCTAGGCACCTGGGGTCGTGCCGGCCATTTACCAGGCGAACTTGGAAATCCTTGGGCGTTGGCAGTGGATCGCTTGGGTCGAGTGAATATTGTTGATACCGAAAACCACCGCGTACAACGCATCAAGTTTTGAGGTCGATCATGTTCACGATCAGTGCCTTTGCAGATGAAATTAGCCCCGATCCAGTCGAACAGCTCACTGTGCTCAAGCAGTGTCGCGTTCGCTTCATCGAGTTCCGTTCGATTTATTCCACGAACGTGCTGAAGCTCAGTGACACCCAGTTGTCGCAATGGAAGGAAATGCTCGACGGCGAAGGGATCGGCCTCTCGGCTATTGGCAGCCCGATAGGGAAAATAGCTATTGATGCAGACTTCCACTTGCACCTTGATTTGTTCAAGCACGCACTCGACGTAGCACAGCGATTCGCCTGCCCCCGCATCCGCGTGTTTAGCTACTACCCGCCCACAAAGACACAGTGGGATGGCGACTGGGCACCGCATCGCGATGAAGTCCTACGCCGTATGCGAATCAAAACCGAGCTTGCGGAGAAAGCAGGGGTAGTACTCTTCCACGAGAATGAGCA
>JBBRME010000149.1:0-10691 GCA_038230995.1 Gemmatales bacterium
AGCCGGAGTTGCCGTTCATCCAGCGATGGCGATAAAGAGCCATGCCGCTGCCGAATCCCTTCGGCTCGTGTGTCGTTCCTCATGAACGACGGCTATAGCGTCACGCGAACTTGTAACACTTATTTCGAGACAGGCCCTAAGAATCTTGTCATTTTTCCGGCTCTGTCGAACTCATTTCCGAAGGTCGAGGTCAGCCCATAAAGAAGAGGAATGTACACAATCTCATTCCGACCATCTTCAAAAAAGAGCTTTGCCACTCGGAACATACTTTGTGGGCCAAACATGATTCCAGTCAACTCGTCAAAACTCACAAAGTCGATTTGTATCGGCTTATTCGAAGGATCTAAACGAAGCACTTCAAGGCTACCGAAGTGTGTGACAGACGGATTGAGCAAGACACCTTGTTGATCCGGTTCACGTTCTGTCTCCGGCTGTGCCGATTCGCCTTGCCAGACCATCGCGCTACGCGGTCGAAACGGACTCTCTGACCCCAGCAGCAACTGGATATTTTGACAACATTTTTCCTTTGCAGCTGAACGCTGTGGTCCGGCGTTGAGCATATCTAAGCAATTAAGATGGTGCAGTCGAAGACGTTCCCGCCAATTCAGTTGATTAAATCCTTGCTGTTCAAGATTTGCCTGCTCTTCTGGCTGGTGCTTCCAGTACGCTTTTTGCAACTCAACAGCTTTGATGAATTCAGGAGGGGCATCGACTGTTGATGCTGCGTTCCCCTTATCTTTCTCAGGCTGCGCAGGACTTGCGGATTTCTTGCCAAAGAGTTTGTTGAGAAATCCCATCGGGAAGCACTCCAGCATCGACAATTAAAAAGACTCGTTCTGCCGTGACGTAACAGTAGCCGACAGTGGTCGGAATCGCGGCTTAGTATCATGATATTCGGACGTAGTCTAAGACACACACCTTGTGACAACTCCGTTGGTTGGCTCATCGGTTGCCCTATGAAACTTGGCGTGCTCCTGGAAAATCTTGAACTCCCCTTTCGCAAGGCCCTGCCGGTGGCGGCGAAGCTCGGCGTAGAGGGAGTGCAACTCGATGCATCAGGTGAACTGCTGCCCAGCCAATTGGGCCAGACCGCGCGACGAGAGCTCCGCACACTTTTGAAGAGCTACAACCTCGACCTTGCCGCCGTCAACAGCCCCTTGCGGCACGGCTTGGATACGTTTGAAAATCAAATGCCACGGCTGGAACAGATTCGACAGTCCATGGCCTTGGCCTCGGAACTCGGTTGCCAACGTGTGGTGGTGTCGTTGCCGATGATCCCCGCAGAACCGGCGGATGATGCACCTAAAGCCGTGTCGTTCCTCAGCATGAATGCAGCACCGCCCAAGAGCGTGACCCTGCGGGAATCGCTGCTGGAACTTGGCCGCACTGGTGACCGCATGGGCGTACAGGTCTGCGTGGAAACCGGGGCGGATGCTACGGCCCGCACGGTGGAGTACTTGAAGTCGTTTGAAGTGGGCAGCTTGCGCGTGGCGTTCGACCCGGCCAATCAACTCACTCACCGCCGTGATCCGCTGGCCGAACTCTTCGCCAGTTCATCGTTGCTGGGTCATCTGTTCGCCCGTGATGTGCTCATGGCCTCGTCCTCGGCCATGAGCGAAGAAGTGGTGCTAGGGGCAGGCGACATCGAATGGATGGGGTTAGTCGCCGGGTTGGCCGCGCACGACTACTCTGGCTTCGTGTGCATCAAACGTAGCAGCGGGGCGAACCGCCCGGCCGACGTGGCCAGTAGCGTGGCGTTCCTGCGCCGATTCGTTTTCCGAGTGAGTTAGAACCCGATGGATGTGCTGATTACCCAAGCCGAGATTCAAGAGCGCGTGACCGCCATTGCCCACGAGATCCACCGCGATTTCGACGGCAGGCCGTTCACCGTGGTGGGCATCCTCACGGGTAGCCTCGTGTTCCTGGCGGACTTGATCCGCAGCATTGAACTTCCCCATCAGATCGGTCTGCTGCAAGCCAGCAGTTACCGTGGGGCCACCACGGAAGCGGGCACGCTGGTGGTGAACGACAGCCTTCTCGCCGAGATTCGCGGTCGGCACATTCTGCTTCTCGACGACATCCTTGATACAGGGGCCACGCTCAGCCGATTGGTGGAGCACTTGCACCACCGGGGGGCCGCGTCGATACGCACCGCCGTGTTGCTGCGAAAGATCGGTCGCCAGACAGTGGAGTTCGAACCGGACTACATCGGCTTCAGCATCCCGAATAAGTTCGTGATCGGCTACGGCTTGGACTTCAACGACGATTACCGCCACCTGCCCTACATCGGCGTACTGCCGGACGATACCGTCGCATGAGTGCCTCCCCATACCTTGTGACCGTGGGCGATGCGAACGCAAACAGCAACTTCAAGGGTGCGGTGTGGGCGTTCGACATTGTGAAGTACGCCTGGCCCGGGCTGGAGTTGCGGATCGTCGGCGATGGGCCACTTCTTGCCGACGTGCGAACCTTTGCGGAGTCCTTGGGCCGCGATGACCTCCGAGTGCGGTTCCTCGGTTGGGTGCCGAACTTGGATGAGTTACTCAAGAACGCAGTTGCTCTACTGCTGACGTACCGTAGCGGTGGTGTGGAACTCGCCCAGCGAGCCATCGCTTTGGGTGTACCGGTGCTGGCGATGCAGAACGCCGAGTTGGCCAACATTGCGGGAGTTCACCTCCTGCCCAAGGACGACCATGTTGCGTTGGCTTCGGCAATCCTCGACTACAAGGCTTAGGTACCCCAGGAATGCTTCCTCTCTCCCTCACGTTTGCGATCCTGTTGGCTCCGGCACCTGCACCATCGACGTATGCCGAGATTCGCGTGGTGGACGCAGATACCGGTCGTGGTGTGCCGCTTGTGGAATTGGAGACCACAAACAGCACGCTGTATGTGACCGACAACAGCGGTCGTGTGGCGTTCCACGAACCGGAACTCGAAGGCCGCGAACTGTTCTTCACCGTGCGTAGCCATGGCCATGAGTTCAAAAAAGATGGCTTCGGCTTCCCCGGACTCAAGCTCAAACCCAAGCCTGGAACGGTCTGCGACATCGCGTTGACACGCACGAACATCGCCGAGCGATGGTGTCGGCTCACCGGCGAGGGATTGGAACGCGATAGTCGATTGCTGGGTTATCCGACCACACCTGTGAACAACGGCCGCGTAGCCGGGCAAGACTCGGTGCAGGCTGCCGTGTTCGGTGGCAAGATCTATTGGTTCTGGGGCGATACGCAGCGCATGGATTATCCCCTTGGCCTCTTCCGGATGGCCGGGGCTACGACGCCACTCTTTGACGACAAGCTCGACGTTTCCAGCGGCATACCGTTCAAATACTTTGTCGAACCGAGAAGCCAATTCACAAGAGCAATGATCCCGTACGCGGCTAAGCCAGACGGAGTGGTGTGGGTGTTTGCCCTGGCCGTGGTGCCCGACAAGAATGGCAAGGAACATTTGGTCGCGCACTACAGCCGTCGCAAAGGATTAGCCGACGAACTCGAACATGGTTTGTGTGACTACGATGTGTCAGTGAATCAATTCATTCCAGTGAAAGAACTGCCGTTGAAGGAGACATGGCGCAAGCCTATGGGCCACCCGATACTGTTCACCGAGAACAAAATTGAGTATGTGCTTTACGGCAGCCCGAATCCCAACGTCCGCGTACAGGCCAAGTACGAAAGTGTCATCAACACCGACCAGTACGAAGCCTACACCTGCCTGAAACCGGACGGCTCCGTGGAGACCGACAAAGACGGTGTCCCGGTGTGGCGCTGGCAAAAAGAGTTGCCGCCGCTGAACTCGAAGGAAGAACTGGCACTCGTGAAGGCTGGCAAACTTGATGCGAAGCATGCCCGCTTCTGCCCGACAGGTGACCGCAAGCAGATCGAACTGCACAGTGGTTCCGTCCGCTGGAATGCCCATCGCAAATGCTGGATTCTGGTGGCTGGTCAACTCGGTGGCAACAGTTCATTGCTTGGCGAAGTGTGGTACGCAGAAGCCGCACATCCAACCGGGCCGTTCGCAATCGCCACGAAGATCATCACACACGACAAGCAGACTTTCTACAACGTGGTGCAGCACCCGTTCCTCGACCGCGGGCAGTATGTCTATCTCGAAGGAACGTACACCAACGACTTCTCCGGCAACCCGCATCGCACCCCGCGCTACAACTACAACCAAGTGCTCTATCGGCTCGATTTGGATCACCCAAAGTTGGAGAAGTAACCATCCGATCCATTTTGAATCCTGTCACGCCCTCCCCAATTCTCGGCAAATCTGTTATCGTAGGCCCAACAGTTCAACCGTCGGTTGAAAAGAGAGCTTTGCCGTCGAGGTTGGAATGCGGATTGGCGTCGTTAGCGATACGCATGATCGAATCGAAACGATTGCTGAAGCCGTCCGTTTGTTGGCCGAGCAAAGCGTCGAGTTGATCCTGCATTGCGGCGACATTGAATCACCGGAAACGGTTCTGGCGTTCAAGGAGATCCCCACACACTTCGTCTTCGGCAACTGGGATAAAGACCGCGTTCGCCTGGCCGCGGCCATCAAATCCATCGGCGGGTGGTACAACGACAGTTTCGGGGCCATTGAACTGGCTGGCAAGCGTATCGCCTGGGTGCATTCCCACGAACGGCATCAACTCCATCAACTTGAACGGGCCGATTACTTCGACTACGTTTTTTACGGCCACACTCATGTCCGGGAGCAGCACCGCACGGGGCGAACCATCGTGGCCAACCCCGGTGCGTTGTTCCGTGCGAACCCGAAGACGTGCGTCGTGCTTGATGTGATTTCGGGTGAGATCAAGCCGATCATCGTTGCGATCAGCAAAACCAGTGATTCCCACTCGGGCATGTCCGCCGCCCCCACGATGCCGGATGGTTCCGTTGGTTACATGCAAGGTATCGGCGACGAGCCAACCAGCGAACTTGGCACTTCCAATGAGCCTTAGCTTCGGCCGGTGCCCGTAATCTTGATGCGCACCAGTTGACCAGTTCCCTTGATACGAAAAACAATGGTGGCATTGGCATCGAGCACACCACCACCCTGGTTCGGTTCGATCTTCACTTTGCCCGTCCAGTAAATCCGCGTGTTCTTCACTTCCGGTTTCGTCAGTGCTTGCAAACTCAGAATCTTCGGTTCGCACAACTCTGGCATGGCCTCCAGTTCCAACCCCGCTTGATCGCTGAACAGCCGGAATGATTTCTCGATGCCATCGCCCGTCAGGTAAGAACCCAGGTCAAGTTGCGATCCTTCTTCCAAGCTCACTGCACCCAGCAGAACCGCGCGGATCACAACCTTGGGTACGATGTCCACCGTGCCGTACTCCGGCACCATTTCCACAGATCGTTCGGTTGGCCCAAGGCCAAGTTGCAGGGTCTCGCCGGGCTTTGCCGGGTTGGGTATGTTACGTACCAAGCTGAAGTTGTACTTGTATCCGCCACGCACACGCACAGTCATGAGGCCGCCCTTGCGCCCTGCCGTCATGCGGTCGCCCAACTCACGACACTCTTGATCCGTCATCGGGATCGGTGCATCGAACACCAGGTGCGTATCGCCACGGGTAGCGGGTGACTTTGGCAAGCTGATACGCTCACCATCTGGCCCATTGTTCGGCAACAATGGACTCCAGTAGTAAATCGTGTCGTTCACTTTGAGGGTCGATTCCGGTACTTCTTTGAAGTCAATTGCCCCCGGATAGACCTCGTACGGCTGCACCTTCACCACATCCACGGTGAAGACCTTCGGGAACGGCGAATTCATGCTGGGCATTCGGAAGCCGATCATCGCCTGGAAGTTCTTCGTCTCGGCCACGTTCATGTTCAGCCGAACAATCGCCCAGGTGGGTCGACTAGGACTGACCGCCGCCGGGATCTCCGCAGTTTGATCCTTCTGTCCGGCTTCGATGCGTACCCACTTCGCCGCCGGGATCTGTGCTTCGAGTTTCTTCCGCTCGGCATACTGAGTTTGATCGTAACTGAAGCCGGTGGTGCTGCCCAGCAACGCCCCGGCAGCGTCAGGCAAATCGGCTCCGCGCAGCGCAGGTTCCGCCGGTAGGGCGATATCGGCATACTTGCAACGGGCACAACTGGTGTTGAGGAACGTCACAATCAGCGGTTCAGGGTTCGGGTTCCAGACCCAGTAGGTCACCTGATGTTCGCCGCGTTCGTAGTAGCCTTGGTGCTCACGAAGTATGGTGAAAGGAGACGTGGGATCGTATGTGATGAGTTTGGGGTCGAAATCGAATCCGAGCACGGCCTTGGTGTTGATCTCCGAGTTCGCGTCCTTTTCCTTCTTCTTAATTTCGTCGTCGTCGTCGGATGTATTCGCTCCACGATTAATGATGGTGAAGCCGAACACGGCTACCACCAAAATTGCTACGGTCAGCCCGATCTTCACGTTATTACTCATGCTGGAACCTACGCTGGAGGCATCAGTATTGTTCGCGCTCAAGCTAAGCCGGCCGTCACCGAAGTCGGGTCTATCTGTCGATCTCAGCGAGATCGACCTACGCTACAACGTACCCCGACTACGCCGAAGTCGGGTCTATCTGTCGATCTCAGCGAGATTGACCTACGCCACAACGTACCCCGACTACGCCGAAGTCGGGACTATCTGTCGATCTCAGCGAGATCGACCTACGTTACCGTACCCCGACTTCGCCGAAGTCAAATGCTATCGAGCACCTTCACCTGCTTGAGCACGTCTTTCACCACGTCGGACACGCTTCGACCTTCGATCTCGGCTTCGGGTCGGAGGATCAAGCGGTGGCCAAGCACGCCGTAGGCCACCTTCTGCACGTCTTCATGCGTCACGTAATGTCGCCCAGCTAAGGCAGCCCGAGCCCGGGCACAACGGAGCAAACTCAGCGCGGCACGCGGGCTGGCCCCCAGCGCCACATCCGGATGAATCCGTGTGGCCTCGGCCAGTTGCACGATGTACGTGAACAACGTTTCTTTGCCGAACACATGCGGCAGCTTGGCCTGCAAGTCGAGGATGACATCGGGTGTGAACATCGACGGTGGATCAACAATCGGTTTGCCGTGCAGCTTCAGCATGTTCACTTCATGCTGGAAGCCGGGGTAGCCCATCTCGATGCGAAGCAGGAAGCGGTCGAGCTGGGCTTCCGGCAGACGATACACGCCTTCTTGTTCAATCGGGTTTTGCGTGGCCATGACCATGTAGGGCCGGGGCAGCGGGATGGTCTGCCCGTCCACCGTCACCTGGTATTCCTGCATGGCTTCGAGGAGTGCTGCTTGCGTCTTCGCCGGGGCACGGTTGATTTCGTCGGCCAGCAGAACCTGACAGAAGATCGGCCCCTTCCGCAGTACAAAGTCATTCTTTGAACGGTCGAGGATACTGGTGCCGGTCACGTCCGATGGCAGTAAGTCCGGCGTGAACTGCACCCGCTGGAATTCACAACCCAGCAACTTGGCGAACACTTTGGACAACGTGGTCTTAGCCACGCCAGGTACACCTTCCAGCAGCACGTGCCCACCGGCGAGCAAGGCGATCAACAGTTGCTCGGTCACCGCCTCCGCACCCACGACCACGCGTGCCACCTGCCCACGAACCTCCACGAGAAGCTTGCTGGCCAGTGCGGCCAGCTCCCGTCCTGGCAGCAAATCGGCTTCGGGTGGTTCTTCGTGGCTCGAAATCCGGGCCGCAACCAACGGTCGATCATGAGTCATGCGGTGTTCTCTTGTGACCAGCCTTCAAACCACCAGCGGTTATCGGTCGCGGCCATATCCAGGGCATTCAAGTAGGGTTCGAGCGTCTTCCATTGACTGTAGGTGATTGGCTTAGCACTTTGCAGAGACTTCCATACAGCAGCCATCGCTTCGCGGAGAAAGTCCGGTCGGCGGACATCGTAGATGACTTTGGGCAGTGTGGTGCTGGCATACAAACCGGGTAGCCCTCGGCTTTGGAACAACCGCAGCGTAAATTCTCGGAACACCGGGCCGTAGTTTGATGACCGCAGGAGTTCCAGCTTGCGATGGCCCAGCCCACCGGGGATGACTTTCGGCCCCAGTTGCTGTGGATCACGCGGCCGAGGGCGGTAATCGGCTTTGTGGTTGTTGCCCAGCACCGCCCGGCGACGCAGCATCAGGTAGCCGATGATCGCCGCCACCACGGCAACAACCGTGTACACATCCCGCCGGGCATTGGGGTTGCGATCCATCAGCTCGCCCATCAGGTCTTTGGTCTCGATTTCATCGAGGAAGTTGTTCCCTGCATCGGCGATCTTGCGTTGGAACTCTGGGTCGAACGGGTCGATCTCCGGCAGTGGCGGATCGGGCAGCGGCGGTAGGTCATTCAGCGGGATTGACGAGAACTCGAACTCATCGAACTTCATTTGTGCCTGACCGTTTTCCAGAAACAGGCACTTCGTACGCTTTTCGTCGTCCGGTAGCGACTGCAACCACTGCACGGTGCGGTTGGCAAACTTCAAGTTGTCGGTCGGGTTCAGTTCACGCCCGGAGGTATATAGGCTGAAGTTGGCGAACAGATACTGGTCGGCGATGAGCAGGCAGCGGTAGGGGTTCTTACGGTCGCCGGTTCCTGCTGCCGCCAGCGTCCGGTGTGTTGCAGCCACCAAACGACCTTGCGGTGATGGGATCACGATGGAATTCGGATACTCCGCAATGTTTCTGGCGAGTTCTTTGGGTCGAGTACGGATGTCCAAAGCACTGAGCGGAGCCGATTCGATTTTGTCGAAGCCTGTGAACAGGTCAAACGCCGGGAGAAGCCCGTTCCTCATCACAAGTTGATCAAATGCATTCGGGGCGATGGGCTGTACCAAACAGTATTCCGTATCAGGCTGAATTGCCATATTCGACACGACTCGAACATCGGCAGCAGACGGGAAGTACCCCGATACGTTGTTCGTGCCTTGGCTGCAAAACAGCACGGCACCGCCTCGGCTAAGCGTCGAGCGAATGACCGTCGTTGCGGCAGGACTGTTCGGATCACCGATGCAGACGACGATAAGTTTGTCGTACTCAAAGCCGTTGCGCTGAACATCACGCAGGCTCACCGGCTCGATCTTGTTCAGGTGCAACAAGCCACGAAACAACTGTGAGCCACCATCGACCGGCGGGATGTTGATCGGTTTTGCTGGAGCCTGCGCCTGCACAGTGCTAGCCAGGCACAGAACGAGAAGGAACAATCTCATTCGTTGGAAACCCCTGCGAGTTGGCAGAGATAACCACGAGCCTCGGCGATGTCCGCCTGGGTAAACAGTTCATGGTTTGGGGTGTAGCGGGCACGGGCATACAACCTAGCCAACGGCTCGGCGTAGCCAGCAGACTTGGGGATGCGATCCACGAACGCGGCGGCAATCGTGGCATGGTTCCACACCTTAGCGCTATCGCCACAGAGAAACACACTGACGTATTCAAAGGCCTGAATCAGGGTGTCGCGGTCACGCACATCACGTGGATCGACGGGCCACTCGCCTGCTCCAGGCAGTGACGTTGGCTTGCTGCGCATCGCTTGGATTTGTGGCCAGTACCGGTACAGCACGAAGGCGATGAGCGCGGCAGCAATAATGCACAGGATCACGATGCCAATGGTGCCAAAGCCAGCGAAACTGCCAAGTGCAAAGCCACCACCACCGAAGCTCGGCACCGACGGCGCACTCATGTTTGGCATGTTGCCACCAAAGTTGAAGCGGTTGCCGAGGTTCATGTTGCTCAACCAACTCGGTGGGCCGTTCCATGAGCTGTTCTTGAACCAGTTGGCGAAGCCGGTGCTGCCGTTGCCTGTGTTGCCAAAGTTGTTGCCAAAGCCGCCATTGCCGAAGCCTTTGCCTTGGCCACCGGTGCCACCGAACATGTCCGTCAGGGTTCGCTTCATCGCGGGGGTCTTATCGAGCGAGCCGACGTTCTTCTCCCAAAGCCCAGCCATGCTGCGGTAGCCCTCGCTGTTGCGGGCTTGCTGTTCGCGTTGCTGGCGTTCCTGTTGTTGCTTTGTGAAGGGGTCGTTCGCACCGCCCTGTTTCGGGTTGGGATCAAGCTTTCCGTTCTGCTCCTGATTGTTCGGCGGATTCGTTCTTGGGTCGCCGTTCGGGAGGGTTTGCGGTTTCACGGGTTGCGGGCCGTCTTCGATGTTCGGCTTGGGCTGATTCTCGAACTGTTTGCGGAATTGATCAAGTTGCTCTTTTGTGAGCGTGTTGTTCTGCTCGAACTGCTTGCGGAACGCATCCGGGTTCTGCTTCATCTGTGCTTGCATCTGCCGAACCTGCTCCTGCATGGCGGGGTCGTTCATGATCTGCGGATTGTTTTTGAGGAACTGCTTAGCAAGTTCGAGTGTCTCCGCGTTGATCTTAGGCATGTTGCTCTGGCCGGTGCCTAATTGAGCGGCCATGCGACGCAGCGTTTCTATCGGTGGGCCTTCGCCGGGCTGCACGGGCTGACCAACTTTTTGTGCGGTAGCAAAAAAGGGAACAACAAGCAGCCAAAGCCACGCGATGCGGAAAACGGTTGACATGCCTCACCTCGACCCTGTTAGAGTCTTCGACGCCGACGCAGAAATCTTGTGTCACGATTCTGCGACAGTTCGCTTATTCTAGCAAGCACGGAATTGTCACGAGCATCAGTCTTGCTCACATACACAACCATGGATCACAGATCACGCTGGGGTGCGCCTTTGTTTTTCGGCAAAGAGCCGCGCACGGAGCGAAGCGCAGTAAGCGG
>JBBRME010000150.1:0-10620 GCA_038230995.1 Gemmatales bacterium
ACTGGCGAACGCCGGGAGCGACTGGCGGCCTGGGTCACGCACCAGCAGAACCCGTACTTCGCACGGGCAGCGGTGAACCGGGTTTGGGCCAACCTGTTCGGTACTCCGCTGGTCTCACCCATCGACAATCTCGACCCCGAAGACAACCCCAGCGACCGCCCACCGAACCTTGGCGACCGCGTGCTGACGCAACTGGCCAAGGAGTTCATCGCCCATGGTTACGATCTCCGCTGGTTGATCCGCACCATCGCCACCAGCCGGGTGTATCAACTGGCCTCCAGTGCCGAGTTCGACATCACCGAAGCCCACGAGAAAGCCTGGGCTGTGTATCCATTGGTGCGGTTGCGACCTGAACAAGTGAGCGGGGCGACGCTGCAAGCGGCGTCGGTCAGCACGATGAACGCGCAGACGCACATCCTCCTTCGCCTCATGAAATTTGGCCAAGAGAACAACTTCCTGAAACGCTACGGCGACGACGGCAACAACGAATTCGAGGAACACGGCGGCACCATTACCCAACGCCTGATCCTGATGAACGGCCAACTGGTGTCGGAGAAGATCAAGCAAAACCCGCTGAACAGCAGCACCCGCATTGCATGGCTTGCACAAGACAACGCCAAGGCCATTGAAGCTGCGTATCTCTCAGTGTTGACTCGCCGACCGACCACTGCGGAAAGCGAACACTTCCTGAAGTTCATGAAGGACGACAACACTATGAACCGGATGCAAAAGCTCGAAGACATTTACTGGGCGCTGGTGAACAGCACGGAGTTCGCATGGGGACACTAAGCCACACTCGCCGATCATTCCTTGGCACCGTGGCCGGGGCAGCTTGGCTCACGCCGATGGCGTGGCAACTGGCCCGCGCCGCCGAGAAACCTCAGGCCAAGGGCACCGGTGCCAAGTCCGTGATCATCCTGTGGATGCAGGGCGGGCCGAGCCAATTGGAGACGTTCGACCCCAAACCCAAGAGCCAGTTCAGCGGGGGACCAACGGCCATCAGCACCAGCGTGAAGGGGATCGAACTCGCTTCAGGTTTGCCATTGCTGGCCGAGCAGATGCAGTTACTGTCGCTCATCCGCTCAATGACCAGCAAAGAGGGCGACCACGAACGCGGAACGTACACACTGAAGACTGGCTTCCGGCCCGACCCGACCATCACGCATCCGTCGATCGGCTCGATCATCTGTCATGAACTGCCAAGCCTCGGCACCGACATTCCTCGCCATGTGTCGATCCTCAGTTCGCAATGGCCAGCACGTGGGGGATTCCTCGGTGAAAAGCTCGATGCTTTCCTGACGGACGACCCTGCCCAGCCGGTGCCCGATACCAAGTCTTATCACACCGCGGAGCGGGACAAACAACGGCTGACGCACTTGGATGTGGTCGAGGGTGCCTTCGCCAAGGGTCGGGGCAAAACCAGTGAAGCGACGGGCCACCGACGCACCATGGCCGAGGCCCGGGCGATGATGTCGTCCGAACAACTCAAAGCGTTCGATGTTTCACAAGAACCGCTGGCCACCCGCAAACTGTACGGCGAAACGCCCTTTGGTCGGGCTTGTCTGGCAGCTCGTCGGCTCACGGAAGTGGGCGTGCGTTGCGTGGAGGTCACTTTGGCCGGGTGGGACACCCACGCCAATAACCATGAGTTCTGCGCTCAGCAGAACAAGATTCTCGACCCGGCCTTCGCCGGGCTGATGAAGGACTTGAAGGATCGCAAACTGCTGGACAGCACGATGGTCATTTGCCTTGGTGAGTTTGGGCGGACACCTTCGATCAACGGTGTTGGTGGGCGCGATCACTGGCCGATGGGCTTCAGCGTGGCCATCGGTGGTGGTGGTTTGCGTAGTGGACAAGTGATTGGCGAGACAAACCCGGACATCATCCCCAAGCCCAGCAACCCGAACGTGATGATGAGCAGCACCGACAAGAAAGCCAAGGAGTCCGTCGCTGATCCGGTGACAGTGGAAGACTTGAGCGCAACGATTCTTTCGTCGCTCGGTATTCAGCACGACACGATCCAGCAATCGCCAATTGGCCGTACGGTGAAGTACAGCGAAGGCACACCCATCGAGAAGTTGCTGAAAAAGAGCTAGAACAGCAGCTATGTCAACAGTTTGTGTCACAGCAGCGTGGCTCGTCCCCGTCAGTTCGCCACCATTACGTGGCGGGTGCATCACCGTACATGATGGCCGTATCGTGGCGGTGGAACCACATGGTAAGGCGACACCAACGCAGGATCTCGGTGATGTGGCACTCATTCCCGCATTGGTCAATGCGCACACCCACCTCGACCTCACCGGAGCCGCCGGGTTGCTTCCACCCAAGCGCCCCCTGCCCGACTGGCTTCGTGGAGTTGTGGGCTATCGACAGACACGCCCAGCAGAACAGATTCAACACGACGTAGATCGCGGCATCGAGCAGTTAATTCAATCCGGCACTTCGCTGGTGGGCGACATCAGTTTCGACGGTGGGAGTTGGGCAGAGTTACAGCAAGCAAAGCTGTCCGGCGTGGTCTTCCGCGAACTCATCGGCCTTGGCACGGAGCGTGGAACAGCCGCAGCGGATGCCGGGCGAGCGTGGTTGAATGAACCAGCGGCGTTCCAACGCGGCCTAAGTCCTCATGCCTCGTACAGTGCCGGGCGTGTGATTTTTAACTCGCTGCAAAGCCACGACACTGTGTGTACACATCTGGCGGAGAGTCAGGAAGAACTCGAATTACTGGAGCATCGCACCGGGCCATTCGTGCCTTACCTGCAATCACTGGGGGCGTGGCATCCAACTGAGTTGCTGAAGCTGGACGAGATTCTTGCGGTGGCTCATCGGGTCAAGCGGTTCGTGATTGCGCATGGGAACTACTTGAAGCCAGAGCATTGGCGGTCGCTTCCCAAAACTGCAAGCGTGGTGTACTGCCCGCGCACTCACGCCGCCTTTGGTCATGAACCGCACCCGTTCCAGGAGATGCTAGCTGACGGGGTGAACGTGGCCCTCGGCACCGATAGCCTTGCCTCGAACCCCGACCTCAGCGTGTGGAACGAAGCGAAGTTTCTCTTTAACCTTGGCGTTGACCCGCAACTCGTGCTGGAGATGTTGACCATCAACGGAGCCAAGGCGTTGGGTTTTGGTGATGAGTACGGCACGCTCGAAGTTGGCAAGCGTGCCGAGTTCAAGTACGTACAGATGGAGAATGACTCATCAAACTTGATAGTGGAGTTGTTCGGTTAGGAGAACCCGGTGACTGACGTCACCGGCTCGCCCTAAACCTAACCAGCGACCCGCATCGAACGTTCTTCTTCGTACTTGTGCAGCTTGTTGTAGAGCGTCTTCAGGCTGATACCGAGTTCATCGGCGGTGCGCTGCTTGTTGTACTTGTTCTTTGCATAAGTCTGCAGAATGTAGTCCATTTCCACATCGGCCAGGCTGCGAGTTGTGCTGTCCGACACCGGGGCCTGTTGCACGCTGCCAATCGGCGGATAACCCATCGGGGCATTCATCGGCAGTGTTGGCCCGTAGGCATGTGGTTGTACCGACATCGTGCCGTAACCCGATGGAGTCGTGCGGCCCGAGCGTACATCCTGCGGCATGTGATGCGAGGCAATCGGCTGCGCACCACCGGAGACGATCCACGCATACTCCATGGCGTTGGCCAATTCACGGACGTTGCCTGGCCAGTCGTAGGCCATCAATGTTTGCAGGGCTTCCTGCGAAAACATGTCGGCCATCACTTCGGTGGAACGCTTTGCCGTGCGGGCGAGAAGGTGAATCGCCAGGCTCGGGATGTCTTGCTTGCGATCCTTCAGCGGTGGCAGATGGATCGGGAATTTGTTGAGCCGATAGAGAAGGTCTTCTCGGAAGCGACGCTCCTCGACCATCTTCTTGAGGTTCTTATTGGTCGCGCAGATCACCCGCACATCAACGATGATTGGCTGGTTATCGCCGAGTCGCTGAATCTCCCCGGCTTCCAGGAATCGCAGCAGCTTGGCCTGCACGTTTTGATCGAGTTCGCCAAGTTCATCGAGAAACAGCGTGCCACCGTTGGCCACTTCAAAGAAGCCCTTGTGGTCGCGGTCAGCTCCGGTGAACGACCCCTTCTTGTGTCCGAAGAGTTGCGATTCCACCAGCGTGTTCGAGAGTGCACCGCAGTTCACAGGGATGAACGGCATGTCGGCCCGCTTGCTTCGCAGGTAGATCGCACGAGCCACCACTTCTTTGCCGGTGCCAGTCTCGCCGGTAATCAGCACTCGGGCATCGGTTGGTGCAAACTGCTCCACGAACTGCACAATCGGTTGCATCGCCGGGCTACTGCCGATCAACCCCGCTGGGCCTTCGGCGGCCTGCACTCGGGCTTCCAATGCGGCGGCTTTGGTCTTCAGTCTTTTCTTGTCGGCAGCCCGCAACAATACAGCTTCAATCTCGCTCATCTTGCAAGGCTTGCGCAGATAATCGCACGCCCCCAGTCGCATGGCTTGCACCATGCTTTCTTCACTGGCGTAGCCGGTCATCATCACGGCGTCGGTATCGGGCGACACTTGCTTGAGGCGTTGCAGCACATCAATGCCGGTCATGTCCGGCATGCGGATGTCGAGGATGGCCACGTCATACGACTGCATGGCAATGGCTTGCAAGGCCGTGGTGCCGTTCGGACACACGGTTACGTCGTGCCCCAGCCGTGGCAGTTCCGTGCGCATGAATTCCTGAAGCGAACGCTCGTCGTCCACGAATAGAATCCGAAGTCGGTTCAGTGCTGTACTCAAGTGTCGTCTCCAGCCAGGACCAATCCGTGGTCACAAGTCTTGGGTCTTCCGTACCAGTGCAGGTCAGGCCGCCTGACTCCGCGTGACAGTGGCCCGATGTGGGGCGGGCACTGCCGAATTACCGCTATCCGTCCGAGTTTCCTTCTGCATCAACGGGAAGCGCACCAGGAAGGTGCTGCCCTGCCCCACGCCAGGACTGCTCACCGAAATCGTTCCGCCGTGTTGATCAATGATCTGATGGCTAATGCTCAGACCTAGCCCGGTGCCGTTGCCGGTGCGATTGCGGGTGAAGAACGGCTCGAAAATATGTTCGAGCACTTCACTGGTCATGCCGCAGCCCGAGTCATTGAAGCTCATCTCGGCGAATTCGCCTCGCGTCACCAAAGCCACTTGCAACTTGCCGCCTTCCTCCATGCTGTCCAGCGCGTTCACCACCATGTTCAACACCACGCTCTTGATGTCCGGGCCACTCACCAGTGCCGTGACCTGCCCTTCCGGTTGGAAGGTGATGTTCTTGCCACGGATGTTCGGCAGGTGCTTCGCTACTTCGAGGACATCAGCCACAAGCCCGTTCAGTTCCGTTGGCTCCCGACGACCACCCGTTCGGCTGAAGTTCAACAGTTTTTCGGTGATCTGCTTGCAACGCTGGGCCTCATCCTGAATCATTTTTAGGTACTTACTCACCGTCTCTGCATCCGTCGGGTTGCGGATCAACACATCTCGCAAACGGCGTTCCAAGGCTTCACTGCAGAAGGCAATCGACGCCAATGGATTGTTAATTTCATGGGCCACGCCTGCCGCCAGAAACCCGACGCTCACCATGCGTTCGCTGCGTACCAACTGCCGGGTTCGTTCGTTCACTTGCTGGGCGAGACTCTTGTAAATGTCCCGCAGGCGCACCGTCATGGCGTTGAATTCGTTGGCCAGCTCTTCAAGCTCATCCTGCGAGGTGAGCTTGATCGGTTGATCAAAGTTCCCGCTGTGTACCCGCATGACCCCCGCTTGCAGCTCCTTGATCGGCTGAAAGACCCAAACACGGAAGTAGTAGAGCAGCGTGAGAATCAGCACAAGTGCCAGTGTCGTGGCACTACCGGTGATGTACAGGCTGCGGCGGTGATCCGCCTTGGATCGTTCGAAGCTGGCATGCACGTCGTCGTACAGATGGGCGTACAAGTCGGTCGAGTACTGTACAAGCTTCTGCTGAGCCTTCCGCACATCAGGGTCATTCAACAAGGTCGCGTTGTCGATTCGTGGCTGTTTGGTCGTTTCAATCGCCGTAACCAGTGCATCGAACTCCTTGGTCATCGACTGGATCTGAGCACGTTCGTAGTCCCCGCCGTCCGGATCAAGCTTGTTTCGCTGGCTGTCTAAGTGTGTCTGTGTGTAACCAAGGAACGCGTTGTGGGCCTGCTCGTACATCTGATTGATATGGTCGCGTTCTCGGGCTGGTTCGCTTCGGCGGTCATCAGCATGCGATGGCGGGGCCTGTGTATTGATGGCCACGATGGTATCTCGAACCACCATCACGGCCCGCATTTCATTGATCTTCCACTGGTTTGAGTCCGCACTTTCAAACAGGCTCGACAACCCGTACACGGCTCCGCCAAGCAACAGCGCCACGCAAAGGAGCACTAAAGCCAGACCGAATACAAGTTTGTGGCGAAGACGCCAGGGGCGCGACACGCGAGCCTCCTTGCCCGCTGTTCCTTTGCCTGACACGGAATCTCGAGCGAAACCCGCCGGTGCCAATCAAAGGTGCGGGACTCTACCAAAGGATTTCTTACAGGGGGAGAGCAATTTTTACTTGGTGCCTGAACTGGCAGAATCGAGCCAACTTCGGCTTGATAATTCTGAGGGACACCGAACCAGTTCACGCTTTAACACACAGCACTCACTGTTGCACTACACTGCCTGCACATTCCCGCGAGACGAGTACATGCCTGGGCCAGTTGTTCTGAGTTTCGACATAGAAGAGCATCACCGTATTGAAGCCGCTGCACACCTCACCGTGTCCTCCGAATTGCAAGCCACTTACGCCCAGCGGATGGAGTCCACCACGCGGCGGTTGCTCGGTCAATTAGCTTCTCACGATGTACTGGCCACGTTCTACATCGTTGGCGAGATTGCCAAGAGTCATCCAAAATTGGTGCAGGACATCGCTGCCGCCGGGCATGAGATCGGCACGCACAGCCATCAGCATTTGCGAATACACCGGATGACGCCGGAGAGTTTCACAGCTGACTTGCGACAAAGCATTGACACACTTTCACAATGTGCCGGGGTGCCAGTGCTCGGCTTTCGTGCTCCCACGTTCAGTGTCACTCGATTGACAGCATGGGCGGTGGATGTCTTGATTCAGTCTGGCTTGAAGTACGACAGCAGCATCTTTTCCGTGCGACACGACCGCTACGGCGTGCCCGATGCCCCGCGCTTTCCGTACTGGCTGCAAGGCAGCACTGGCAGGATCCTTGAACTGCCGCCGCTCACGTATCGCGGCCTTGGGCGCAACTGGCCCGTCGCTGGTGGTGGGTACTTTCGGCTGTTTCCGCTGGCCTGTCTCAAGGCTGGCGTGGCCCAGATGCAGCGGACAAATCAACCAAGTATGCTTTACGTTCACCCGTGGGAGTTCGACCCGGGCCAGCCTGAGTTACCGCTCAAAGCCATCTCCAAGTTTCGCACATACCACGGCATCGCCAACACTACGAAGCGGCTGGATGAAGTGCTGAAGTGCTACAAGAACTGTTTCTGTCGAGCCATTGATGTGGTCGAGCAATTGGAAAAGTCATCGACACCGCTTGAGTCGTTCACTTTGACCGCGCAGCAAAAAGCCGCCGCAGGTGCCGAGCAAGCTCGGTAGGGGGTATCCCTGCGGCGGTCGGGGGCTTGGTGCGACGTCACCCTTAGCTGGCTTGCGTGTCGGTCGTCGGCTTGCCGAACTTCTTGCGGAGGGCCGCTGCACCCAGGGCACCCAGACCGATGAGGCCCACCGTGATCGTGGCTGGCTCTGGTACCTGGCAATGTTCAGGTTGGATTGGTGGGTCGACAATCACTGGCGGCTTCACGCAGGTCGTCGGCGTTACAAACGGCGGTGGCATGACTGGTGGTGGCACCACTGGTGTTGGTGGCACGGGTATCACGGGTACGATGGGCGACACGGTAGGAATCGTGATGATCGTATCCGAAGCTATCGGAATCGGAGGGAAGAAGCCACTTGCCGTGGTGCAATACACCGTAAGCGCTACGGCACCAACGGACACGGCCGGAAGCACCTTCGTGGTGAGAAAGCGGACGACCATGTCCTGCTCCAGTATGGGTGAGTTGAAAGCACTTGCTTCACGACTTTCATCGGCTTGTACAGGGGTTCTCTTCAGCCAAACTCTACTTTCAACGCCAACCCCGTGACTTGCCATCCCGCAGCACATAGCACCACATTGCCCAGCTTCACTAATCCGAATGTCGACATCAATCGTTGTAGCGCGAATCCTCCATCGCGTTTTTTGCCAGGCTTCCTAGCTTCTCACGTGGTTGCACAAACCAACTGGCCGATGAACCGGCTACGGACACGGAACGTCTCGCAACGCCGATGGTGCGCAGGATCGTGTCAGGAGGATGGTCATGCAGCGAATTCTTCTTGCAGTTTGCGGATTTACTTGGTCGATGGCGACACTCTTCGCTCAATCTCCCGGCGTGCAGCTTGGCAAAGCCGTTCCGGTTGAGTCTCGAGAATCGGTTGTTCGCGGGGCCGCCCCCGACTACAGCGTCGCACCGCTTTTTAAGCCACGGCCAACAGCCCGGCAAACGCCACCACCAACGGGTGGTGGTACTCTGCCACAACCACGCCCGCTTGAAGGCACACCGAACGTCACCGAGCTACGTAATCCTGGCGGTGCTGGTGTTACAGCCCCGACAATTCCGGGCACTGTTGTTTCGCCGCAGCCGTTCCCCGGCGTACCGGTCATCAACCCGCAACCGGGTTCGATGGGCACGCCAGTGATCACCGGGCCAGTCATCGGCCAAAGCTACCCGTACACGCATCACTCTGCTCCACCGATGAACCTTGGTGGGTCGATCCCCAGCCCGATCAGCCCCGACATGCCATGCCCGCCGGGTGCAGCCTATGCTGCTCCATCGGCACCCGCTGCCATTGCCGCTGACGGTGGATTGCTTCAAGCACCACGCCTCGGCGACCCCTACTGGGGCTTGGGTGATCCGCTTTTCCCGCGTGTTCGCCAAGTATTGAATCAGACAGTTTTAAGTGATCGGCTGACACTGACAGGTGAATATCTGCTGTGGTTTGTGCGTGCCCAGAGCCTGCCACCGTTACTTACCACGAGCAGCCCGCAGTTCAACGGCATCCTCGGTCAGGGCGATACTCAAGTCGTTTACGGGAATCAAACTCCGACGAATACGTTGCACAGCGGGGCACGATTCGGTGCCCAGTACAGACTGAACGACGCATGGGCCGTCGACGGCAACATCTGGTTCCTCGGTCGCAACGGCAGCGAGTTCCGTGCATCGTCCGATCAGTACCCCGTGCTGGCTCGGCCGTTTTTCAACGTGAACTCGAACTCGAACTTCAGCCAACTGATTACATCGCCTGGCCTGAGCACGGGCTCCGCAGCGATTGTTTCTGAAACAAGCCTGTGGGGTGCTGAGGCCAACATCCGCCGGGGGATCTGGTGCCTTGGTTGCAATCGTGTTGATGCGTTGCTTGGCTTCCGCTACTTGAATCTGTCGGAATCCTTGCAGATCACCGAGACCTTCCAACGTACTCCTAACTCGAACACCGGCGTAGGTGTACCTACCGTCAACGGTGGAGTGGTGACGGATCGTTTCCGCACCGAGAACCACTTCTATGGCGTCAACCTTGGCTTGGCCGCGGAGATGAATCGTGGTTGGTGGTACCTGCAGGGTCGGGCTACGGTCGGCTTGGGTTCCATGAATCAGATTGTGGAGCTCAGCGGTAGTCAGGCACTGAACAACACGAACGGTACGGTGACGAGGGCGAATGGCGGGTTGCTGGTACTGCCGGGGGCCAACGCGGGACGATACAGTCAGTATGCTTTTGGTGTCGTGCCTGACGTCGGCCTGACCGTCGGCTTGAACCTGACCGAACGCTTGAGGTTCGGCGTTGGCTACAACATCATCTACGCGAACAGTGTGGTTCGCCCGGCTGGGCAGATCGACACCGGCTTGGATGTCACCCGTATCCCGAACTTCCCGATCACGCCAGCACCTACGGCCATCAGCGGAGTTCGCCCTGGCACCCCGATCCTGCGAACGACCGACTTCTTCGCCCAGGGCATCACGTTCTCGCTGATGTGGACTTGGTAACAGGTGAACCGGCGGGTTGAACCCGCTGGTTTCACTACGCCCGACCCTCCACTCATGCCAGCTCAGAAACTCACCGAAGCAACTTCGGTGAGTTTCTTTTTGTACCGTTCCCTCAGCAAGGCCCGACTGAACTGCGGTTGGCCGTCAGCGACGGATTGCATCTTGACGAGCCGGAAGCGTCAGCGACGGGTTGCATTTTGACGAGCCGGAAGCGTCAGCGACGGGTTGCATCATGACGAGCCGGAAGCGTCAGCGACGGGTTGCATCATAACGAGCCGGAAGCTTCAGCGATGGGCTGTATCATGGCGTGTTTTAGGCCCGACGGGCCGACCGGTGTTAGCCCGGCCCGGAAGGGCCGGATTTCGGTGTCTTTTCAAGAAGCCCCGAAGTGGGCGATCGGTACGAGTCCGGACGCCCACTTCGGGGCTTAGGGTGTTTTGCATTAGTCCCCGGCCCTTCCGGGCCGGGCTAACACCGGACGCTCGTTTGGAGGGAAAAAACCCAATCCGGCACTGCTGCCGAAGGATCAGTG
>JBBRME010000151.1:0-10611 GCA_038230995.1 Gemmatales bacterium
AAAACAACGCAGGTAAAGCACTTTATCTGCTGTACAAAAAAGATTACACAGGAGCGGAAACTCTCCTTGAAGCTATGTACAAAGATTCGCCAAACAGTCTCTTCGCTATTGGCAACCTGTGCTTGGTCCTCAGTGAATCGACCGACGAAAAGAAAAAGAAGCGGAGCATCGAACTGGGTCAGGCATTGACCGCGCAGTTCGCCAAGTCACCGGCTGCGTTTTCCATCTACGGTTGGGTGCTCTACAAATCTGGTCGACTCGACGAAGCAGAGAAAGCGTTGAGTACCTCAGCCAGTGCCGGGCAAGTCAGTTACGACACCGCATACTTCTTCGCTAAGATTGCGTACGATCGTGCCAAGTATGCTGATGCGATGGCGTTCCTTAAACCGGCTCTCGAATCACCACATGGTAGCTTTGTATACCGGGAAGATGCGAAGCTCTTGATCGTGGAAGTGGCCAAGAAAGTCCCCGAAAAGAAAGATTCACCTAAGTAAGCTGCTTATACCTGATCTTGGTGTGTTTACGGTGATACACAGTCTGTGCAGCACGGTGCTATGCCGAATTTGGAGTCCATACGGATGCAACTTCCCGGTTGGTAAATTGACTGTAGCGACATCGCTGGTAAGTTTCACAAACACTACTTCTTTGATTTAACGATCGAGAGACTTGATTGACTGTAAACAAGCACTGAAACCGGAGCGTCGCTGATGGTATCGATGGCAAGCTCTAACACGATAACGACTTGATAGTAGCAACTGACCGGATTTACGAAGTATTTGGGACAGGCCTTGTTCAACAATGATGCGGAATTGAGGATCATTCCAGCGTCGCCATGAAACCTTCACGCCAAGTCATGCTCGAAGAACTTGTAGCTACTTGAAGTGTTGAGTAGTCTGTACTTAATAAGGAAGAGTGCTTGGCCTTATGCCATTTCTACCCGACGAACCAGTTCACAGCCCGATTGATCTCTTCGACAAAAGCTTCGGAAGATGCGAGTCACTTCTTTGGTGGGTTGCCCACACCAAGCCGAGACAAGAAAAGGCCATCGCCCGGCATCTGTTGAAGATCGGCTTTCCTTACTACTTGCCGTGTGAAAAGAAGCGAGTGCTGTTAGGGAAGAAAGTTCGCACCGTCAACATCCCAGTTTTCGATGGCTACATCTTTCTGATGGCTCAAGAAGACCAGCGATGGCGAGCTATGGCCTCGAACCGCGTTGCCTCGCTGCAACGCGTGGTCGAACAAGAACGTTTCTGGACAGACCTCGAACGTGTGCGAAGTATCCTCGATCTTGGCAAGCCAGTCGAATCACATATGTCCCTGACCGTTGGCACACCGGTGACATTGCGTGACGGCCCAATGGCCGGGATGACGGGTACCATCGAAAAAGTTGCGGGCGGGTTCAAGTTCGTGGTGATGGTGAATTTCATTCAGCGTGGACTGTCTGTGACCGTGGACGGCGAGTGTTTGGGATTGCCCGAAGCCGCTTGAGTCCAGCAATTCTGACCATGGCATCTGTCAAATTCGCCAGAACTACTACAATCACACCGCATTACGTCATCCGATGCTGTGCAGAGCGTTGATCCACTCTGCACAAAACCTACGATGGCAACAAGACTGCCTTGCCCTGTCACCCTGTGAGTATCCATGTCGTCTCGCAAATCGGAACCCAACGGCGACGGAGCCAACAAACTTCCCAAGCTCCGCGCCGAAATCGACAAGTACGACGCACAAATTCTCGACCTGCTGAACAAGCGGGCCGGGGTGGCCTCGCTCATCGGCAAGGAAAAAGCCAAGTCCGGTGGCGAGGTGTTCAACGCCGCACGGGAAGAGGCCGTGCTTACGGCGATTCTCAAGGCCCACAAAGGCCCGCTGCAGGAAGTGACGATCAAGGCCATCTTCCGGGAGTTGATCTCCGGCAGTCGCGCTTTGCAATCGGTTCAGCGGGTGGCGTTCCTCGGGCCAGACTACAGCTACAGCCACATCGCCGCGATTGAACGCTTCGGCCAGAGTGCCGAGTACAGCCGGGTGGGATCCATTCAAGCGGTGTTCGACGAGATCGGCCGCAAGCATGCCAACTTCGGCGTCGTGCCACTCGAAAACAGCACCGATGGTCGTATTGCCGATACGCTCGATTGCTTCGTGCGGAACCCCGGCATCAAGATCTGTGCCGAGATTCGCATGCGGGTGCATCACCACTTGCTTGCCAACTGCCAACCTGCGGAAGTCCGCCGGGTGTACAGCAAGGCTCAAGCGCTGAGCCAGTGTCGGCAGTGGCTCAGCAAGAACATGCCACAGGCCAGCACCCACGAAGTCAGCAGCACGGCAGACGCCGCACGCTTGGTGCAGACCGAGCCGTTCAGTGCAGCGATTGCCAGCAGACAGGCGGGTGTGCGTTACGGGTTGAAGACACTGTTCGCAAGCATCGAGGATTACAGCGAGAACGAGACCCGCTTCGCCGTGGTGGCCCTGAACGACAGCCAGAAGACCGGCAATGACAAGACGGCGGCGTTGTTCCAGATCGCCCACACGCCGGGCAGCCTGGCGGATGTGCTCAATGCGTTCAAAAGCAACAAGATCAACCTGACGTGGATCGAAAGCTTCCCTTACCGCGATGCCAAGGGCGAGTACGTGTTCTTCGTGGACTTCGAAGGCCACCAGGAAGAACCGAAGGTGAAGAAGGTGATCAAGACGGTGTCGGACTTATGCGACGAGATTCACATCCTCGGTTCGTACCCGGTGAGCCTTGCCACGGATGAGTGATTGAACGAGCCTGAAGCGTCAGCGAAGGATGTATTTCTTCGCTGACGCTTCAGGCTCCGAAGAGCCTACGCACCGATCATCGCCTCCACGGCATCTTTGCCCATGCGGGTGACGTAGTCGCCGAAGCCTTCACCAGGGTGGCGATCCGTCTTGTACACACTCAGCACTTTCTTCAAGCGTGGAAGGATCTGATCCTTCGGCACGAGGTCTTGCAGCTCGAAACTGAGTCGATCACCGTGGATGCGGCCACCCACATACAGTGTGTACTTGTCGCCACTGCGACCCACCAAGCCGATGTCCGAGTTGTACGGTCGGGCGCAGCCGTTGGGGCAGCCGGTCATCCGCAGGCTGATCGGGGTATCACTCAAGCCCAGTCCAACAAGTTCCTTCTCGAAGTCATCCACCAGCGTCGGCAGGTAGCGTTCGCTTTCGGAGATCGCCAGCGGGCAGGTGGGGATGGCCGGGCAGGCCATGCTCCACTGCTGCACCAGCGACAATTCACCGTGTGGCAGCACGCCGTTCGTCTTGAGAATCTGATCGACCACCGCTTTGTTCGCTGGAGTCACATCGCACAGCAGCACGTCTTGCTGGGCCGTCACGCGGACATTGCAGTTCGTCTGGCTCACGATGGCTTTAAGTGCTGAGCGCAGCTTCAAGGTGCCATCGTCCTTCACCCGGCCATTCTCCACGCTGATGCCGTAGAACCAATTACCATCGCCTTGTTCGTGCCAGCCGAGGTGCAAGTCTACACCGGTAATCGGGGCGTGCTTGGGTGCCACGAGTGGCTTGCCGAAGTAGTCCTTGGCAAAAACTTCGCGGAACTTTTCTACACCCCAGTCGGCCATCAGGTACTTGATGCGGGCACGCTTACGGTCGCTGCGATTACCGTGATCTCGATACAGCTTGATGACCGCCTCGGCAGTGAACACCACTTCCTCGGGTGGCACGAAGCAGACTTCCTTCGCCAGGTGCGGGAAGGTCTCGGGCTTGCTGTTCGTCATGCCCATGCCGCCGCCGACCAACACGTTGTACCCGATGGTCTTGCCGTTCTCCACGATGGCCAGGAACCCAAGGCAGTTCGCGTAGATGTCCACGCAGTTGTCTTCGGGCAGTGCAAACGCCGTCTTGAACTTGCGTGGCAGATACAGCTTGCCGTAGATCGGCTCGGCTTCGGCGGGGTCTTCCGGTGGTGTCTCCTGCTTCACACCATTCAACCACATTTCGAGATACGCTTGCTTGCCAGCCTTGGGCGTCAGGTGATCAGCCACGGCGTGGGCCAGGCGTTGCATCTCTTTGCGCGGGGCATCCGGCAATGGGGCCGGGCAGGCCATCACGTTACGATTCACGTCGCCACAGGCACTGATTGTGCTGAGCAGAATCTGGTTGATCTCAGCGATGGTGCTCTTGAGATTCTTCTTCAGCACGCCGTGGAGTTGGATGCTCTGCCGGGTGGTAAAGCGCAGGGTACCGTTGGCGTACTTCCCGCAGATGTCGTCCATGTCGAGGTATTGCTTGGCGGTCATGGTGCCGCCGGGCATGCGCAGGCGCAGCATCATCATGTAAGCTTTGCCCACGCCGGGTTTGGCCCGGTTCTTTCGGGCGTCGCGGTCTTCCTGCTGATAGGTGCCGTGGAACTTGATGAGCTGTTTCGATTGTTCGGTGAAGTGGTCGGTGTCAGCGGCCAATTCCTCAGCAAGACTGCCACGAAGGTAGTTGCTGGTGTCCTTGATGCCTTCGACAGGAGATGGTGGCTTTGGGGCAGTCGGTTCACTCGACATCGGTCCGTCATCCTTGGTAGTCAGGCGAATAGTCACTTACATGATCAAGATACAGGTTCAGCCGGAAGTGTCGCTCTCGCCTGGCGGGCTTCCCACCCCCACTGAACCGCACAGCCAAGTATGATTACAACACTGGTGTACTGGTAGTACGTCAGGCCCAAAGCCAGCTTCGCTTCAGGACGGATGAACTCGGTGATGAAACGGTAGAGCCCATACGCAATCAGGTACAGTTGCAAGCGATGCGTGACGAACCATCCGCGCACAAAACACAAGGCAAGAACCCCGGCCATCAGCAAGTGGAACGCACTCTCGTAGATCTGCGTCGGGTGCCGGGGGATGCCATCGCCGAAGTCCACACCCCACGGCAAGCTCGTCGGTTCACCGTGACAACAGCCGTAATAGAAGCAGCCCCAGCGGCCCACGGCCACCGCCGCAGCCAGTGGTATCGCAAAGCGATCCCCGGTTTTGAACGACACACCGACCAGCAACTTCACCAACTCCACGGCGATGTACGCCCCGATCAACCCCGTGGTGATGGTCTTGCCGTCGGCCAGCCAGAACGTGGAATCGGCTTCAATGGACAACACAAATGGCAATCTTGCCCCAATGACACCACCGACGAGGCCACCCGCAGCCAGGCAGAACCGCACGTTCCACGGCAGCGCCGTGTACTTCTTGGGTGATGGGATCAACTGCTTCAACAACAGGAACACGACACCCGCTGCGATCATGAACCCGGCGTAGGCCAGCCGACCATTCACGACGACACCACCGTTAAGCGAACACGCGGGGCGGCCACAGCAGGCCGATCCACCAACGGCGGCAATGGCAGATGACCGTCGCGGTACAACGTGTTGTAACTGCAGAACGGCACCACGTGGCCACTCGGCAGCACGTGGGCCAGGCAGCACTTCATCAACTGCCGGGTGTCGAAGGTGTGCACGTCGAGGAACGACGTCAGCGTGATGCGAAAGACATCCTCGCCATTGAGTTGCTCGGCCATCGCCTTGGCGTAGAAGTCCGTCTCCGGCTCGGCACTTGGCCCGCAACCAGCGGGGCCGCACTCGCACTGGCCAAGGTCTTCCATCGCCTTGGCAACAATCAACTTGGCCCGTGCCGGGGTGTACACAATGCTGTTGGCAATCAGGTCGAGATGCTTGGTCACATCGATCAAGCGATTGATCGGCACCACCTCATCGTTGGCCCGGTACAAGTAGGCGATGCGATGGCAGTTCGCATGGGCACACGGCAGTGGCAGGAAGTCGTCCTTCAACAAAAGGTTCGTCTGAGTCGTAAGAGCGTTCACCAAGTCCGGCAGAGTGATTCGCTGTTCCAAGTCCACCGGTTGCGTGTGCCTGCCGCAGTAGGAAGCGAGCTGAAAGCTCAGCCCGCGCACGGCCTTGGTCTTCACGCCGAAGGCCAGCACCGCCCCCACTTCCTGAATGTTCACATCATGGGCGACGGTGCACACCAAGGTGCATCGTAGGCCGAACTCCGCGAAGTTGGCGATGGCCTGTTGTTTGATCGCCACGAGGTCTTCACCACGCAGTGCGATGTGCGTGGCGGGGTCGAAGCCATCGAACTGCAAGTAGATTTCCAGCCGGTCGCGGTACTTGGCCAACGCCGTCAGCAAAGCCCGATCCTTCGCCAGCCGGATGCCGTTGGTGTTGATCATCACCGCCTGAATCGGCTGATCGTAGGCGTAGTCCACCATCCGCACCAAGTCCGGGTGCAGCGTCGGTTCGCCACCAGAGATCTGCAACACGTCGGCAATGCCTTCGAGTTCCACGAGGCGATCCACCATACCGGTGAAGCTCTCGAAGCTGATGTGCGTGCCACCGGGGCCGCTCTCCGCAAAGCACAGCGGGCACTTCAAGTTGCATCCGCTGGTGATCTCGATCAGCGCCACGCAGGTGTGCTGTTCGTGCTCGGTACACAAGCCGCAGTCATGCGGGCAGCCCTTGTCCGGTGCCACGCCGTGCTTCAGTGCTTCGCGGGCCGGTTGGTCGTATTCGTGCCGATCGAAGTCCTTCACGTCCGACCAGACGAAGTCATCAATGACACCGTGCTCCGGGCAGTTCTTCCGGAAGTACACGCGGTTATTCTTCGAGATGATCTTGGCATCCAGCACCCGCCGGCATTCCGGGCACAGGCTGCGTGTGGTGCCGAGGAACGTGTAATCGCGGGTGGGCATCGTGTTTATCGCCGGGATAATGCTGATCGACGGGTGTGGCAAATTTTCTTTCGAACGGCACGCTGACGCCATTCCGTTCGTCTCAAGACAGTCGCCAGAATCCGTTATCGCAATCTGTGCTATGGCCAGATGAGCGGGGTCTCGACTTCAATCTCCCGAGTTTGCCACGCGGCCTTCAGGAAGTTTTGCGCACTGATTTCATTGTTCTCGAACTGTCTGCGGACGGCCTCTGGTGCCCGTTTGAGGACGATGCGTACTGAGTTGGGCCGGTCTTTCTCCATCAGTCCCAGTGCATCGATCCACTCGTCTACGGTGGTCACAGTACGGCCATTCAACTGCAGAAGGATGTCGCCTTTCTGCACGGCGGAACCTTCCAATGCCGATGTCACAACAAGCACCGACGTGTTGGCTGGGTTGACGCCCGTATCCGGCACGAAACGCATTTTCACGAGTGGACGGACGACGTGGCCGTGGTGAATGATCTGATTTACGAATGGTGCGGCGGTACGCGGGCCACGGGAAAAGAACGTGCCCTGAACGACCTCACCCTCAGCTATGTAGCGATAGGTGTTCACACCCACCACTTGACCAGAGCGGTTCAACAGAGGCCCGCCCGAGTTTCCAAGATTAATGAACGCAGAATGTTGAATCAAATCCGCAGCGGGCAATTCGCGTGGCGAGCGGTTCAATCCGGCGATGACACCGTCGCTGGCTGAGGCGGGCCCAGGGATTGCATTCCCATTCGGATAACCGACAGTGGTGACGGTCTGCCCCACTTTCATACCGAACTCATTCGCAAAAGACAAATAGGGGAACGTGCAGCCGTTGACTTTCAAAACGGCTAGATCCGAAGCTTCGTCCGAGCCGATAAGCTTGGCGGGTATTGTAAACGTCTGCTCCGCTTCGGCCGGGCCAACGGCAGGTAGCGTCTTGGCGAAGGCCCTGTAGCGGCCTGAAATCGTCAACGTGATCTCGGTTGTCGTGTTCAAAATCTTCCCCTTGACCACTCCATCTGCCTTCTTGGTCTGATTCTCGATTTGTTTGAGGGCTTGGATAGCCACTTCCTGAAATTTGGGTGCGGCGATGACATGCCAATTCGTCACAATGTGGCCGTTCGCGTCGATAAAGAATCCCGAACCGCTACTTCCGGTGATCACCGTTGTCTTGTAACTAGTGCTCACCGGCACCTTGATTGTCTCTTTAGTATTCTTGGCCTGCTCGACTGAGACGGTGTGTATGATCTCACACTCGACTGCGTGCTTCACGACGATCATCGGAACGGCGGGTTGCGCGATCGCTATGAGTTCTTCCAGACTATAGGTTTTGCCCTGCTCCGCTGCGGCCATGCTGATGTTGCTCGACCGGCGGAGGATGGCACGGAGCGCGTCCTGACTCGCGACAACATCGGGAAAGACCAGCTTGTCCTTGGGGATGGGTAACGTGCCCGGAGAGAACGGGGACACTGGATTCGATTTTGGCTTCAATGCCTCTTTAACGGCAGCAGAATCCTTCGGTTCAAGCGACAGCCACTCATGGAGTTCCGGTTCAAAACCGGGGGTGGTCTTGGCTTTCTCGATCAGCTTGTCACGCAGTTCTGCTGACTTGGCTAGATAGCCTGTAGATCGGATAAGCCCGTCACTAACGCGTATTGTCGGTGTTGCTTCGAGATGGGGAGCCTTCGGTTTTTGGAAAAAGCCGAGGATCGTTGGCCACGCGAGATAGACACCAGCTGCGACGATCAACACCAACACGCAACGGACGATGAGGGTACCCTTGGTACTCGACATGAGTTAGTCTCACAATGCATGTATCTTCATCTTACGACGTCGAGACTCCATATCTGAATCGTTCCACGTATTACTTATGGGCTGATTCACGCCTGTCTTCATGCAACTTGCCACCATTCAAGAAGTTCCGCAGGCACATACACCCCAGCAGTTGACTGATCGCCACGGGCAACAGCAGTGCCAGGGTCAGGATCGTCAGTCGTCGGCGTGTGCGGGTGGTCATCACTTCGGGCCTAATGAAGACGGAAGTTCGTGAAGCATGTGATAAAGAAGAACGATCCCAACGCACAAGGCAAGAGCACCAATAACACGAGCATGAGCGGCACCACAAACCTCGGCCTGTGCTTGATCGGTTGTTCTTCGCTCATGTGCCATAGCGTACCAGGGCGGTGGTGTCAAGTCCAAGGAGAATGTGTTGGAAAGTGCAGCTACTGACGTTGCGAGATGTCATTCTGTCTGGAGTTAATGCTTCTCCGGGAAGTAAGTACCCCTCCGTGGAATCATTTTACCGCATGATAAGAATGAATGTTGGATAGATCGCAGACGGAAGGGTCACATGCTTTGCACCTTCGGAGCCAAGATTTTAAGCACTCCCGATGAGTCGTTTGGTGCAGCCCTTATCGCGAGGATAGGATGACTATGGTAAGCAATTCAAACTCCACCAGCGTTCATCCTCGTCTCTCGCCACAATCGCGGCAAGCAACCGAGATGATTCACCCAATGAATGGCTCCGCCGAGCTGGCTTGTATCGCGCTGTGAAAAAACTCACGGGGTGACGGCGAACCTGCCGAAGCCGGAGGTTGTCGCTCCTTCGAGGGCCAAACTCATCTTGAAGCGTTGGCCTGAAGGCATAAACTTGGCATTCTGGAACGGTAACGTCGCCAGCTTAGCTCAGCGGTAGAGCAACGGTTTTGTAAACCGTAGGTCGTCGGTTCAATCCCGACAGCTGGCTTTGGATGGGCGATGCTAGCGGGCTTCTGTTTTACATGGGTAGATGGCAGAGTGGTCAATTGCACCAGACTGTAAATCTGGCCTCTTCGGAGTTCGGGGGTTCGAATCCCTCTCTACCCATTTGCTCGGAAGTACGAAGGATGAAGTTGGAAGTCCGATCTTCCCACTTCCGAATTCCAACTTCCGACTTTGACCGCGCGGGTGTAGCTCAGCGGTAGAGCTCCTGCCTTCCAAGCAGGTTGTCGTGGGTTCAAATCCCATCGCCCGCTTTCATTTTAAAGCCCCTGGATAACCAGGGGCTTTTTTCTTGGTCGCGTCATGTCGGAGAGCTTGTAACAGGTGCAAAATGGATGTGGACACCCTAATTATACTTGTAGACGAACTCTTCACGAAGCACGATCTTGTTGGCTGGAGGTTCGGCCTGAACCGGGCCAAGCGGCAACTTGGAGTTTGCAGGTATCGATCCAAACGGATCGAAATGAGTGCTTATTACGTGAAGCACAATTCTGATGAGTCGATCCGCGATACCCTGCTCCATGAAATCGCCCACGCACTGGCAGGGCACGCAGCGGGCCACGGGCCGGTGTGGCAAGCTATAGCCACACGTATCGGGGCAAGGCCCGAACGGTGCGATACGGCACCGGATACCAAGCTGCCACCTGGTCAGTTCAAAGCCACCTGCCCGATGTGTGCGAAGGTCTTCACGCGGATTCGCCCCCCCAAGGCTCGGGCCACGTACACCTGCAAGTGCTCCCCAAAAGCCGTTGTGAAATTCGAGTGGCTCGGTTTCGAGCGTCCACCACCTACAAAACCGCCAGCAAATCATCCATGGCGTGCCGAGTGCCCGGGCTGTAAAACCGTTTACACACGCAAGCTGGCACCCAAGCCGGGCAAATGGACATGTCGATGTCCTGCGAGGGCGGTGATTGAGTGGAAGTTCAACGGACCAGAAGAGAAGGTCGTACCGGAAAAGGTGGTTGAACGACCCATCAAATTGGAACGCAGTCTGTTCGATGAGGTTTGAGTTGGGTACGGCTCGTTGTTCAGGGGCAATCTGATTCCTAATCCATGCCCCGTTCAACAGGCAAAGTGTTTCTTGTTAGCCTTACGTGCCAACAAGGGCGATCCTTGGTGAGCGTCG
>JBBRME010000152.1:0-10434 GCA_038230995.1 Gemmatales bacterium
CGATAGCCGCTCCACTCGTCGGCCCGGATGACGCCGCCATACTTGAACTGTGCTCCCGCTTCGTCGAGTGTAATTTTGAGCGGCACGCCGGTGCTGCCACTGGTGGACTTCAGGCGGGTCTTCATCGTTGGCACCGCCGAACTGTGCAGGTCGGTGGTATGTGCCCGGATGTCGGCCTTGGTGAGGATCGGCAGGTGAACCAAGTCAGCGAAAGACTTGATGTCGCCGGGATGCACACCGGCGGCGGCCCAGGTGCGACGGTAGTACGGCACCGTGTTGTAGGCGTAGTGCAGTTGAGCTTGCAGGGCGATCCACTGATTCGCCTGCACTTCGAGTGGCGACAGCCACTGGCTCTTGACCAACGCGCGGTGGTGTGCGAAGTGCTTGCTGCCCCGCTTGAGCGCGAGCAACGGTTGGATCACATGCCGATTCACGGTGCTGAGCATCCTTGCTCCTCGTGGTGTAACTATTTCACTTCCAACACATCGCCGGGCAGTATGGTTGCGAACGCGACTTCCACAGCGGGTACCACGGGAAACAGATCCGACGGACGGTTACTGACCGCAACCATCACCACGACGGCAATAGCTGCCGCGGCAAGGTTCTGTTGAAACCGAAGGTTGCGATCTACCGTCAATAATACCTCGAACCCGTTCGCTGTCATCAGCGCCAGCAGTTCGCCGTTCTTCTTTCCAGCCCAGCCCATTTCCCGGATCGTCCAGATGTCGTGGGCCGGGAACTGCCACTTCAGGGTGCGAGGCATGCACTCGTCAAGCAGCACGCGCATGGTTCACCAGCAATTCTTGAGCTTGTCCCAGCGCGGCAACTGCCTGCTCGCGTGTCACCGTTGGGAACTGATCCAAAAATTCCTCCAACGGGTCGCCGGCCGCGACGTAATCGAACAAGGTTCGCACTGGCACGCGAGTTCCTATGAACACCGGCACCCCACCCATGATGTCAGGGTCGGAATGCACAACGGGTTGCTTTCGAGTCATGGTTGCACCTCCAACCCTTATCATACAATCCTGCAGCCCTTCGCTTCTTCAAGCAGCCAGTCGAGCTTACCAGCAGCAACGTCACGTTCCAGTTCTTCATCCCAACGGTCTGCGTCAAATTCCCGGTACTAACGTCGAAAGTCCGCGAGGTCTTCCTTCGAGAGTTCCGTGACTGCACGTTCGAGTTCCTTGACCGACATCATTTCCCTCCCAACAGTTCCCGTTGCCAGGCGATCTGTTTCGCTAGGCCGTCGTCGTACCCGGTGGTCGGCTTCCAACCCAAGTGGCGGAACAGCTTCGTTACGTCGGCCCCGGTGGCCAGTTGGTCGCCCTTGCGATTCGGGTGATACTCAATCGTCGCGGGTTTCCCGGCCAGCTTCTCGATCTTGCGAATCATGTCGATGATCGTGGCGAGGTCGCCCCCGCCCAAGTTGTACGTCTCGCCGGGCATCGCCCGCAACCCCGCCTGCACGGTCGCCTCGATGCAATCGTCGATGTACGTGGCTCCGCGCACCTGGAAGCCATCGCCGGTGAGCTTGATCGGTTGACCGGTCAGAATCCACTTGATGAAGAGGTGAATGCCCATCTCCGGGCGTTGGCGTGGGCCGTACACGCTGAAGAATCGCAGCAACACACTGGGGATGCCGAACTCGTCCTGATACACGCGTGCCAGTTGCTCCCCGGCCAACTTGGTAATGCCATACGGGCTGCTGGGTCGGGTCGGCAGGCTCTCGTCGCCACTGGCATACTTGCCATACACGCTGCTGGTACTGGCGTACACAAACTTCTTCAGCGTGGTCATGCCCTTCAGAGCTTCCAGCAACCGGTGCGTGGCGGTGAGGTTGCAGCGGTTGTAGATGTCGAAGTCGATCCAACTCCGCGTGAGGCCGGGCATAGCGGCGAGGTGGAACACATAGTCCGCCCCGGCCACCGCCTCATAAGGCACGCCGTCGGCCAAGTCGAGTTCATGAAACGTGAAGTGCTTGTGCGACTTCGCCTTCGAGAGGTTCGATTCCTTGATGCTTCGGCTGTAATAGTCCGTGAAGCAGTCCAGCCCCACAACCTCGTGCCCGTCGTTCAGTAATCGCTCCGCAAGATGCGAACCAATGAACCCCGCACAGCCCGTAACCACACACTTCATGAGATTGCCAACCCGGTCAATTTGGAAAGCACAATCGTAGCACGGGTTTCGCAGGCGATGCAATCGGAAGGGGAAGCCACACTCTGACCAGTCACAGTGTGTCCCGCGCAGAGACACACACCCCTGCGCGGGACGAACTCATTTCCGCGGGACACAATAATCTGTGCAGATACAAGCAATTGTCTCCGTTCACATCTTACACGCTGACAAACAGTTACGACGAGTATGGCATGTCAATGCGACGATCTTTCAACTCGTTGAATGAGTGTGGTCGCTTGAGACTCAACAGTCAGCGGGGGGAAGCTGCAGGCTTCAACTGTATCAGACGTCCGACCCAGTACCTCAGCACCACCGACTCGCCGGGCTATGCATACAGAGCGTCACGAGTGGGTGTATCCATTTTCTCTGGGGGCATGGTTTCGACGTCTTGTTTCAGCACCAAAGGTGCGATCGAATCTAGCCCGGTCCTTTAGGGCCGGGTGACGGCACCAACCACATCAAGCCCCAGCGGGGCATCCGGACTCGTACCGGTCGCCCACTTCGGGGCTTCCAGAAAAAGGCATCGAAACCTGGCCCTTCCGGACCAGGCTAACACCGGACGGCCCGTTGGGCCTAAAACCTCGGACAGCCACAACGCCATCAATCTCAGCCGTGTGAAGAATAACAAGTCACTAGAATTCTTGAATCTCATCTACATAAGCGATCACTCAGCGAAAACAGACACCCACCCCAGTCTTGCCACTCCCGCTTCGATCGATGCGTGTCCTTCTTGTCTGAATTGAAAACCATCAGTGTCTCGGGTGTCCAATAATTGATTCAACAAGATCAATTCATCCAAATCAAATGCTAACGCACCCTGCTGCTTCAAGGTGTCAACAACTCTAGACGTCGACAGAACTGCTCAACGCGAACCCAATCACTTTGAACTTAGAAATCTCCAATCACTTCGCCGCCGTTACGGGTACCCAGGGCACGCCACGTGGGTAATGCAATTCCCTTGGTGATTGTTCGAACCGAACCGTCCATGAACAGCACGTTCACCACCCCACCGGTGTGGTAGCTTCGGCTGGTGACGATTGAATAGGTCGGCTTGGTGGCAGAGGAACCTTCCACTTGGGTAAGGACATCAATGTCCAAGGTCGTGCCGGTGGAATCGACGTACGGTACGCTAGTATTTGGCGTGAACACGAACGATACACCGGACTGATGGCTCGGCGAGTCAGTCCATTCCGTGTGACCAACCAAACCACGGTAGGAACCTGTTGCAGCCAACGACGACACCGCCGCCACCGAAGCGGGGAACGGATCGTACAACCCAACAGGGCTGCTGGTGTTCCGCACATACGGCTGGTACGCCTTCACTTCAGCAACTCCAATGGTGTTGCTGGTGCCATCCTGCGAGAAATCGGCCATTCGGGTGCTGCGATTCACGCTGAAAGAACCGTCGCCACCCTGACCGGAGAGAGGACTCCAGATGAACCATGTGCCGAGGTTCATGCCGTAGTTCAATGGGTACGTGAACTTGCCGCCGCCCTGATCACGGACTTGGTCTTTCACTTCGCTGGGGCACATGTAAATGGCAATGCGTTGCTTGATGACGTCGAGTTGCGTGGCGGGTACGGCGTTCAGGTCGATCTGTGCGTACAAGTTGCCTTGCTCAAGGAACGGCAACAAGCGAGCTTGAATCGAGTACACATCGTTGGACGTGGTATTGAGCGGGTACTGTCCGCCAACCGGGAACTGCTGGGCAACCGATTCGTAGTTGTGCAGGGCGAGGCCGATTTGCTTCAGGTTGTTCTGGCACTTGAGCCGGGCTGCGGCTTCGCGCACCTTCTGCACGGCAGGCAATAGCAGGCCAATGAGGATGGCGATGATCGCAATCACCACCAACAGTTCGATCAACGTAAACCCAGCGCGTTTTCGCATGGCAGCTTCCAACGAACAAAAATGTGGATGTGGTCGAGAGGTTGATGATTTACAAAAGCGTCGCCATTCCAAACGTACCGACCAGCGTTTCTGGTGAAATTGTTACGATTTTTCCAGCAGAACAATCGCTTCAATCGCTCAGCACTGCGCGGAGTTCCTTCAACAGCACTTCAACTTCTTGCGTGGTATCCACCGTCATGCGGAGGCCATCGCCAAAGCCCACGTAGTTCATGTATCGCACAAAGATATTCTTCTGACTCAACCAACTCACTTGCCCGAGTCGGTAAACCGCAATCATCACTCAACCAAGAACCTGACAGCCATCAGTCAATGATGTTCCCGGGTGGTACGTCCTGGTTGCCGGTGTTGTGCCCATAACACCATCGCACGGCTTCGGGGAGTTCGGCCGCCCAGGCCCGGAAGTCATGGCTGGCCGCACGCTCAAGATAGACGTGTTCGACTCCTCTGCTGGTCAATCTATCGGCGATGCCTCGGGTTCGCTCCCGGAAGGAGAGTTCCTTCGTGCCCGCACAGAGGTAGATCCGGGGGAGACTTGATCCTGTGAGGTTGGGCTCGTCGATCCCGTCCGTGGCACCGGCCACCGAGAAGGCGATCACATTCCCGTACCGGTCGCCATGCCGGCAACCCACCGCTACTACGAAAGCTGCCCCACAGGAATACCCGAACAGGCCGCACTCTTCGCGAGGTGGATCGAGGCCGAGAGTGGTGCGGGCCCAATGGCGAACTTCGCTCGTGAAAAATGTCTCGTGGGCTGCAAACCGGACTTTGTCCATGCCCGGGAGGTATTCCCGGTTGCGATACTGCGGGTGGGAATGCACTCCAATGAGCACCACCGCTGGGCAGTGGCCAGATTCAACAGCGAGCCCGAGTGCGGGCGCCAGATCCTGCACCGCTTGGCCGTCGGTGCAGTAGAGAATCGGATGCGGTAGGCCGGACTGATAACCGGGTGGCAACCAGACCGAAATGTGGCGGTCTTCACCAAGGGACTGGCTGGCAATGGTGTAGTGATCAACCTTGGTGATTCTCAAGTGGCACCCCACGAGGAAAAGACCCTACCCCAATACAGGCCTTTTCTTATCTTTGGCGACCGTCGAGCCGTCAGGCCGACATGCTTTTCATCAAGTAAAACCACGGCGGTCTGACGCCACGCCGCTCGCCACAACCACTAAACGCAAAAACCCGGTGGCAGCACCGGGTTTTGGCATCATCCGTGATTGGGTTGCTTTGCTTAGGCGAGGCTGTCCTTGAACGCCTTCACCGGAATGGCGCGGATCTTGTTGTGGGCTGGCTTGCTCTTGGTCACGTATTCCTTGCCCGTGGCTCGCATCACTTTCTTCTCGCCACCCTTGATGGCGGCCACTTTCTTCAGCTTCAGCTTGGCCACGCCTGGCAACGTGAACTCACCGCTCTTCTTGAGTTCCTTGGTGAGGGTTTCAACCAACAGGTCGTACAGCGCGGCCACTTCGGTCTTCTTGTGACCACTGGCTTCGGCCAGGTGGGTCAGGAAGCCCGATTTCGTCATCTTCTTCTTCGGGGCCGCTTTCGCTGCTGCTTTTGCCATGTTGTCACTCCGTGGTATGGGACGGTGCTATCCGCCTGTGCGGTACGTTTCAACGTCGCGGGTGCGCGACACTGACTGTCGAGAGTATTTCGTAAAGTCGCACGAATTCAAGGGAAAATCACACCATCTTGCAAGATTAGTGCGAATTCATGGGAAAAACGCCCCTTCCGAGCCTCAAACATTGCCAAAATCAGGTTTTTTAGTGTTTTTTTAAGAGCCACCGGGTTGATCACGATGGTATTCACGCGCTGTCGGGTTGATCCCGCTGGCTCATAAATACAATGCCACCACGGTACCGAGGCTCTCTCATGCGGCGCACGATATTCAAGTCCAAGATTCACCGCGCCACGGTCACACAGGCCGAGTTGAACTACGAAGGCAGCCTGACCATCGATCAGGATTTGCTCGATGCCGCCGACATCCTGCCGAACGAACAGATCCACGTTTGGGACGTGACCAACGGTACACGCCTGACAACCTACGCCCTGTCCGGCGAGCGCGGCAGTGGGGTCATCTGCGTCAATGGCGCGGGTGCTCACCTCATTCAAGTAGGCAACACGATTATCATTGCCACATTCACCATGCTGCGCACCAAAGAAGCCAAGCGCTACCGCCCCACCGTGGTCTTCGTGGACGGGCAAAACAAAATCAAGGATAGCCCTGAAGACGCGACAGCCGTGCTGCCGATGACCGAACCGATCCATGCCCCGCCCATGGTGCCGAGCACCGAACCTACCACCGCGCCCGCCAAGCCCCGCCGGACTCGTCGCAAGGTCTGACAGAGGAAGTTGAGCCTGCTTGCGTGAGCGGCAGGAGTTGGATGAAACAGACTCCTGCCGCTCACGCAAGCAGGCTCAAATCCCCGCACCCGATTGGAGCGCGTTTCAGGCAAAACCTGCTACACTGCCCGCACGGGAACGGTTCCCGAACACAACAATCCACCAGTGGGGCTACAGCGCCCTCGCGGTTCGAGTTGATCCGCACGCTGGGGTCGTCCTCATTCACACGCCCGGAGTCGAACGGTCATGGCCGAAGAACAAAGCCCGCAACAGGCCCCAACTCAAGTTCAAGTTCAAGTCGATGTGTCGAAAATGGAGAGCCTTTACTGCAACTTCTTCCGCCTGAGCCTGAGCAGCAGCACGGAAGAAATTCTGATGGATGTGGGCCTGCATACCGGCATCATGATCCCCGGTGGCATGGAGCCGATCACGCTGAGCCATCGCCTCGTGATGAATCCATTCGTCGCCAAGCGGTTGATCGAATCGCTGAAGCAGATTGTGGTTCGCCACGAGCAAGCCTTCGGCGTGCTGGAACTCGACCCACAGAAGCGCCTGCGTAGTGGTGCCAAGCCCGGCTAAGACGGTCGTTTGTGCTGTGCGGTGGGGAACTACCGCACTTTTATTCCGCCTGCAGTTCCGGGAAGACGTCGCTGGGCAACCCCGCTTGTTTCATGGCCTCAGTGAGTTTTTTCACGGCTGCGAAGCGATAGTTCGCCACTTGTTGTTCCGTAATCTTGACGTGCACCGCGACTTGCCAGTTCGGCCAACCTTTCACGAATAACAATTCCAGCACTTGGATGCGGACGAACTCGCTTTTCACTTGAAACCCACGGATGATGTCGGCGAGGGAACGGCTCACCGCGTCCATCTCCAGTTCCACGCGCTCCTGGCTGCGGGCGATGCTCGAAGCCCCACGTTGCTTCTGGTCCGCCGTGCGGCCCATCTGTTCTTCGTCGGCCTCGTTGCCCGGAGTAAACGGCCGACGGCCCGACTTCCGTAGGAAGTCCGTGACTTTGTGCGACGCGATGGTGAAGAGCCAGGTTTGCAGTTCGCGTTTGTCGTCGTAGTTGGCCAAGCTGTTCAAGAAGCCGATGAAGGTATCCTGAACCACGTCGTCTGCTGTCGATGGGTCTTTCAACCGACGGCGAACGTAGGCCAGTAGTCGGCCTTCATAGCGTGAGATGAGTTCTTCCCAAGCTTGCTCGGTTTGCGCGCCGCCAGCGCGAATCTGTTGCACGAGAAGCCGATCCGAATCGCCTGTCATGGCCATACGCCTACGAGTTCTTCGCATATTCTATCGGAAGGCAACCACCCGCAGCGGCAACGAGGCCGAACGCAACGATGACACCCACGCCCGAAGCACCCATTCCCCTGACCGCCGACGACCGCCTGAGCCGGATTGAAGCGGCGTTAGTTGTGTTGGCCGCCAAGCAATCCGCTGGCCCGGCACCGGCGGGCTACGCTGAAAAAACAGCCAACCCGATTAGCATGGCGATACAAGCCGCCCAGATGGCCGGGGTGCTGCCCAGCACGCAACCCAAGCGAACTTGGAAAGACTTTCCGGTGATCCGCGAGGCTCGATTGATCTTCGGGCTTTACTTCGACAAACGGTACAATCCCAGCCGGGCGGCTCAGCTTGGCGTGCCGGGATTGTTACTGCTGATCGTGCTCAGTTATTTTTTCTGGCTCTGGTTCAACATCTTTGTCGTGTCGCAGATTCTGCACCACTTGGTTGTGATGGTGGCCGCCGTGGTGCTGTATCGTTTAGTTGCAACGGAGCTGGAACGCTACGCAGCAGTACTCGATTACCTGGATCGCACCACCGTGACCCCGAAACCCTAAGCAGGAGAGACACACATGGCTGAAGAAGTAACACCGGAACTCCGCCAACAACGCATGAAAGAGTTCATGAGCATGCTGCCGCTGACCATGGAACTCGCCGGGTTGCCTGACGCCCAACCGGGACAAATCTTCAACGACGGCACGCTGGAATCACGAGTGCTGAGCTTACGCACCGCCTACAAGTTCGCCCGTGCACTGTTGAAGGACATCGGCGAAGGAACGTAAGATCTGGCGCTGCCGTCGGGTTGCTCCTACCCCAGCATCTTCTTCACTACTTCGCCTTTGACATCCGTCAGGCGGAAGTTGCGGCCTTGGGTTTTGAAGGTCAGCTTCGTGTGATCGAACCCCAAGAGATGCAGCAGCGTGGCGTGCAGGTCGTGGACATGCACTTTGTCTTCCACCACGTTGAAGCCGATCTCATCCGTGGTACCGATGGTTTGCCCACCCTTGATGCCGCCACCGGCCAGCCAGTATGTGAAGGCATTTGGGTGGTGGTCGCGGCCATCGCTGCCGCCTTGGGTCATCGGTGTTCGCCCGAACTCGCCACCCCAGATCACCAGAGTGTCTTCCAGTAAGCCACGTTGCTTCAAGTCGGTGATGAGCGCAGCACACGCCTGGTCGGTATTCTTGCAGTTCTTCTTGAGGTCGTTCACCAAGTTGCCGTGTTGATCCCATGCCTCGTGGTAGATCTGCACGAAGCGAACGCCCTTTTCGATCAGCCGACGGCTGAGCAGGGCGGCATTGGCGAAGCTCGGCTTGCCTGGCTCGGCCCCGTAAAGTTCCAGCGTCTTCTTGTCTTCCTTGGTGAGGTCCATCAGCTCCGGTGCCACGGATTGCATCCGCCCGGCCATCTCGTAGCTGGCGATCCGCGTGGCAATTTCCGGGTCGCCGGTTTGGTCGAGCTTCAACTTGTTCAAGGCGTTGATGGTGTCGAGGGTGTCCTTCTGCAGAGCCGCGTCAATCCCCTTGGGGTTGTTCAGGTACAGCACCGGTTCCTGCCCCACGCGGAACTGCACGCCGTTGTACACCGTGGGCAAGAAGCCACTGCCCCAGCAGGCATTGCCACCGCTTGGCCCCTTGCTGCCGGTGCTGAAGACCACGTAGCCGGGTAGGTCTTTACTCTCACTACCGAGGCCGTAAAGCGTCCACGCGCCAAAGCTCGGCCGGCCGAATTGCATCGCCCCGCTGTTCATCATCAACTGGGCCGGGGCATGGTTGAACGCATCGGTCACCATGCTGCGCACGATGCACAGGTCATCCACCACCTTGGCGGTGTATGGCAGCAGTTCGCTGAGTTCCGCGCCACTTTGGCCGTACTTGGCGAACTTGAACTTCGGCCCCAGCAGCTTGCTGTTCGGGTTGATGAACGCAGCACGGTAGCCCTCCAGCAACTTCGGGCTTGGCAGTGTGCCATCGAGTTCCTTCAACTTGGGTTTGTTGTCGTAGAGTTCCAGATGACTAGGCGCACCGGCCATGAACAGGAAGATGACCCGCTTGGCCTTGGGCTTGTGATGCGGTTCCTTCGGTGACAGTGGATTGTCACTGGGGCCCGTGGCGAAGCCATCCTGATGCAAAAGGGTGCTGAGCGCTGCGGCACCCAGGCCCACACCGCACTGTTGCAGGAACCAGCGACGAGCGACTTCAGGGGAGAGATAGGGAGAGTGCATAGTAATTACTCATTGTCTGGGTCGTTGAGCGATTCTTTTGATCCAGTGTCGTGGTCGTCGTTTCCCAGCAGAGAACGAGAAGACGACAACTTCAGAAGTGGTTACCATGTATCGAATCAAGTAGTCATATCGGTTCAAAACATATGTTCACACTTCAAGACCTGGAGGTGCATCGGGATCAAGTCCGAAGAGCCTTGGGCTTGCCTCGATAGCTGTTAGACCTGCTTGCCAGAATCGCCATAGATTTCGAACAGTGGACGCTCGTCGGTTTCGGGTCAACCACCTCAGTACTGTAAGCAAGTCATTCGTGGCAAGCACATCCACACGAAAAATCATAACTCCACGCCTTCTTTCTGCATTTCGATTCGGATGTACTCATCCGATTCTTGACGCGACATCAAGGCTGCTCGACCAGCCACGATCTCTTCCATCCGACGTATATTTTCCAACTGCCATTCTTCCTCACTTCGTTCATCCGGTGTCAGCCCGACGATCTCTGCCA
>JBBRME010000153.1:0-10339 GCA_038230995.1 Gemmatales bacterium
ATGTCCCCCGGTGGGTGGCCGGGCCACATTCCCCCGCCTTAGCTTTGTCGGGCGTTCCGCGTTTCCCGCGTGCCGCCTTTCAAACTCTGGGCGGAACTCGCAAACCTCGACCCCCCCTACACCAAACCTATACTGCTTAATGCAGCACGTTGTGGCTAGTTTTCCAAAGCCTACGAATGTTGGTTTCCAACTGCTTAGCAATCTTCGCTTTCGTGGACTTCTCCGTCAGACCCCCATCGGAATCGAGGGTTTTGGCGACGATCATCAACTGCTGCTTGTCGAGGATCTTGAGTGGTTCCAACGCCTTCTCCAGTTCTTCGACCGTTGTTTTCCCGCCTGGGAGCTGTTCCACAAATCGCTTCAGCTCGTTCGCCTCCTGCTGAGCTTTGTCAGCGAGTTCGTTCTGCTTTTTCTTCTCAGCGTCGAGTTTCTCCTGCGTTTTGGCTTCCTTGGCTTTTAACTTCGCAGCGACGGCCTCATCCGCTTTGCGGAGTTTCTCAGCGGCTTTCTGTGCTTCTACTAACCTCTTTTGTTCCGCTTTCTCCTGTTCCTTGCGCTGCTTTTCTTCCGCCTTCTTTGCATCGGCTGCGGCCTTTTTCTCGACCTTCGCCCTGTCGGCCAGTTCCGCCTTCGCCCGTTTCTCTGCTTCCTTTTCTTCCAGTGTCTTGGCTGGCTTCTTCACCTTCGCCAACTGTGCAAGAAACAGATCCCAAGCCATACCGCTGTACGGCTGAAGTTGTTCAGCGAGCTGCTCAAGTTGGTCGCGGTCCATATCCGTGGCGGAGTTGCGAAGCGATTCAAAAAAAGACTTAACGGTGGCGACAGTCATCGGGCAGTTCCTGCAAGAGTTCGTCGGCAAGGGCATCGAACACAGTTTCGGTTCGACTTCCAGGTTTGGGATGCGTGTACTGTTCTTCGGTGGCCACGATAGCAGCATCCTGTGGAATCGTCCGCGCGAATTGCTTGGTCGGACTTCCGCCGCCGACTTTGATCTGGCTCGGAATCAGTTTCCACAGATTCGATTCTTTGGCCGTCATCTCGATCTGTGCCGTTCGATTCGCCACCACTCCCATCACTTTCATGGCACTGTTCACCTCGGTCACGAACTCCTGCCGGGCCACCGTGTGACACAATCTTGGTACCCGTTCCGTGGCCTTCTGGCTGAGTAGCGTAGGAATCAAGAGGTAATCGCTTGCGGCCAAGGCGTTCACGCAAGAGATGTTCAGCAGCGGCGGGCAGTCGAGCAGCACGATGTCGTAGTCACGATTCGGCCCGATCAAGTGAAGAGCTTTGCGAAGCAGGAACCGCGCATCACGCTCCCCCTGCTTGAGAAGCCAGCCCAGGGTCAGGTTCAATTCCGCATAGGCAAGTGAGTCCGAAGTCGGCACGATGCTGAGCGATCCTTGTCGTCCGCTTACAGTCGGTGGAATGGGCAGAGGCACCGGTACGATGTACTCGGTCAGTGGCACTGTTGGTGTTTTCGCAGGGCCATCCGTCTCCATCGGTTTGGCGATCTGTGCCGCTTTCAAAAAGAAATGCTGGATCAACTTCTCCGCCGTAAAGCGTTCGTTGATCGTTTCCGGTGGCAGCATCAACCCGGTGAGCGAGCCTTGTAGATCGAGATCGACCAGAAGCACCCGATAGCCTTTGCGGGCGAGTGCAGCCCCGAGGTGTGCGGTAAGCGTGGTTTTTCCCACCCCACCTTTCAGGTTCAACAGCGAGATGATCGGCCGCTTCCGCTCCGTCAGTGGACGAAACTTTGGCCGTACCTGCAACGCCTTGGCTTGTAGCAGATAACCTTCTAGCTTCATCGCACGTTTCATACGTCGCACGCCAGTTTCCAACGCTTTTTCGCGCTGTTCCAACTGCCCGCGTACAGCCAGGAGTTTCTCCTCGCCGCTGATGTTCTCGTCCTGGAGTTTCACGATATGTGCAAGTGATTCCTTATGATCCTCGATTAGCTTCAAGTGTTCTGTCCGACGCAACCGGTGGGCAACCACTTCACGATAGATCCGCTGGCCCTCACGCAGCATCTCGATGTTGCCTCGTTGCGTTTCCTCGATCTTGAGTTTGTGTTCTGATATCGTCTGATCGCGGAAGGCAATTGTTTGCTTCAACGTGGCAAGTTCGATTGCATCGGCCACGATATTCTGCTTGGCCAGCCGTAGCTCTTCCTTATTATTGGCGAGTTGATCCGACAGATTCCTCAATTCGACCTTAACACCACGCTTCGCCACGCCGGACGCCAACGCCCAGATGACCGGCACCCCGGCAATAACACCAACTGCCCCAGCCAACTTGCCAAAGTCGATCGATTCAAACAGTACATCCAGAAACGCAATTAGCATGGTCATTACCCGGATTCCGAGTCCTATTGATAGGCTACTGATACGAATCACAACATGCAGTTGCTTGTCTAACTCTGGTCACTCTCATGTCTCATGTAAATCTTGTCTCTCCTTTGTTGTCCGCAGTCACCGGTGGATGTCATTCAGTTGCGTGATGATGAGATTTTCAACTTCGGCATAAAACACAAGAAGCCTCGTGACGAACAGTGTCGTCACGAGGCTTCTTGTGTTTTGGCTGTCAGTCAAGGTTTTACTTCAAGGCGACTTTAGGTTCCAAGCGGTCGCCGTCTTTCGTGGTCAGCTTGCCAATCAGTTCGGCCTTGCCGGAGCCAGGGCCACCGTACACGTGCCAAGTGCCTGCAGGCAGGGTCGCTTCAAAGCTCCCGAAGGTGTCGGCCGTGGCGTACACTCGGTCATTCAGGTCGTTGGTATTCACGAAAACCACTTTGGCTTCAGTAGCCGGGGTGATCGTGTCAGACTTGAACACTTCACCGAATACGGCTGCACCGGTCGAAGTTTTCTTCAACGAGGTTGACAGTGCATTGAAGCTCGTGTCACGGGTTTGGCTTGTCGCTGGCTTCTTGCTTTCGAACTTGCTGGCGGGTGAGGTTGGTAGTTCCGTACGCGGGATCGGGACATAGCCACCGACGCCGTTATCCTTGCGTTCCATTTCCATGCGTGGTTGACCACGGAACTCTTCAGTCTGTGGGGCCCGATCAATCGTTGGTCCGTACTTCTTGGTCACTGGGCCATAGTAAGTGTAGATAGGGCGGGTTTCCGTCACTTCGCGTTGCACCTGCACCGGTACCATGCGTACCTTTTCCATGTAGCGTGTTTCGGTGCGGCATTCTTCTTTCTTGACGTAGCTGGTTCTTGGAACGTCCATCTGCTGGCACTGTCCGCTGCAGGGGTCGTAGTAACTTCGGCGAACATAGCTTTCCACCGGTTCCCAGTAGTAGCTCTTCAACTTCACGTCGTACGGTTCTTGTACGATCTCCTTCTTCATCACCGTCACCGGCTCGAAGTAAGAGCGTGATTCATACTCGGTGGTGTGCGGGCGCGTGGTTTCCACGGGCTTAAACGATGTTCGCCGCGGTTCGTTGCAGGTCAGGTGGGCCACGCTATTCCAGCCCGCCTGAGCAAGGGTGCTGCTAGCAACAAGGCCCAAGCTGGCCAAAAACAACCGACGCAGATTGAGTGTCATGATGATCGTCTCCCGTTGAGGCCCGTACTGCGGCCGTCGCCATGTAAAAACTACATCCCTGTATGTGTTGAAGAAAGAGTTTTCCTAACTGCCACGCTCGATACAAGCAGAACAGCGCGACACAACCGCTATGCCCGACAAAGACGCTTCATCTTGCCAGGCTTCGCGCTGTTTACAACGATTCTGCGGTCTGCCGTGACTACGGTCGTTGCAGCACCACATCCTATGCCGAGAATTGCTGTAGAATGGTGGAAAATTCTCCGGGTGACTCGAAATGTCGACTCCAGGCCTTATCCCTCTTTCCCAAATTGCGCATGGTCGCAGTGGCGACAAGGGAAACCACGCTAACGTGGCGATTATTGCCAACGATTTAGCCGGGTTCGAGCACCTGAAAAAGCATCTCACTGCCGAACGCGTACACAAGTTCTTCGCCGGGCTAGGCACCACGCGGGTGGAACGCTTTGTAGCGGCCAATGTGCTGGGACTCAACTTTATGCTGTATGACGCGTTAGCTGGTGGTGCGAGCCGCTCCCTGCGGAGCGACACACAAGGCAAGAGCTACGCTGGAGTGTTACTGACCCTTATGATTGAGGCCCCCTGATGTTTACCGGTTTAGTTCAATCACTGGCCAAGGTCGAGAGCATCGCCCCGGACGGTTTCGGCGGCTTGAAGTTGCGAGTGAACGACTCGATGGCCCCCACGCTGGAACTCGGCGAAAGCATCAGCGTGAATGGCGTGTGCCTCACGGTGGTGTCGTTCGATGCGACTTCATTCAGCTTTCAAGTCGGCCCCGAGACCGTGCAACGCACCGTACTTGGCAGTTTACACACCGGCGAAGCCATCAATCTTGAACGGAGCTTGCGGGTGGGCGACCGCATGGGTGGACACTTTGTCAGCGGGCACGTCGATTGCGTGGGCACGATCTACAGTCGAGACGCAAATGGTGAGTGGGAGACCGTCTGGTTCAACCTCCCGCCGGAGAACGAGGAATTGCTGATTACAAAGGGTTCCGTGGCCATTGACGGTATCAGCCTGACGGTGGTTGACGTGCTGCCAACACGATTCAGTGTGATGTTGATCCCGCACACATTGAAGCACACCACACTTGGCCACAAGCTACCCGGCACTGCGGTGAATCTCGAATTCGATCAACTGGCCAAGTACGTGCAGAAGATGCTGCGGAACGTCACGCTGATGGTTTGAATCGTTCTGCCTTTGCTGGAATACAGACACAACTCCATCGAGCCCGTGCGACCGACAAGAGCCTGTTACTTCGTAACGACCCCGTTGTTGACTCGGTTCCGTAAACTGATCTCGTACCGATTCCCTTCAATGGAGTGCTTCATGAAACCTGCGATTCGATTGTTCCTAGCCGCGCTGAGCGTGTGCGCCGTTGGGTTCACCCTGATGGCCGCCCCAGCCGACGACAAGAAAGACGAGAAGAAGGAAGATAAGAAGGACACCACCTTCGAGTTCCCCAGTCTGGATGCCAAGGAGTGGAAGAAACTCGACAACGGCATGAAGGTGTGGGACGTGAAAGAGGGCAAAGGCGATGCGGCAAAGGCCGGGGCCGTAGTCGAAGTGAACTACGTCGGCTGGACAACCGTTGGTAAGAAATTCGACAGCAGTATTGATCGCAAGGAAAGTATCAGCTTCAGCCTAGACGGCGTCATTAAAGGTTGGGGTGCAGGCGTTCCCGGCATGAAGCCAGGCGGCGTGCGGCGGCTCGTGATTCCACCGGAGTTGGCCTACGGTGATCGTGGCGCTGGCCGGGACATCAAGCCGGGTGCCACACTTGTTTTTGTGATCGAGTACATCGGCGTTGGTAAGGAAAAGTAAGTCGTTAGATCCACTCCGCCTTTACGCGGAACAGTTCGTTCGCGCTGAACTCAGTGGGGATGGCCCCATCCTGCAGGTTCAGCGCTACTCCCTCAACCTCGTTCCCATCGCACAGCACGGCCCAGCTCGGGTCTCGTGCAAAGCGAATCTCCGCAGCCCCGGCATATCCGGCGGTCTCCTGCAAACGCAGGGCCACGGCCCGGCTGAAACCATCACTGGCAGCAACTGGCTTCATGCTAGTCATCACCACGCTGGGCAAGTCGATGTTGGCTAGCCAGGCACTAACGCCTGCGCTCGGCGGGCCTTTGCTGGTGAAGTGAATCGGTGTCGGTGTGATCCAACTTTGAGCCGTCTGCATCGGGTAATCGCGGTCGAAAGCCAACAACAGATCAAACACTCGACCTGTCTCACCTTCGGGCAACAGGATGACATCCGCCATGCGGTCTTCGTGCTTCTGCACAAAGGGCAGGCCACCGGTGAACACGAACGTGCGTTCGCTGCCTAGGCGGGCTTCGAGATACTCAGCGCTAACCGGTCGGGCATGGGTAGTGCGATCATTGGTGCCATGGGAACCCCGGAAAAGGGCGGCCCGACGATCCCGCCACGCAAAGCGCGCCCCGATGTAGGAATGCCATGCATAACCGCTGATCGGCTTGATGGGATCAAGTTCGATTCTCAACTCAATGACCGGTCGGCCAACCCAGGCTCGCATCCGTTGGCGGAAGGTGCAAAGCACTTCGTTGTGATCATTGAGGATGTCGCCTTCGCACACCACTTCACCCAGCGCCGCCCCGCAGTTCGTCATGGTCACGCTGCGGGCTTTCGTCCGGCTACCAGGGTTGAACACTAATTGCATACCCAACCGGTTGGTGCGAGAACGTAGATCACGTACCGCACGGATGGCCCCGGTTTCAGGATCGAACTCGGCTTCCATGGTTTCGTTACGGACGGACACCGGCGTGGCCGTGATGAATTTCGACTTGGGTGCAGTTGTGTTGAAGTTTCCTTGCGGAATCCAGGCGTAACCAAGGCTCGGCACTTCCACGACCAGACGGGTTTTGCGATCCTGCACCTCCACAGCCTTCACCGCGTCGGCCACCGGAATCACGCCGATGTTGTCGAGTTCCAGGGCCACCCGTCGGGTGAAGTTACAGGGGTTGAACACCATCACGCCGGGCTTCGGCTCACTGCGCACTTGAATGCGATCTGCCAGCAACTCAACCACTGCTGACAAAGCCTTGTCACTCGAGGCTTCGTTCTTCTCCACAGCTTGTTCTTCGGCTTCGATCCTACGCAAAATATCGGCATCGGCTTCACCGGGTGCCGTGAGGCTCCGGTACAAACTCAACAAGTTGTACGCACTGTCCACGGCGCGCCGGGCACGGTGATGGGCAGCGAACCCGCTCACCGTAGCACCACACCGTCGAGGGTATCGTTGAAGTAATCATCGGCGGTCTGTTGGCCGAGATAATCGCCGTAGTGGGTTTCGCCTAGCAATCGGCCCAAGCTCGTCCACTCGCCGCAGGCTTCACCGAGTTCTGCAAGGGCCACCAGTTGGGCATAACCAACAGCAGCGGGATGTTGACCATGCCGGAAGGCCACGGTAGGTGAAGAATCCGAGTTGAACGCAGAGTGCATCGAACAGCCGAGGTTGAAGAACGTCAGCGGGTCGGAAGCATCTAGCGGAGTCCGCGCGAAGCTGTCCAACCCCTTGCCGTCGGGGCCAGTCCAGTTGGCCACCACGGCATTTCGACCGGGCGTCAGCGCACCATCAAAGGCCAGCAGTACGGCGTTCTTGTACCCGGCGTGCAGCAACCAGGATGGGGTCTGCGGATGGAATGAGGTACGCAATCGACCAGCCACACTCAGCGATACACCGAACTGCTTCTGGATCGAACGCTGCGCTTCGCGCCAGTTCCAGAACTGGCTCTCGGCGGGCAGGTTCGCATCGTCGCGTTCACGGTAACTCCCGATTGCGAGATCAACTGAACTCGGCAATTGATCGTGAAACTTCGAGCGAAGCTCAGCAAAACGTTCGGGGTACTGAGTTGCCTGATTCTCTAGGGTCTCGGCGCTCGCCATCACGGTGAGTGGAAGCCCGGCAGCGAGCGAAGCAGGCCACTCGTTGTTCAGCGTCTCGGCATTGCGCAAGGCCATATCCACGATGCGCAGGTTGTTCGAGTTCAACACCGTGCGGGCATAGGTCAGCTTCTCCACGGCCAGCTTCAGTGCAGCACGTACACCGCCGGTGTTGCCTTCAACAACGCAACTCACCGCTTGTTGAACGTCGGCCCAGAACCCGGCTTCATCGAGCATGCGATCATGGCTGGCCGCATCGTAGAGCGTCTCAATCAGGCTATGCGCATACCCAACAGCTTGAAACGAAAGCACCAACTCCGGGGCACAATCAACCAGCGAAGCTGACAATTCCTTATCGCTGTTCCGCTGCAAGTACGTTTGCAAGGCTTCTTTCAGGTTCGCCAACGTAGCCCCAGCATCCGGCGTAGCAGCGAAACTCACGGCCTTGGCATCAGCAACCAACTCGGGCCAGTTGTCCGGTTGATACAGCATCGGCCCGGCGGGGATGCAGTAGATCCAACCTTCGCGTGGGGCATCGTGATCGTGCGTTGAGCCACAGGACGGTACACGGCCCAACAAGGCCAGTAACGCCGGGTGCCAGAGCACAAACGAACCGTTGAGCCACGCCTCGGCTTCCTCGGGGTTGAGGTTCACCGCGTACGAGGTCGGTGGGCGATATGGCGACAGCAGCACAGCTTCGGAAGAGTTCATGGAATGATTTTAGCAGACCTGGCGGGGGTGGCTTCCCGCAACTCAACTGATACGCCAACAACATGCGGTTTCTCTTCGATCTTCTGTACGTGTGTGTTCTGCTGTTGCTCTCGCCGTGGATCGTCTGGCGGGCCTGGCGTACGGGGCGGTATCGCCAGCATCTAGCGGCCAAGTTGCTGGGTCATGTACCCATCTCGCGCAGCGACCAACCCACGGTGTGGTTCCACGGTGTGAGCGTGGGCGAGGTTCACTTGCTCACCACGCTGATTCAGCAATTTCTAGCCAAGCAGCCGGGCTACCGCGTGATCGTCAGTTCCACCACCGACACCGGGTTGACAGAAGCGACAGCCAAGTTCGGCCACAACGTGATTCCCTATCCGTTCGATTTCAGTTGGGCCTGCGACAACGCACTGTCAGCGGTGAAGCCAGTTCTCATTGTGTTGGCCGAGAGCGACCTCTGGCCGAACTTTCTGGCCACGGCGAAGCAACATGGGGTGCCAGTCGTCGTCATCAATGGCCGCATCAGCACCCGGAGTTTTGGCCGCATGTTGAAGTTGAAGAGTCTGGTGTCGCGCTACTTGTTTGCACCCGTCACTCACGTTGCGGTGCAGTCCGAGGAGTACGCCGAGCGTTACCGGGCGTTGGGGGTGAAGGCCGAACGCATCACGGTGACGGGCAGCGTGAAGTACGACGGCGCGGGGGCCAATTCCAACGGCGATGAGTTGAGGAAGTTGGTGGGGTACACCACGGCACACCTCGTTTGGGTGGCGGGTAGTACACACGCACCGGAAGAAGAGATCGTGTTGCGGGTGTTTGCCAAGCTTAAGGCTCGTGTGCCGAACCTGCACCTGATCCTGGTTCCGCGCCACAAGGATCGCTTTGACGACGTGGCCAAGTTGATCGAAGCAACAGGGTTGGCGTATGTTCGGCGCAGTCAATTGCGCACCGCGTGGCAGGCCCCGCCGCCGGTGTTGCTGCTGGACACCATGGGTGAACTCGGCGCTGCTTGGGCAGTGGCCGATGTCGGCTTCACCGGTGGCAGCTTCGATGGTGTGCGGCAGGGGCAAAGTATGATCGAACCGGCGGGCTACGGTGTGCCCACTGTGTTCGGGCCATTCGTGTCGAACTTCAAGGATGCCGCTGCCCGCTTGATCGAAGCCAAGGCCGCCGCACAAGTCAACACCGAAGATGAACTGGAAGCCGTGCTTCGCCTCTGGTTGCAGGATGCAGCGTTGCGACAATCCATTGGCACAAGTGCCGCGTTGCTGGTGAAGAAACAACAAGGGGCCACGGCGAGAACGATCAAGCTGCTGGCCGGGGCACTGGCCCAAGCCGAACCTGCGAAATGAATGCAACTGACCTTGTGAAACGTCGTTCTGTCTGGAGTTCATGTTTATCACGCACATGCGGACACCCCCTCCGACGACCATCAATGATAAGAATCATTGATGGAATGATTTTGGGTGAAGAGCTGAAGTGATTGGCAGGTAGAGATTTGCGAAAGATCGAAGTGCGATTTGGTGAAACGCAGAATTGTAACGGGAATCGAGAAGTAAAACGTTGTAGAAGTGTGTTCGAGCCTTCGACCAGAACAGCCGAAAAATAGGCCACTCACAGGGCACTGGTTTTGCTCGAATCCGTGTACCAATAAAAAACAGAGTTGCACCTGCTCAAGTCAATGGTGAGTAAGTGAATCATCGCAGACTTAGGGTGAGTGTGTCTGGCATTGTCCGCCGATCTCGGCCTGCATGGATTCTTTTGGCGGCGATGTGCACTCAGCTCAAAGTGAGGTGTTGCAAAAATGGGATTCCGTCGTCGCCGAGATGAGTGGGACGATTTCCTGAAACGGTATGGCGCTGAGTTGAAAGCGTGCGGCATACCGGACTATGTTGTTGCCAAGAAAATGCGGTTCTTGGTGTTTCTTGACCATGGCTTTGACGAATGGGGGCGGGCCGAGAACCATCACGCGTTTTTTGATGCCAGTGTTCTGACCAACGAGCAGGTCGCCCGGTTGGCGGAACTTGTCGGCCAGCATATCGACATCCGATATGCCGTGTCAGTCGGCTCGCGGTGGGAACGCAACGCATAGCATGAGTGATCTATCCGTCGACATTGCGGAGGCAGCCGCGCTCGACCAAGACATCGTCCCACCAACCTC
>JBBRME010000154.1:0-10327 GCA_038230995.1 Gemmatales bacterium
ACAATGAGTCTGCGGTTACAACCCAACGGCGATTTGCTGGCGACAGCCGGGCAGGACGGCACGGCGAAACTGTGGGACAGCACCACTGGTGAATTGAAAGCCACGCTGGTGGGTGGGGCCGCTTGGGTGGAGCATGTGGCGTGGAAGCCTGACGGCACGGTGCTGGCCACCGCTGCGGGTAAGTTAGCCCGGCTTTGGAACCCCAGCACCGGCGAGCAACTCGCTGAGTTTGGCCCACACGGCAGCACCATTGCCGACTTGGCTTGGCAACCGGGCACCGCTCGATTGAGCGTGGCGGCATACGGTGGAGTGTCGAACTACGAAGGCAACCAGCGCGAACCGGTGCAACAGTTCAACTGGAAAGGTTCCATCCTCAAGTTGTGCTGGAGCCGAGATGGCAAGTTTCTCGCGCATGGCAATCAGGACTCGAGCATTCACTATTGGAATGCCAGCACGGGCCGTGAACTGCACATGAGCGGGTATCCGGAGAAAGTGAACTCACTGAGTTGGGATGTGTCATCACGCTACTTGGCCACCAGCGGTGGCGACGCCGTGTGCCTGTGGGACTGCGGGGGTGCCGGGCCGGAAGGTCGAACCCCCAAGATGTTGGAGAATCACGTTGGCATCATCAGTGCAGTTGCGTGGCAACATCGCGGGTATCTGGTCGCCACGGCCGATGTGGGCGGGAAGCTGAATCTCTGGCAACCGGCGAACAAGACACCGCTTGTGGGTGGGGCCACCTTGAAGAACGTCGAGATCACCGGATTGAGTTGGTCGCCGGATGATCGTGCTCTCGCTGTCACGGGTAACGATGGAACGGTTGCGATCTTCCGGGTTGTCTGATTGTTGCCAAGGCTCTACCTCAATGGGAAAGAGACATCGTTATGGCACACCCGCTGTTCGGCCCGGAAATCAAGGATATGTTGGCGCAGGATGACGCCGCCGGACTGGCAGCGCTCTGCGAAGAACTGCACCCAGCAACAATTGCCGACTCGATTGACGACGCCTTGAGTATTGACGAAACCTGGAAGTTACTCAGTTCCACCGAGGCCCGCACTCAGGCGGCCATCTTCGAGTACCTGCCCGAAGTTCGACAGATTGAACTGCTGAGCGACCCCACGCGGCCACAAGTTGTTCGGCTCATTGAGAAGATGACGCACGACGACCGCGTCGACTTGATGCAGAAGTTGCCGACCAAGCTCACCGAGAGTTTGTTGCGGTTAGTGGATGACGCCGACCGGCGCGACATCAAGATGCTGGTGGAGTACGGCGGGCAAACCGTTGGCACCATCATGACCACGGATTATGCGTGGTTGCCACCCACGCTCACAGCTGCGGAAGCCATCGATCAACTCCGCGTGCAAGCTCCCGACCGCGAAACCATCTACTACATCTACATCCTCGACGATGTGCGTAAGAAGCCCGACGGCGGACTGTTACCCCGTAAATTGCTGGGCATTATCTCGCTGCGCGACTTGATCCTCGCACCCCGGCACCAACTGCTACGCGACATGATGAGCGATGAGTTGGTGGCCTTGAAGTACACCGACGACCGCAGTGTGGCTGCTGAACTTTTGGCACGGTACGACTTTATCGCCGTGCCGGTGCTGGACGAAACCGGAGGCATGTTGGGCATCGTCACCCACGATGATGCGCTCGACGTGGTGCAGCAGGAAGCTACGGAAGACTTGCAGCGACAAGGCGGTGTCAGTCCACTGGCACGCGGTTATTTGCAAAGTAGCTTCTTCCAAGTTTGGCGCAGCCGGGCGTTCTGGCTGAGCTTGTTGTTCGTTGCGGAACTCGCCACGTTCACCGTGATGACGTACTTCGAAGATGCGATTGCAACCGTGGTCGTGTTGAGTTTGTTCATCCCGTTGTGCATCAGCACCGGGGGGAACTCTGGCAGCCAAGCGAGCACACTCATCACGCGGGCTATGGCCTTGGGCGAGTTCGCACCGAAGGACTGGTTCCGGGTGTTGAAGCGCGAAGTCCTCATGGGCTTGGCACTTGGGCTGACGCTCGGGGTCATTGCTCTCTTTCGTGGGGCACTGACGCCAGATGACACACGCGGTGGGCCATCGACTTTCAAGCAACCCATCCATGTGGTGATGGCGAAAGACGCTTTGGCGCAGAACGCACGTGGCGATTATGTTTTGCCGAAGAGCACGAGCCTGACCAGCGAAACCAAACGCGATGGGACTTTGCGTCCACCGAATGGTGAAAAGCCGGAGGTCGAAGCCCTAGCCGACGACAAGATAAGGTTGACCTTCCCGGCTGATACCGAGATGCGAAGCGCACCTGTGGGCCGCTGGCAACTGGGTACGGTCATCGCACTGTCGGTGTTGGGCATCTGCTTGTGGGGCACCATCGTGGGTGCGTGCCTGCCGTTGGTGTTCCGCAAAGTGGGGTTGGATCCGGCAATTGCCTCGGGGCCATTCGTGGCCACGTTCGTTGACATCACGGGCATCGCGATCTTCTTTAGCATCGCCAAGGTGATTCTTCTCTAGTGCATCGGACTCTGTTTGTGGTGACTAAGACAGTCAGCTCCTTCGGAGCAAAGAATCTTGCACTCCGAAGCAGTCGCATGGAATAGCCCTGACCGGGAGGTCAGGGTGATGTTTTGCGAGCCGCGAACGATGCGCAGCGAAAGAGAGCGGTCTTTGTATTTCACAGCCAATCGTTGCTGGTAAAATTCGACAGTGGGACGAATTGGAGTTTTAATGCTGCTCTCAATTGGGCTGATTGCTGTTGGCATCGTCCTCCTCGTAGCCGGTGGCGAAACGCTGCTTCGTGGTGCGGTGGGTCTCGCCACGATCCTTCGACTGACACCGGCCGTCATCGGCCTCACCGTGGTTGCTGCGGGTACGTCGGTGCCGGAACTGGCCGTGAGCGGCATTGCTGCTTACCAAGGGAAGCCGGACATCGCGGTCGCCAACGTGGTGGGGTCCAACATTTTCAACATCGCCGTCATCCTCGGGATGTGCGCACTGATTCGACCACTCGCTATCACCGGGAATACGATCCGACTCGAATACCCCGTTCTTGCTTTGGTAACGCTACTTTGCCTTGTCATCGCTCAGGACGGCGAAATCAACCGCCTCGACGCCGCTTTGTGTCTTGCCGTGTATGTCGCCTTTACTGCTTATCTTGTGAGTTTGGTACGCCAACAAGTGACGATGGCCGAGGCAAAAGTACTGACGGAAGAAGTCAAAGAACTGACACCGGAGTCAGCGCGACCACGCACGTGGGTCTGTTTGGCCTTGGTAGCCGGTGGTGCAGCCCTCCTCGCTGGTGGAGCACACGCCACCGTGACTGGGGCGGTTGATTTAGCCCGCTTGCTTGGGTGGTCGGAACGGATCATCGGGCTGACGATTGTTTCGATTGGAACCGGCCTGCCGGAGGTTGTGGCCTCGTTGGTGTCGAGTGTCCGTGGGCGCAGCGACGTGGCGATCGGCAACGTCATTGGGTCGAACCTCTTCAACATGCTCGCCATCCTTGGTATCAGCGCCATGGCCACACCACTACCCGTGCAGCCATCCATCATTGCTTCAGACTGCTGGTGGATGCTAGGCGTCACACTTCTACTGTTTCCGATGATGTACACGGGCATGAGGGTGAACCGCTGGGAGGGCGGTCTGCTGATCGTGGTCTACGGTGTCTATCTGTGGCTGTTACTGTCCGGGAATCCGTAGCGTTGAACCTTCAGGGCACAAACAGAAATCCGCGGCAGATGAATACATGCTGCTGAACGAAGGACGATCCAATGGAACAGTTAGGCCGAGGTGGGTTGGGCGAACGATCACTGTTCGTGCTGGATGTCTCCAAACCTGACGATATCCCTACCACTCTTGCAATGGCCGACCAGTACTTCGTCTGCCTGTTGGCGTGGGATGCTACTGGTATTGGCGGATCAGTTGTTGGTGAGGTTGCGGAGCGGCTGATCAAGGCCGGATGCGCGTATGCCATATGCTGGGGGCCGGACTGCGAGCGAGTTCACGATATTTTTGATGAAGTGGATTCTCTCTCGCAGCCGGATGGCCCAGTGCTGATGACGACTTGGCACTCGGACGAACCACTGGTCGACGCAATCTGGTTCACACTGTTTTGTACATGGCCCGACGATGCATTTGCCGCTGGTTGCACTTCAGCAGTCGGGATATCGATTGGGTCGACGGAATGGGCTGGCGAAATGTGGACGGCATTTACGAATCCAAGCGACTTCAACGCGATGTGAGATGCTGAAGGCAGTCGAGATGAAGAACCTAACGATTGAAATTGTTCCCGCTTCTGACGGGCTGTGCATGACGAATGGCAATGTACACTGATGTAAGGCCAACGCGTCAGCTGGGTGCAGTATAACTTGATGGCGTGCGGCCCAGCTTCAACGGGCTGCAGTTATTCCTACTCTCCCGAGGTTTCCATGTTTCGAATTCTCCTTGCTCTCGCAACCGGTTTAGCACTCGGCAGCCTCGCACATGCCGAGGATAAACCGAAGCCCAAACGCATCGCCATCAGCGAACCGAAAGACTTGAAAGACAACGCTGATTTCGCGGTACAGGGCGAATACACTTTGGGCACGAAAGACAAGAAAGCCGGGCTGCAAGTGGTGGCGAAAGGCGAAGGCAAATTCGCGGTGAAGCTGTTCAACGGTGGTCTGCCCGGCGACGGTTGGGACGGAAAAGCGGCCCTTTCTAGTACCGCCGAGACCAAAAGCGGCACAACATTCGTTACCGTGAAGGCAAAGGACATCGTGCTGACCGGTTCGATCGCCGACGGCAAACTGAAACTCGAAGGCGACTCAGCGCGAGTGGAATTCAGCAAAGTCGAACGCAAATCAGCAACGCTCGGAGCAGCGGCACCCAAGGGGGCGGTTGTTCTCTTCGGCAAAGAGGGCGACGAAAAGAATTGGAGCGGCGGGAAGTTGGTTGAGTTGAGCGATGGCAAATTCTTGAACAACGGCATCAAGACGAAAGCGGAGTTCGGTGCTTTCACTGCACACGTTGAGTTCCGGTTGCCCTGGATGCCAAATAGCGATGGACAAGGCCGGGCCAACAGCGGCGTATACCTGCAAGATCGCTACGAGTTGCAAGTGCTGGATAGTTTCGGGTTAAAGGGCGAGAACAACGAAGCAGGCGGGTTCTATACGTTGCACGCCCCGAAAGTGAATCTGTGTTACCCACCGATGCAGTGGCAGACGTATGACATCGACTTCACCCCCGCTCAGTTTGATGGGGAGAAGAAAATCAAGAACGCCCGAACCACGGTCAAGCACAACGGGGTGGTGATCCAAGACGATGTCGAGCTGAAGAACTCGACTGGCGGCGGGCAACCGGAGAAAGCAACACCGGGTGTGTTCCAATTGCAAAACCACGGCGACCCAGTTGTCTACCGTAATATCTGGGTGCTTGAGAAGAAGTAACGCACCCTAGGATTGCGGTTTTGCATTCGGCTTGCCTAAGGCCACGATGAAAGTCGTTACGGTGGAGCCTACCCGGCGGATCGACAGCGACAGTCGCTTCCCAGCCTGTCGACAATTCCTAGGCAGCGTTATCCAAGGCGACAGTCTCATTATCCTGTTCGGGTTAGCCGTCAACATTGCCGTACACGTTCGAGATAACGGCCCAGCAGTTGCGGTGCAACTGTGGCGGGTGAAGTAGGTGTTCGGTTCAATTGGTAACTCACATGCTTTCAGCTTCTGATGATCTTGTACGACGGCGACCAGTATGGGAAGCATTATCCGACCTGTTCCTGGATACAGAGTTGATGCCATACACCATAAAATATATCGCTAAAACCGTGATCGAGTCTGGTTACAGCCCGATTGAAATCAGCGAGATCCTCCGGACTGAAGTCTTTCCGGTCGTCGAGTCGAATCTAAGACATCCAGCCGGAGAGTGTTGGGGATTCAAACTTGATTGGCTTGAAGAGACCATTCTTGGTACTGGTAAACGGCAGACAGCAGAACAACAATCATCAACAGCTCAATTTATCCGTGAGGATTCGAGCAAAGTTTGCGTGTACCTACCAGCAGGTTTTGCTAAGTAAACGCCCCCACAACCAGCGTTGTGGCTCCAAATCAGAACAGTGCCGTGATTCGTCTCGCGGAGCATTTTGGACGCTCACCAACATTGCACTTGGACACTGTTCCGTAACTCCATGCAAGACAACTACTTCGACTCATTAATCTTCGCAAGCAACTGAAGACGTCGATTCGTCTCGTGTGTCCCGTGTGTCTCGTGGAGGGGTGTGAAAAACGGCGAGACACAATACTTGTGACTTGAGCGTTTCCGGTTGTACGAGGTGTTCACGCTCAACCCGAGACATTCCGCCAGCTCACGGGTGATTCCGGGTGACACAGCCAAGGCCATCGCCGATATTCAAGGAATTGTTATCCCCGGTTGCGGGAGTTGATGTCATGCGCGGATTGTTCAGCCTCTTCCTGCTCAGTTCGTTTGCTGGTCTGTCCTTTGGGCAAACCCTTCGGAATGACGAACGCGTGGCCCAACGCTACGGCATCTCCGGTAACGTCGAGTTCTACCCGCAAGGCACCGCCAAGGAAGCCCTCAGCAGTGCTGCCAAGGCGTATCAAAACAAGCGGTATGAGTACATCGTGGCCCATCTGCTCGACCCAGCGGTGGTCGATACCAAGGTGAACGAAGCAGCCAAGAAGCTCGAATTGGCGATCGAGAAAGAATTTGATGCGATACGAGTCGAGCAAAAGAAGTATCCAGAACGTTTCGCATTTGCTCAGATGCTGCCGCTGGAGCCGAACGAATTTAGTGAACGAGTGAAAGCCGAAGCGACGGCCCGTGGCTTCAAGAAAGTGGTGTCGAACATCATTGATTCACTTTCGGAATCGCCAGAGAACGTGTTGCTGCTGGGCAAGTTTTCACGTGAAGGAAGCATGCTGGAGAACGGCACAGCTGCTACCGTGACGCACAAAAACGAAGCCGCCATCAAGGTGTACTTGAAGCAAGCCGATTGCATCATTCTGCGTGATGCCAAGAACGCCCAAGGTGAGTCGATTGTGCTCGTGCAAAAGGGCCTGCGTTGGCACATCGAAGACCGCATGTACGATGACCCAAGAGCCAATGCGGGCAGGTAGTCCACTTCGTACAGTGAGCCTGTGCCAAGTCCTTTACTCATCGCTGATCCCGCTGCCGCCCGGCTGGTGTTCTTCGGCCCGCCAAACGCGGGCAAGAGCCGGTTGCTGGAGGCCGTGGCCCGTGTGGCTGGTCATCAAGCAGAAGAACCGACCATTGACCTGACCCGCGCAGGGGAACCGGTGCTCAATACCGGGAGCCAATGGCGACGGGAATTACTTCCGCACATCTTGCAAGTGGATCTGCCCGGCCCGCGGGCTATAACCGGTGCTGTGATCCTGATCGACTGCGACGGCGAAGCCGCACAGCAACTTCTCCAACAGGCCGACCAACTCCGTATCGGCAAAGTGAAGAGTGCCCTGGCCGATGCAGTACGGCAAACCAACGCGCTGGTGGTGGTGCTGGACGCCACGAGTACCGATGATGAGTTGGCCCGCTACTTTGCCACACTCGATCAATTTTTGACGGTCTTTGAACAAACACGAATCTCGGAACGAGACGTGGGCGGGCTGCCGGTATTTCTCACGCTGACCAAGTGCGATGGGTTGTACCAAGCCGGGCAATCGCCAACGAAGTGGTTGGAAACGGTTGATCGACGTAAGCGTGAACTCGAAGCCCAATTCAAAGATTGGTTCGCCGACGACGATTCCAAACTCACGGGCTTCGGCACCACCGAGATCCGACTTTATGCCACGGCGGTGCAAGTTCCGGAGGTCATCGCCCAACAGGATTACACGGATGCAAGCGGGGCGTTCGGTGTGGTCGAACTCACTCACGATTTGATTCAGAGTGCGCAGGAACATCAACGGGCTTCGATGGCGTCTCGGAAGCGGCTCGGTTGGACGGCAGGCTTGGCCATGTCGCTCTTGGGCGTGGTCGCGGGAACCATCTTGTTGTTGGCAACAACAGCAGCACCCGGCGAGGTGGATCGCCTCGAAAGCCGAGTGCGGCGCTTGCAGTTGAACGACGGCAGTGCAGGGCCACGCTTGGCGGAAGCCCGGCTTGAAGGCTACCTCCGCGAGTTGAATGATGTGCGTGAGAGCGAAGTTTTTGCACAACTGCCCACCGCCCAGCGCGACTACATCAACGAACGCTGGCTCGAAGCCACCACGTATAGCAGCTTCCGCGAACGCTTCTTCCCCCCGCAGTTCGGCCCGGCGGATGTGCGCACCGCACGCGACCTGCTCCGTTTCACCCGCGAACTTGACGGGCCGCTGAATCCACCGGAAGCCTATCGAGAGAATTGGAACGATACCGAGTACGTCAAACTGCGTACCAAGTGGAAGACCGATCTAGAACTGCTCCGCCGGGCGGAAGACGACACACAAGCCTGGTTCCGTGGGCAAACCACGCGGGCCAACGAGTTGCTTCTGGCCGACGTCCCACGAGTGCTGGCCCCCGATGACTGGCAACGGAAGGTGAAAAACCTGCTGGCAACGCCAACGCCGTTTGATGTGAGTCAAAAAGTGACTGGCTCCGAAGAACTACCGGTGCGACGCGGGCAGGCATTGTCGTACTCCACGGTGCTGCGCTACGAACGCACGGCCAACGCCAACGCCGATTGGCAAGCCACCGCCCAACGCCTGACCGACGTGCTGGAACTGGCCCAAGCCACCGGCTTGGTGAGCGACGGTAAGCAGGTGTTCGCAATACCCAAACCCAACGGCACAGCCGAGCAACAAACCTTGGCCGGAAAGCTTCTCGCTCAACTCACGGCCCAGTATCCGAACTCGTCACAATGGAACGTGCAGAACATCCCCGGCCCGTTGAACGAGGAACTCACCCGCCGTGTACAACTGGCACGTGGGCAAGCCTTGGCCATGACACGGGCCTGGTTGCAGAGCGAAGCGGCAGGTGGAAGTTGGACGAAACTCGCTGAAGTCAACGGCCTACTTGAACGGCCTGAGATGCTGGCGTGGGGCAAGTATATCCGCCGCTTGGATGCGATCCTCGACCCCACGACGGCCACGGACGACCCGGTGCTGGAACTGGCGAGCTTCCTCAAAAAGAAGTCATTCACATGGGACGTGGCTAGTATCGAAGTGGCACTCCCAAGCTCTCTGCAAGTGCGTGTGTTGAAACCGGATGGCGACTTGGTGCTTCGTATCGGCAAGGCTACCAATCGCTTCAAGATGAGTAGTGAAAGCCAAACAGAACCCGAAGTGCGGGTGCATCGATTCGGCAGCGACAGCCCAGTGTCACTGGTCTACACGCCGGGCGATGAGTGCTCCGCAGAACTGACGCTGACCGATGGCGTCACGACTTATCTGCTGAGTTGGAACAAAAGCCAGCGGGCCGATTATCAGTTCGAGTGTCTTACACGAACGCCCACCATCGAAGTGAGCGGGGCGAACGCGCTGCCACGCCCAGCCACCGGCGTGCGGCTATCTGCCAAGCCGGTGGCGTTCCGCGTGCCTGTGCTGTTAACGGAGGCACCATGAAGTTGAACATCCGCGTGATCGAGTCGGAACAGTTCGGCCAGAATGCCTACCTCGCTTGGATGGACGGCTCCACAGATGCGATCATCGTTGATCCCGGTTTCGAGACCGATGGTATTCATGAACATCTGCAACGCGAGAAGCTCACGCTCGTGGCGATTCTCAACACGCATGGTCACGTCGATCACATGGCGGGCAACACCGCGATGAAAGAAGCGTATCCCGACGCACCTATCGTCATCGGTACCGGTGATGCCGAGATGCTCACGAATCCGCAGCTCAATCTCAGTGCCAAGTGGGGCTTTCACATCGTCAGTCCGGCAGCGGATCTACTGGTGAACGAAGGCGATGTGCTGAACTACGGCTTCGAGTTAGCGGTGCTGGAGATTCCCGGTCACTCGCCCGGGCATGTCGTGTTCGTGGCCAAGTTGGAGACGGCCACCATCGTCTTTGGTGGCGATGTCCTGTTCCGCGACGGCATCGGTAGAACCGACTTCCCCAACGGCAACTTCGAGCAATTAGCCGATGGCATCCGCAAGAAGTTGTACACGCTGCCAGACAACACCCGTGTGCTGCCGGGCCACGGCCCGACCACCACGGTTGGGCAGGAGAAGCGATCGAATCCGTTCGTCAGCGCGTAAGTTCGTCCAGCACGAATTGACTCCACGTTTCCAACTCGTCGTACTTCAATCGCAGTTCCGTGAACGACGCGAAGCCACTGTCAGCCAAGGCGTCTTCGTTCGACTCCACCGTTGGTGATTGCAGTTCGAGCAGATGCACAACGCC
>JBBRME010000155.1:0-10293 GCA_038230995.1 Gemmatales bacterium
GATCTTCACCGTGTTGTCCTTCGAGTTGTCGTCCACTAGCAGCACCTCATCCACACTGCCGGGCGGGATGTCGCCCACCGTGGCGGCGAGTGTACGCTCGGCGTTGTACGCCGGCAGCACCGCGATGATCTTGTGCTTGCGCTGCGTGCCCGCCGGTTGTGCCGTGACCGTCGATACGGAAAACGGCTCACGCGACGGGTTCAACGGGGGTTTATCGAGAAGCATGGTCATTCCTTACTTCCCGGCGATGTCGTACACGAACAGCAGTTCGTAGTCACGCAGGAACAGCTTGCCACCGGCGATGGTGGGGTGTGCCCACACTTTGCCGGAACCTGGTCGCAGCTTGCTGGTCGCTGGGATTTTGAACTTGCTGATTTCGTCGTACTTCTCTGGCGTGGCCTTCACCAAGGCCATCGTGCCGTTGCTTTCGCTGTAGCAGTACAGCATACCATTGGCTGCACTGACGCTGCCTTTGCCCACGCCCTTGTTCTTCCACACCTCTTCGCCCTTTTTGTAATCGAAGCAGACCCAGCCGTTGCTATCGCTGTGGCCGTAAACATGATCGCCGATGCGGATGACCCCACCGTGCTGGTTCACCACTGTCGCGTTCTTGGTGTACACCACGGTGGCTTTGGTGCCGTCGCCGTCTTTTTCCAACTTGAAGCATTCGCACCCGGCGTTGTAGCCCGCGGTGAAGAAGGCATAGTTATCAGCCAGCACTGGCGTAGGGATCACGGCCACAGCACGCTTGATGCCGCCCGCTTTCCAGAGCAGCTTGCCGTCCTTTGCGTGAACACCAAGAGCAGAGCTCATTGTCTGTTGCACGTATTGCTTTACACCGCCGATTTCGGCAATCACAATTGAAGAGTACCCCGCCCCGTCGGACAGTTCCTTGCATTCCCAAATTGTCTTGCCAGTGGCTTTGTCCAGTGCCACGACGCAGTTCTTGTTCCGTGGTGTACACACGAGTTGATCGCCATCAATCAGTACCGATTCGCTATAGCCCCACGTAGGAATCTTGCCACCGAAGTCGCTGACTAGATTCTTTGTCCACACCACGCTGCCTTTGTCGGTCTTCAGGCAAACAAGGTCGCCCGTGGCACCCAACACGTACAACCGGTCTCCATCAACAGTCGGAGTGCTGCGTGGGCCGCCACCCCAGCCGTCGTTGAACTTTCCGGCTGTGGTCGTCAACGGTTGTTGCCAAACTCGTTTGCCGTCTTTTACGTTCAGGCAGGTCACAAATTCCTTCGCGTCTTGCTTGGCACCATCGGCCCCCATGATGTACATCACATCGCCCACCACGGCTGGGGTACCATAGCCGGTGCCGATGTCTTTCGCATCCTTCAAACTGTACAGTAGCTTTGGGCCATCACTGGGCCACGTTTTCAACAGCGGTTGCTCGGCAGCAATGCCATCCCGGTTGGGGCCACGCCACTGCGACCAATCGGTCGTAGGGCCTGACTTTGGAAGCGGGGCCGACAAACAGATTGCAACCAGTAACAGCGATGGCGACATCAAGAAACTCCACTTCGGGTATGCGTTCAATGTAGAAAGTTGCCAGCGAGAGTTCGCTGAGTTGCTCTCCGCCATGTACATAAAAAAACCACCGGCTTAGGGCCGGTGGTTCGTTGAAGGAGCCGAGGCTCAGTCGCCGGATTTTTCGGTCTTGGCACCGGTCAGCGGGGCGATGATGTCATCGACGCTTTCGCTGATTGGGCCATCGATCTTGCCTGCACCAGTGTCCAGACCCACGCGGATCTTCTTCACTTGCAGCTTTTCCTTGAGCTTCTCGATACCATCCCGTACTTCACTCCACTTGCTGTCGTCGCGGAAGTTCTTGTTCTGCATCGCTTGCAGCTTCAGAGCCTTGTATTCCACTTCGATGGAGTCAAGTTGGTTGGTGAGGTCCAGCTTCATGACTTGCAGTTCGCTGAGTTGCTTGCCAAGAAGTGTCTTGGCTTCCTCGCGGTGAACCAAGCTGGTTTCCAGGCTTGCAAGTGTTTTCTCACGTGACGCCACTACGGTGGTGTCGGATTTGAGCTTGCGTTTGGCGTCGTCGAAGCTCAGTACGCTCTTGCCGACGGAAATTTTGGTTGGGCTGGCGCGGAGTTCATCGGCCAAGGTCAGCACGTCTTTACGCTCGATGTTGACCTTCGTGCGAATCTCGGCCACTTGCTTGGTGACTTTTTCACACATCACCATCTCGTTGGCGAGTTCGTCCTTGATTTCCGTCTCGGCTTTGTCGAGTTTCTTCACTTCGTCACGCAGACGAGCGATTTCGCGCTCCGGGCTACCGGTTTTCTTGTCGAGCCAGCTCGTGACTTCGTGCTTGGCGTACGAGAAATACTTCGAGCCCACGAAGGCCACGCCAGCGAACCCGATCACGCCCAGAATCAGCAATTTCTTGATCTTCATGACTTTTCTCTCCCTGGTGGTTTGTTGCTGATGAAGCAGCGAACAGGGAGTGATTCGGAAATTCTGGCCGAGTATTGCGCAAAAGTGACGAAAAAATCGAGAGACTAGGATAAGGCCTTCATGGTTCCAACCCGTCGGCTGTGAAAAGCGTTATCTGGCAGTGAATCACCAACTTCCAACCACTTCACCACCGCTGCGGGTGCCAAGGCCACGGTAGATAGCCGTTTGAATGGTCGCGGCCACGAACCGCACGGAACCATCAGCGAGAGCCACGTTCATACCGCCGTTGTGTCGGCTGCCATAAGCACTCCAGCGATCCCAAACTAAGGGGCCGAGGGTTGTCCACGGAACCTTTGGCGGTGGTACAGGTGGAAGCGGAGGGAGAGGGGGCGGCGGTGGAATATACGGCTGGCTGTGAACGTAGTTGATCGATTGGTAGGTGCAGAGCAGCATCCCGGCCCCGGCATTTTCACCAAAGGTTCCGCTCCACACCGCTAGCGAACCGATGGCCACGAACGGCGGGCTGGGCACGGCAGGATCGAGAGGTGCTTTCTGGTAACTATCGAGGTTGCCATCGCCGATGAGTTTTTCACCGAAGAACAGCGTGTTCGATGTGCCATCGGTGATGTGCAACAGCGACACCGGCGTGCGATGTAGGAACACGCCGTCGTTGGTGGCCCTGCTGCTGGGGAAGCTGATGGTGCCTGCATTCGCCCCGTAGGTACTGGCCCCATAAGCCGTGGAGCCAAAGATTATTGGATTGTCAGCCAGGCCGGAACTCGGGCAGACGAACGTCTTGATGGCGGCACTGGCCGGGCTACCCACCGGGCCATAATTACCGGTGAGGATCGTGAAGTTCCAGCGGTTCGACACGTTCTGTTGTTCGATGTACGGCAGCAGTTCAATGAACACATTCGAGAATCGACCGTCGGTGCCAGGTTGGGCATGACCCGCGGGGAGTACACCATCACCAGCACTGGCGTAGTTGTGGGCCGCGAGGGCCAGTTGCTTCAGGTTGTTGCTGCAACTCATGCGGGCGGCGGCTTCGCGCACCTTTTGTACAGCAGGCAGCAAAAGGCCGATGAGAATAGCAATGATGGCAATGACCACCAGCAGTTCGATCAGTGTGAAAGCCGTTCGTTTCTGCATCGCCTCACCGGTTCGGATACCATGCAGCCTATAAGGGTGGCGGATGGCTCGACCTTTCGCAACCAGGATTCATCAACTCTCGTGAACAACCGGCCATGTACTTCGTTGCCACCCATCCGCTCATCAAGCACAAACTCGCCCGGTTGCGGCACCGCGACACCACCACTCCGCAGTTCCGCGAGTTGGTGTACGAGATCAGCCAATACTTGTTTTACGAAGCTACCGGCGATGTGAAGTTGCAAGAAGTGACCGTGCCCACGCCGCTGGTGACAGCCCGTTGTCACGAACTGGCCGACCGCATCGGCATCGTCCCCGTACTGCGTGCGGGGCTGGGCATGGCCAATGCCATGCTGGATGCCTTGCCCGAAGCCAGCGTCTGGCACATCGGCATGGCCCGCGACCACGAGACATGGCTGCCCGAGACGTACTACAAGAAGCTGCCCGGCCACGACCGCATCGAGCTGGGCCTGGTGCTTGACCCGATGCTGGCGACGGGTGGTTCTGCAATAGAAACGCTGTCGTTACTGAAGACCGCTGGCATCCCACGGTTGAAGTTCGTTGGGCTGATTGCCTCACCCGAAGGTGTGGCGGCGTTGCAGGCCGCCCACCCGGATGTGGACATCTACTTGGCATCGCTGGATGAGAAGTTGGACGAGAACAAGTACATCGTGCCAGGATTAGGCGACGCGGGTGATCGCCAATTCGGCACGGGTTGATCAACGCAGCAACCCACGCCACACGAGAAACAGAATGGTCGCGCCAAGCAGCAATCGGTAGTAGACAAACACCATCATTGACTGTTTCTTGAGGTAGTTCATCAACCACGCGATGCTGAAGTACCCCACCACGCCAGACACCACCGTGGCCACCACGAGGGCCAGCGTGTTATCCGGGTCGGCGAAGATGCTTACACCCTTGAGGGGGTCGGGTTCCTTCAACAACTTGTACTGTTCGTAGATGTCCTTCACACCGGCACCCAGGATTGCAGGCAGTGAAAGCAGGAAGCTGAAGCGGGCTGCGGCGGATCGCTCCAACCCGGCGAACAACCCCCCGCTGATGGTGGTACCCGAACGACTGGCCCCTGGCAGCAGTGCCAGCACCTGCCACGCCCCCATCCACAAGGCTTCACGCCAACTGAGTTTCTCTTCGGGGATTTCAGTGAGCTTGCGATCTTCCTTCCGTGTGCGATGCCACACTTCAGCAGCCCACATCACCAACGCAAAAATGATGGCCACGATGCCAATGCTTTGCGCGTCATACAGCTTGCTTTTGATGGTTTTGTGCAGAACCAACCCTACAGCAATCACCGGTAGGCTGGCAAGAACCACGAGGTACGCCATCACGCTGGCCCGGCTGCCGCCGAACTTGCCGGTGCGAATGTCGTTCCACACCGCCACAACAAACTGAACGAGGTCTTTGCGGAAGTACAGCAGCACCGCTACGAGGGTGCCAAGTTGAATGATGGTGGTGAAGCCGTCATCACTCGGCGGGTGGCCGAGCAACTGCCGAGTGATGAGTAAGTGCGCCGTGCTGCTGATGGGCAGGAACTCGGTCAATCCTTGAACAACGCCCAACAGCCCGGCTTCCCAGAGAGTCATGCATAACCTTCCGTGGTGGAGTGAGTTCGTTGTATTGTGAACGGGCTGCGCAAGTTGACGATTTGGGCTTGGCCGTCGCCCTATCATGATGTGCATGGAGAACAACTTCGACACGCATCCGCTCGACACACCCATCCTACAACAGCGTGCGCGGGCCGTGCGATTGCTCTGTATCGCACTCATAGTGTTCAGCATGGTGGTGATGATCGGCGTGATCGGGACCGTCACCTTTGCCTTGGGCAATCAGGCACTGCCGAAGAACGGCGCAAAACTCGGCGGTATCCCCATCCTCACCGTGATTGCTGGGTTCCTCACGTTGAATGCAGTCATCATCGGCTCCGTGATGGAATCGTTCTTACGCAAACAAGGCTTGCAAACGATTGCCACAATGCTGCCACCCCCGACCGAACCAGGGGCCGAGCCGGAATCGAAAGCCGAGCGGATTTTAAACGTCTTCGCCAAGATCAAGTTTGTGCAATTCGCCTTGGCCGAGGCTGCGTGCGTAGCTACTTCAGTGATGTATCACCTGTCGGCGGATTGGCTCATGATGGCCTTCGCCGCCGGGATGACCATCTTCATGATGGTGAAATTCCCAACCACCGCTGCCACGCGACAGTGGTTCGACAACGCCGTGCAAACCCTACAAGACCTTGAACGATCATGATCCCGAACTTTCCTGATGCTCGGCCTCGGCGTTTGCGTTCACACCCCGTGCTGCGAAGCCTCGTGCGTGAAACAGAGCTGCGTACCTCGGACTTTGTCCTGCCGTTATTCGTGCGGCCTGGGAATAACATCCGCAACCCGATCAAGTCCATGCCTGGCCAGTTCCAACTGAGCGTGGATACGTTGCTTGTGGATGTGGAAGCCGCACTGAAACTCGGTGTGTCGAGCTTCCTCCTGTTCGGCATTCCTGCCAGCAAAGACCCGGAAGGCCGCGTGGCGTTGGCCGAGGATGGCATCGTGCAGACGGCGTTGCGGGCGCTAAAGAAACAGTTCGGGCGCGATGCTTACCTCATCACCGATGAGTGCTTCTGCGAGTACACCACCCACGGGCACTGCGGCATTTTGTGCGAACAGCACGGCCAACTTGATCTCGATAACGATGCCACCCTGGAACTACTCGCCGAGCAGTGTGTGAGCCACGCACAAGCCGGGGCGGACTTGGTCGCCCCCAGTGGCATGTTGGATGGCATGGTGCGTGCCATCCGCATGGGCTTGGATGGTGCCGGGTATGCACAGATGCCGATCCTGGCCTATAGCGCCAAGTACGCCAGTGGGTTCTATGGCCCGTTCCGCGATGCGGCGGAGTCGCCCCCGCAGTTCGGTGACCGTACCACGTACCAGATGGACCCAGCCAACAGCGATGAAGCGATGCGCGAAGTGGAACTCGACATTGCCGAGGGGGCCGACCTGGTGATGGTGAAACCGGCCCTCAGTTACCTCGACATTATCCGCCGGGTCAAGGATCGCTTTGATGTGCCCGTCGTTGCGTACAACGTGTCCGGTGAATATGCGATGGTCAAGGCTGCCGCAGCTAACGGCTGGATTGACGAGAAGAGGATCACGATGGAAATCCTCACCAGCATCAAGCGTGCCGGTGCAAGCATCATCCTCACGTACCACGCGCTGGACGCCGCGCGGTGGTTGTCTCACTAAACCGGTTTCCGCCACAGGCGATACAGCATCACGACACTCGATCCGAACAGACACGCCCCGATGAACTGATGGGCGGTACGCAGCACCACCACATACGTGGTGATCTTCCGGGCGGTGGGTTCAATCATCGCCTCCGGCCCCATCGCCGCGAACTTGCCCAACCACGCCTCCACACCGAGTGCAACCTGCGCAATCAGGATGCCGAGCAACAGATAGGCCGTGCGGCCCAGCAGTCGCTTGCCGTCGGTAGAACTCAGGATGCGCACAACCAGCGTGACGAGCACCCCCGCCACCACGAATGCAGTGAGGAAGTGCAGCCGCTGGGCCATGCCCGTAGGGTTGTGCCGCACCCATACCGCCCAGATGAGTTGCAGGTACACCGTGGACACCAACGCAAAACCCAGCCAACCCAGTCGGCTGCGGTCGTATGCCAACAGGGCATCACCACTAGTACGGGCACTGGCCACCCACGGGATCAAAAACATCAAGCTGAACAGTACTTGGGCGAACATGCCGTGCCACTGCGAAAGCTCGATGCCGAGGGATTCCTTCAACCCGAGCTGACGATCCAACAGCACCCGCAGGCCGCCGAGAAGACCTTGAACCATCACACCGATCAGCACCGTGGTGACTAGTGCCCGCACCCACGCCCCACGTTGCTTCTGGATCAGGTGCATCACCGTGCTGGCCACCAGCAACACCACACAGCCCACCGTGGTCAGGATCGTCGGCCACGGCCAACTCATCTCGCCGGTTTCGTTCAGCCGCTTCTGGGCCACCATCATTTGGCCATGCAACCAGCCGTAGCACAGCAGCAAGGCCACCACGGAAACCAATGGAATCAAACGAGACATGATTCTGCCACCAACACTCCACGCAGTGATGGCCAACACCGAGGCCAACGCCCCCACAATCCACCCCGCCGCCCGGTGTGTGTGCTCCAACAGGAAGCCTGTTCGCGGTTCCTTGAAGACCTGCGAGTTCTCGATCAAATACCACGGTTCCGTTGGCCACACCGGATCGGCCATGCCCGCCCGGCCGGACGTGGTGGCCCCCCCAAGAATCAACAGGACCACCGTAAAGCCGATGAGTACCGTGGCTAGAATCGGCACGCTTTTGTGAATTGGTCGGTCGGTGTCTGTCATCGTCTTTATTCCAGGCGAACGGCACAACGTCAGTGTGCCGGTGTCGAATCGCTAAAACAACCGCCACACTGACGTTGTGCCTTTCGCCAAAACCACTTGTGCTCTTCAATCCCTGCCTATCCTAGCAGGGCCGCTTCGTCGGCCTGTTTGTGATTCTCAACCTTGGTAACCGCAAAGATGACCGATCCACAATCGCTGAAGCAAGCCATTCGTGAGCAAGCCCGCAAGGCCCGCATCGCACAAAAGAACAAGGACGAAGTGAGCACCAAGCTGTGCGACTCCTTCATGGCTCTGCCCGAGTACGCCAGCGCCAAGACCGTGATGTGGTACGTCGATGCCGGCAGCGAAGTCCGCACCCGGCACATCCTGCCCGTTGCCCTCACCCTTGGCAAGCGAGTGGTGGTGCCATACTGCATCGTGGAGACCAACGAACTGGAACTGTTCCTGCTGGAAGACATGAGCGAACTGGTGGAAGGGGCGTACAAGATCCTCGAACCGAAGGAAGAACTGCGCTCTTTGCCTTCAAAGAAAGTGACACCTGAAGAGTTGGATTTGGTGATGGTACCGGGCACGGCCTTCGACCCGCAAGGCTCACGGATGGGGCAGGGCAAAGGGTACTACGACCGCCTGCTGGGTAGCGTGCGACCGGATGCGAAACTCGTGGGCATGGCCTTCGACGGGCAGGTATTCCCCGAGATTCCAATGGCTTCGCATGATGTGTCGATGGACTTGGTCATCAGCGAAGCTCAGACGTTTACGGGACGCGGACGAAGAATGTCGTAAGGATTGTGCTGATTGTGACGTAAGATGGCAGCATCCACTTGGACGTCCATCCATGATCCCCGTGACTGTGCTGCTGAACGATGACCTGCACAACTTCGTGCGCCGGGCCGTGACCGACGGCATGTTCGATTCGATGGACGAACTTGTGGCCCACGCCATCGGGCTGGTTCGCCGGGAAGCCATGCTGGGCCGCACGCACGATGCGGATTCGGTCAGTTTTGCCAATTCCGTACCAACGCCCACACCGATGCCAGCCGTTGCTGCGGCGACGGCGACTGTTGCGGTGTTGGATGCACTACCCGTGGAACTCAGACCCATCGTCGACCTCACCCGTCAGGGCTTCGATAGCCCGTCGTTCATGGGCGATCTTGTGGGCAAGATCGAGCGAAAAACCGCTGAAGATCGTGCTGCCAACAAACAATCCGGCATCTTTCCGTTCAAGCCGAAGTGAGCTGAATCATCCGTGGGCATCACTGTCCCAGTACTAACTCGGCGATTCGTGCTACCTCCGTTGCAACGGGTAGCCGTTTGTAGCGATAAACACCGATGCCAAACTCCACTTCCTCGGCCTCGTCGGCACGAAAGGCTTCGGACACGGCCAACAAAAACTGCCCCGGTAGGCTACTGCGTAACCGTTTGAGTTGAGTCACCACGTCGACTTTTCGCCAGAACCCGATGATTTCCAGATAAACCACGCGCCCTGTGGCGGTGTGCTTGAGTTGGAAATCGGGCACCCAGGTTGTGCCTTCAATGTTCTGAGGATGCGGGTCGCTGTCGATGGTCCAGCCAGGCACATCGGCTCGGAAGTTATCTTCAAACAACACGAGTTCACGCGGGGTGTACACGCCGAAGTCGGCTGTGTGCGAACGCAGGCCGTCGTTCGCGCTCAGGTGAAAACTGAGTTGCTTGCGATCAGCGCCCCATTTTACCGTGGCTTGTAGGTCGAACGCCTTGCAGTGCAGCAATGTTGGCAGCATGCTCGCCAGTTGCAGACCATACTTTTGAGTGGATGAAAACAGCGACAACGGCCCATCCAGCACCAAGCGATAGCCTTTGCTCGCTTCTTGATGAAACGTGCCCAACAACTTGTGGAACTTAATCGCTCGGAAGAGTTGACGATACCGCGCTGGGGTTTCGCCCCAAACACGCACTTCGACCGACGAACTGCGAAGCAAAATCGCTTGGGCCAGCGCCACGTTGTATCGCTGCAGCAATGCCTCCGGCGTGGTGTCGTCGAAGCTCAACAGGCGTTGTTCGTCCTTCAAGTCTGCGAAAAGTCCGCGATCCAATTGCTCCGGAGTGAGCCCCAGTTCCGTTGCACACTGTTCCAGAACTGTCGTGCGGTCGAAGGTGCCCGCTTGCCGGGCGTGGGCCGACGCCAGGAAGACGTGTTCTCGCAATTGTTCGGGTGGTTGCTCGGCACTCACCTCAAACTCACAGCGATCTTCAAGTAACTTGGCAAAGCCTTGATTCAGAAGCGATCCTGGCCCCTCGCCCACTAAAGTGTCCAACTGCTCTTCAAGCTCACTGCGTGAAAGTCCAAC
>JBBRME010000156.1:0-10236 GCA_038230995.1 Gemmatales bacterium
CCTTCAGCGTCAGCACCGCAACGAACTCACCTGCCATATTCACCAGCGGGTAGGCCGTGCCAGGGGTCAGGGTCTTGGCCAAGGCTTCATCAACGGGGAAGGCGAGCGGGATCGTCCAAGCCAGCTTCTTGCCATTCACCACGACAACTTGTTCTTCGAGAACTTGAAGATACTGGGCTTTGGACATTGGCCCCGTCAGTGGACTCAAGCCACCGTCAGCGATGCGGTACAGCGTGCTCAGGTCAGCATCGCTTACGGGGATTGGTGTGGTGCTGGGTTTGTCCAGCGTGGCCACGGTGCGGTTGATCAGTGTTCCGCCGTGCGGGGCAATCAGGTCGGCCATCGGTTCAAGTTCCTTCAACAGAGTGGAACGCCTACTTTACAGTCGTGGGGAATTGAGTCGAGTCGAACTGTTTTGTCAACTTTCCCTCAAGTTGATCTAGTCAGAGTTCTTGGCCATCGTTATCGCCCTGCCATCGTAGTGAACGAATCTTGTTGAGGGGGCGATGACATGCGACTTCGCGCGTGGTTGGGTTTAGGTCTGTCTGGTCTGTGTGTCAGTGCGGTGAATGCGCAGTTTGCATCGGATCGCACTCCACCTCCGTTCGGCGGGGCCGCCGCGCCAGCCATGACGAAACCTGCCACAACACCTAAAGCACCAGCGTTACCAAGCGGGCTGGAACCAGTTGGGTTCAGTACGCCATCGAACATCACCACGAAGCCCGGTACTTGGTCGTTACCCGGTGGCACAGCGTTGCCAGCAGCGGATCAGGAACGGATCAAACGCGTTCCGACAACGATCAAAGAAGAGACACAGACCCACCCTTGGGCTGTGAAGGCAGAACTCGGCGAATGGATGATTTGCGTGAAGAGCTACATCGGTGCTGACAGCCGAACCCAAGCCGAGAAGCTGGCCCAAGACTTACGAGCGAATCACAAAGTGGCGGCGTATGTCTACGAGCGAAACTCCGCTGAGCGGAAGGCCGAGATCGCCCGAGTGCAGCGCATCCGAGATGACCAAAATGCCAAAGCCCAGCCCTTCATCAATGCCATGCAACAAGCCGAGAAAGAAGCCAAGGCCAGTGGCATGGTATTCCTGAACGATGCCCCGAAGATCAAAGTACCGCAGCCATACCACGAGACACCAGAACAATGGGCGGTGCTGATTGGTGCCTTCAAGACGATGGACGATGCCGGCAGAGGGTTAGTCTCCGTCAAGAAGCTGCCGATGCCGAAGGACGATACACTCTGCGATCATGAAATCGTCGGTGGCGAAGTGAAAGACCCAAAGACGGGGAAGCTGGAGTGGAAGTCGGCCCTGAATCCGATCAATCCCTACAGCATGGCGTTTGTTGCACGCAACCCAGCGCTCAACCCCAGTGGCAATTTGAAGGAAGAACGAAAGCTTGATGCGTTCGAGATCGACCTGAACAAAGACGTGAAACACAACCTGCTGAACGTGACCAAACCATTCACCATCATGGTCAAGGCTTACACCACGCCGACAAAGAAAGTTGGCGATGGTGCCACGACCAGTGTCTTTACCAAATCCGTCGGTTCTTCAACCGCTGACATCTTGAAAGCCACGGCAGCCGAGGCAGAGAGCTTGTGTGCAGCGCTTCGGGACGCCGGGATGAAGCCACGATCCTATGAGAGCTACCTGTTCCACCACCGCAACGGCAGCATTGTGTGCGTTGGTCAATTTGATGCAGCGGATGACCCGGAACTCCTCAAACTCCAGCGAGAACTGCAAACCATAACCTTCGCGATGCAAGATGAAAATAAGAAGCCACTGCTCGACCGCGGCCAGCCAGTCGTGCAACGCCTGTTTGACAGTGTGCACCCGTTCCCAGTGCCCAAGAAGTAGTGCCGATAACTTCTTGACGATTTCTTGTCCGGTTCTCAGCACCCGGCGATTCACAGCGACGGGTCGTGCTCACCTCAAGACTTCAAGCCATCCAGTGGTCGAGGTGCCGCTCGTGTAGTCATCAACGGCAGCACTTCCCCTTTGAAGAACACAGCTCCCAGCGGTGGGATGGACATCATGATCGAATACGGCTGGCCATGGTTCGCCATTGCCTCAGCTTGAAGGCCACCGTTGTTACCCACGTTCGTGCCGCCATACAGGTCAGCATCGGTGTTCAGAACTTCCTTCCAGTAGCCCGGCCCCGGCACGCCAACGCGGAAATTGAAGAGAGGGCTCGGTGAGAAATTCAGCACGCATACGATGCGTACGGCGCTCGACTTCGCTGAGCGGAAGTAAGAATAAACGCTGGCTTCTGCATCGTTCGCATTGATCCAGGTAAAGCCACCCGGCTCGCAATCCAGTTCGTGAAGCGCTGGTTCCGAACGATACAGCCGGTTGAGATCGCCCACCAATTGCAGCAGCCCGGCGTGGCCTGGCTCTTCCAGCAAATGCCAGTCGAGTTGGCCGTCGTGTCGCCATTCTTGTTTCTGGCCGAACTCGCAGCCCATGAACAGCAGCTTCTTCCCACTCATGCTGAACATGTAGGCGTAGAGCGACCGCATCCCAGCTAACTTACGCCAGGCATCGCCGCTTTGTTTGTCGTAGAGCGGACCTTTGCCATGTACCACTTCATCGTGACTCAGTGGCAGCGTAAAGCTCTCATTGAAGGCATAAAGCATTCGGAAAGTGAGTTCGTTGTGATGATACTTGCGATGTGCTGGATCACGCATCACATACCGAAGTGTGTCGTGCATCCAGCCCATATCCCACTTGTACCCGAAGCCCAGGCCGCCGAGATACGTTGGCTTCGAGACCATGGGGTAACTGGTGCTCTCCTCCGCAAAGGTCTGTACGTCCGGATAGTTCTTGTACACTTCTTCGTTAAACCGACGGAGAAAGGTAATCGCCTCTAGGTTCTCTCGCCCGCCGTAGCGGTTGGGGATCCACTCGCCGGCTTTGCGGCTGTAATCGAGGTACAACATGCTGGCCACGGCATCCACTCGAATGCCGTCAATGTGATACTTTTCAAGCCAGAACAATGCGGAACTCAGCAGGAAGCTCCGAACCTCGTGGCGACCATAATTGAAGATGTAGCTGCCCCAATCAGGGTGGTAGCCCTGCCGCGGGTCGGCATGTTCAAAGAGGTGCGTACCATCGAAATACCCAAGGCCGTGTTCATCGGTGGTGAAGTGGCTTGGCACCCAATCGAGGATCACACCGATACCGGCTTGGTGCAATGTGTCGATGAGAAACATCAGATCTTGCGGGGTACCGTATCTGCTCGTTGGGCAAAAGTATCCCGTAGCTTGGTAGCCCCAACTCGCGTAGTACGGATGTTCCGTAATGGGCAGCAGTTCAACGTGTGTGAACCCGCATTTTGCCACATACTCCGCAAGTTTCGGGGCGAGTTCGCGGTAGTTCAGACTGTGGTGATTGGCGTGGCGTTGCCACGAGCCAACATGCATTTCGTAAATGCTGACGGGGGCATCATGCTTGATTGTCGATCCGCGATTGGCCATCCACTCGGCATCATTCCACTGGTAGGCCAGATCCCAAACGACTGATGCTGTCTTGGGCGAAACCTCGCTGCTTATAGCAAAGGGATCGGCTTTGTCCGCCGTGTAGTTATTGAACTTGCTGACCACGTGATATTTGTAAACCTGGCCATGATGCTCGCCAGGAATGAACGTCTCCCATACGCCGCTGCCGGAGGTCATGGTCATCGGGTGAGCAGCGGGGTTCCATTGATTGAACACACCGACCACCGACACCGACTGTGCACTTGGTGCCCAGACCACAAATCGCGTACCACCCTCCACGGCATGAGAACCAAATTTCTCGTAAAGCCGAATGTGACTGCCTTCATTGAAGAGATACAAGTCTTGGGCACCGAGCCAGGACGGAGATTGGTCAGCAATCATTGGAACACCCAGATACGAAAGCAATGAGCTTGGTATACAGGGTCTAACAGCGACTCTACAGTGCCGAGCATGGAGCGTAGCGCGGGAAGCGGTCACAGCTTTCATCCACAAAACCGCTTACTACGCTTCGCTCCGTGCGCGGCTCTGGTGGTCAGCTTTACGGATGATGCTTCCTCTACCTCTCCCGCACATACCGGAACAATTTGTACTTGAACACGTCCTCACCGCGAGTCTGCTGCATCCATTCCTTGACCAGCACCCGGCGGGTAAAGCCCTGCACATGCTCTCCGAATGTGCCTTTGATTCCATCCAGGTTCTCAGCGTTCTCGATTGGTTCAACGCCGAAGTAGTAGACATCATCGCAATCCTGTACCGACTTTGGCACTTGTGTGAAGTGGCTTGCTCTGCTCATGCCGATTTCCTGCTCGGCATGGATGCCATAGAACCGCAGCACAGCCACGTTCTGATAGGACGAGGTAAACACCGGCAACGGCTTCAGGCTTTTCATGTCGTTCGCAATTCGGGCGAAAAGCTCATGGCGATCCTTCACGCCGTATACGCGGTCTTTATTCACCGGCAAAATCCTCTCCGGCAGTGGTTTTACCAGATGCACACCCATGGCCGCCACTCCCAACACAGGGATGGCAAAACTCAACCGAGTGCCCCACACCCAGAACCAGCGATGAACCAGCGGCCACGTGCGGATCACTTCGTTCCACTTCGCAGCTAACGGCCAAAAGGCCAGGTAGCTCACCATCGCCCAGTTGCCTTCCACCGGCCCGCGATACGACTTCACCACGAAGAACAGCATCGGGACGGCATACAGGCACAGCGTCACCCGCAGGCGGGCTTCCTTAAGGAACTGCTTGGCGGTTAAGATCACCCACGGCAACAACACCACCGGCAATGTGCCCACCAACAGTGCTTGCACGCCGAGGAACTCGAACAGGCTCTTCCAGCCACCGCCTTCGGTTGCGCTGACATGTTGGAACTGATAAATCAGGGGGCCGAAGTCGTGTTGAATATTGTAAAGCAGGATCGGCGCACTGGCGGCGAAAGCACACCCCAGATGGATGAAGTACCCTGGCAACCAACGCCTCACCGCCCCCACACCCAGTAGGCAAAAGCTGAGGAACCCCGCTGGCACCGCCAGCCCGGCGGTGTACTTGCCGAGGATGCCGCAACCGAGGATCGCCCCGCCCATCGCCCACCAGAACCACGGGGCACGCCCAGGCGGGCCACCGAAATCAGGTTGAATCAATTGATGCACTTTGACAAGCCAGGCGAGGTACAGCGCCCAGTAAAGCAGCAGTGGTGTATCTGGCGTGATCAGTACTGCACCGAACGTGAACATCGGCGAGAGCACTGTACCCCAGAGGATGCGGCGCGGGCGCGTGAGCCAGAACAGGATGCCAATCACCGCCACAGCGGTGAGACAGGCAGGCAAGCGGATAGCCAGCAGGTTATCGCCAAAGATCGACGTGCTGGCCCGGATGAGCAGGGCCGTCATCGGTGGATGGTCGTAGTAGCTCCACTGGAGTTCCTTCGACCAGCACCAGTAATACAGTTCATCATCAACCGCCGGTGTCACCCCGCTAAGGCTGCAATACCCCACGAGTAACAAACCCAGCAGCACGACCGACCATCGCCCAAGCATCCTACCGCCTCCGTTCGGTTGCCGGAGCATAACGCAGAGGATGCGAGGGAAGGAAGGCGAACCACCTCCGCACTTCGGCTTGACCCGTGAAGCCCCTCGGTTAGACTCTGCCGCGACGAACGCGTTCCCAGGGAGGGGAGCAAATGAAGAGTCTCATCATCGGATTCGCTGTGGCACTCGCAGCGGCAGGCGGGGCAACGTTCCTCGTGCTGCAAGCTCAACCAAAAGTCACCACACCGCAGCCAACAGTAGCCCCAACGGAAGCAACTCGGGTGACAGAAACGCCAGCGTGTCAGGACGCCGGTTGCCCGACCTGCACCAGTGGCAGCACGGTATACGACGTTGCCGATTTACAGTCGATCTACTCAAAGCCTGTGAACTCAATTGAAACAATCTCGTTTGAAGAACCGCCACTGGCGCCGAAGCGGGAAGTGCTGCCTGCCCCACGTGCAGTAAAGTAGTTCACTTCGCCGGAGCTGCCAGAACCAACTTGGGATGGACGATGTTCACGTCATCCTGAATGTCGCCGCGTTGGCCGTAGTCCACGATCAGCGTGAGTTCCTTCGCTTTGCTCACATCGAGAAACACCGGCTTCACGCCACCGAGGTAAGTCAGGTCGTTTTTCTCGTTCCACTTCTGCACCACACCGTCGATCAGAAAACTCACTTCGACATGCCCCTTTTGCCCAGTGTTAGCATCCAAACCAAGCAGGGCTTCAAACCGCGTGTACTTGCCGGCGAGGTCGTAGGTCAGCGTGGTTTTTGAATGCAGCCCCAGACCGGAATCAAACGTTTCTTCACCGCGAATGGTCTTGAGCACTAGGCATTCTCCCTTGGCATTGCGGTTCGTTTGCACAGGCCAAGTCAGGCTGCCATAGGGGTCGAACTTCGTTGTCTTCGGCTTGAGTTCCGTCAGCGATACTGCAACGCCAAGCTCGACATCCACACGGTAAAGCTCATCAAGCGGGTAGGAGACTTTCGCACCGGTGAGCAGCGTTCCCTGCCAGATGCCAGCTTTCAGTGACAGCCCGGTGACACTGATCCTCGCGCCGTTCATCAGCACAACTTTGCTGTATGCCGTCTTTGGTTTGCGTACGCGGGTCAGACTCGGTTCAATCGCCAGAGCGTGCAGGTTGGCCACTTCAAAGGTCTTGGTCACTTTCTCGCCTATCGGTTGAAACAGAACCGCACCGGTGTCGCTGAATCGCTCGAAAGTCCCGCGTAGTACATCGCCGTTGCGCAGTCGCAGGGCGTCCAGCTTCTTCGAGAGATCAAACCACGGTCGGTTGAGTAGATCTTCGCTGGTTGCTTCGGCAAACCACACCCCTGAGATGGCTGTGAGTGGCAGATTGATCGATTGCGATGTGCCGTCTTTCGCTAGCGAGACCGTGAACTTCGTCGTAGCCGCATCGCCACCCAACGTGGCAATCAGTGGTAAACGATCACCGTTCGCCAGGACCACCTGCGATGTAACGGGCCACATGGGGGAACGCACTTCTGCCCTGCAAAGATCAATCAAATGCCCTGCCTTGATGCTGGCACTTGGCTGAGACAACTTCACAGCAAAAGAGTCTTCAAAAGCACTGAGCGTGCCTACGTTCGGTGTGGTCGTTGTTGTGTTAGCGATGAATAACGGCCCGTTCGGCTGAGTGTCCGCGTTGAGCAACGCCATTGCTAGAAGTGCATACATGAGGCAACCCTCCGAGAGCAAGTCTCTGAGGGTTTGTTTTACAAGTGGATTGATTAGTTCGCAGGTTTTCTAGCTTCAAGTCGCTTGGCAATCGTATCGGCAGCGAGTGCTGCCTCGACTCGAACCGCACGGCTCGTTGTAGCTTCTGCCAAGTCTCGCAGGACTTGGTAGCTTTGTGCGGTGCCGATTTTCTCCAGCATCCCGCAGGCAAGAAGTTGTTGCGATTCCGCAGTACTGCTCAAGAGGTTCATGACTGCTGGCTCGGCGTTGGCCCCTTGCTCAAGCAATCGAGTGCGGGCATGATCGCGGTCATCCGGATCACTTAGTTTTGCAATTGCCACGGGAATCGCGACTTCCACATTCAGCTTGAACAAAGCTGCCAAGGCGGTCGTTCTCGTTGTTAACGACGAAGAGTTCGCATCTGAATGAAGAGCCATAAGCATCTCTGCTTGTTCTTCTGCTGTAGCTTTGTGGTAGTTCTCAATACCGAGTTCCGTCGTCGACTTCGAAGTGATTTTAAAGTCGGTTGCTTTCTCGCCGATATTGGCATCGACGTAAGCCTTAGCTTGAGGGCCAACGCAAAACAAGCCGACCAGAGCGACACCTGCGACTACGAAGGCCAATGGTTTGTGTCCGTGTCGACCCACAGGACGCAGCAACTGCACAAAGCAGACCGGTGGAAGTGCTGAGGCCAACCCCACAAGCCAGTTGCCATTGCGGCTACTGAGATATGCTCTCCACAACAGTCCGAATACGGCCATCGCACCGCCGAAAAGTGCTACATATGGAAGCCAAGTTGCACTTGAGAGAACACCAAGGAACCAAGCTGATAGTCCAAGTACGACACCGCCGAACCAACCCGCATACATAAAGCGAGGATCGAGCACTGGCTCGGGTGGTGGTGCCATTCTCATGGAAATCACAGCACTCAATTCTGCGGCCAGATCGACATTACCAAACGGATTCGCGAACAGATGAACCTGACCCGGTTTCTCGTGAGTGATTTGCTTGCGGGCCGTGTAGCCTTGGGTTACGGGAACTGAGTTGGTCATCGGCTGACGCGTTGCGGGCGATGGAGCCACTACCGATGGAGGCACCCGCACGACGACAGGTGGTGATTCCTGCAAAGCCACACTACCACCATCACTGTTGACGCGCGAGTAAGCAATAGCTGGTGCTTCGAAATTGATCGATAGGTCCAGATCGTATTGTGCTACATGGCTTCGCGGCTCATCCAAAAGGAGTGGCGACGTCGTCACCATCGGTTCTGGTGTCTCTGCGTTCTGCTGGTACGGGCTTGCTAGGTTCACTTCCATCGGGTCGAGAGTATCGATATCTGCGAGCGAACCGAACGCATCACTCCTCGCATCCGTCGTTGGTACGGTCAACGGCTTGAGACACTTCGGGCAAATCGTTCGCTGCCCCACACGCTCCGCTGGGGCAAGCAAACGCTGATGACAACTTGGACAGGGGTACGCAAACATGGTGAAGCGTCTCGAACCGGGTGCCGGTGGCAACTGCATGTTGCCATACGACAGCGAACCGTAGGTCGAGATCAGTCGCCATGCAAGCGTCGGAGGCGCGGTGAGAGTCGCAAAATGTACTGAATACGCTCAAATTCGCGAAGCCAGTCGGCAACAACTTCTGAGAGTTGATGCTCGGCGCTAACAGCTGTCGCGCCAGCGCGTAGTTCTGCGACGTCAGTCGTAATCAGACGGCGATAGGTGGAAAGCGTACGCTCGCCGTACCGCCCAACTTCGTGACCATCTTCGCTGAAGAACACCAGCACCGGCACCCGGTTCCCACCATTGATGGTGAGTTCCTTCTGCACGTCCGCGTAAGCATCACGATCAAGGTAGCGCGGCTGAATGCAGGGTGCAATGGCTGCGAAGCACTCGAAGATCGGGCAGTTGTTGGCACAGTCGCCACACCAGGCGCCCGCCAGCACCAGCACCTTCATGGTGCGCTTGAAACTCTTCAACAGTTGGATCTGATCGGATGTCAGTAGAACACGATCTTTGACGGCATCCCAGCGGGAACGATCTTGCGGAGTGCCGTACTCCGAGAAAAAATCGTTGTACAAAAGGGCGGAATCGTAGTGTGTTGCGGACAGCATGGAAGATAGTCTCCGGATTTCATTTGTTGGGCGTGGTGGGAAAGCCGACAGCACGCAAGAACCGATTCATGAGATCGTGCGCATGCTCATTCCTGTGGAGAGCTAGGAAATTTACGATGTCAACGGCAGGTTGCCAAAGAATCGACCGAGCCTGCGGGCGATTCTTCTCAACTCTATCAGGCTTCGGGGTATTTCCATGTTGCGGATCATGATTGCAGTTTTGGCTTTCTCCGTCAGTGTATCTGTGGCGTCGGCCCAGCGACCAGGTTGCGGTGGTGGACAGGGGCAATCCAGTCTTCGTGGATCGCCGATGTCGAACCATCAGATGACGGGCTATCGTGTTCAGGCGAACAACTCGATGCAAAGTTCCATGATGACTCAACTCGCGAACCAGCAATACAGCCAGTTGCAAACCGCAACAATGCTAGCCAACTCAAGTATCGACGGTTTTCAGAACGCATTGCGGGCAGAAGCCGCCTACAAGAAGCAACAAGCCGCAGCCCAGCTACGCGGCAACCGGTAAACGAAAAAGCCGCTGAAGTCTCTCGACTCCAACGGCGTTCTTTTTCCATTCAAGACTACTCAAGTAACAGCGTTGGTTCCCAGCCGACGCGCTCCGCGTTGGCCTTCAGTTTTTCCAAAGCGCGATTCTGAATCTGACGTACACGTTCCTTGCTGATCCGGAGCAGATGACCAATCTGACGCAGGCTGTGTGTACCGTTGCCGGTCAGGCCGAAGCGGAGATCGAGCACCCGACGTTCCCGCGGACGCAGATTTTCCATGAGGAACTTGAGTGCTTCTTGGCGCTCGTTGTTCTCGTGAAGAGTCAGCGTTTGGATGTCTGGCATCGCTTCGGTGAGCTTGAAGTCGCTATCGTCATCGAGCA
>JBBRME010000157.1:0-10148 GCA_038230995.1 Gemmatales bacterium
AACCCGATTGAAGATACCGATGTGGTATGGCTACTGGCCATGTTACAACGTGCTGTTTTTGGGAACCAACTTCATGAACTGGACTTGAGCTTTTGCCGACGCATTACCGATGCCGGAGCGAACACCTTGGCCACAGCCGAAAGCTTGAAGAATCTCGCTGTGCTCAAACTCCGAGGCGTGCCCCTTGGCCCGGTCGCCATGGACATGCTGCACAAGAGATACGGGGATGGATTGGTGGTGTGATTGTAAACAACCCGGCGACTCACGTCGCCGGTTCACAAAAAAACTACTTCTTAGCCTTACCGCCGAACAGTTCCGCTACCGAGTTGGCCAACGGCGACGAAGTGGAGTTCGGGGCTTGATAGCCAGCCATCCCGCGCACGATTTCCAGCGTCAGCAGCAGGCCCAGGAAGGCGATGATGAACGTGGGCACCAGCATGACCAGTGGCAGGATGCCCCACTTTGGTGGTGCGGTAGGTGCAGTGCGAGTTGGAGTGTCATCCATGGCTCGGCTGCGTCGACCAGCAACGGTGGCCAAGTCGTCTTCGTCGTCGTCGCCAGACTTGAGCCCACGGCGACGTACTTGGCTTGATACGGGTTTATCTTCGTCTTCAATGTCGGCTGTGAGAACCGAATCACCTTCGTCACTATCCACGAAATCGACTTCGTCGTCCATCATGACAACTTCGCTGGCACTGTCTTCCTCGGACGGAGCATCAGCATCGCTGATGGCGAGGTCGAAGTCCGAGTTCTCAAGATCCGTATCGGATGAGTCTACCGGTAGCACTTCGGAGCCGGAATCGTCGGCTTCGGACGGGAGTTCAAAGTCTGTCTCGAAGATGTCCCTGTTTCCTTGTTCCTGTGCTGCCAAGGCGTTCATCGATGCACTGCCGTCGCTATCTTCCAGTGTCAGTTCAAACTCGCTGCTGCCTTCATCCACCCTAGTCGAGGGAATTGGTCTGCTCTTTGGCCCGCCGGTCGAATCCAGTGTGAGATCGAAATCGAGGGAGTCGCTGTCGTCTTCTACCGGTTTCTTTTTCTTGCCCTTGCGTTCAAGTGACACGCCGCTGTCGGATGGCTTGCCGAGGTTGATACCGCTAGCCCCGCCACCCGTTTTGGTTGGCTCGCCGCCCAGTGGAACTTCTTCGCTGCTGTCGTTGCCCAGTTGAAGCTCGAACGAATCACTATCCGAGTCGAGCGACAACTCGAATTCACTGCTGCCATCGTCGGAACTGGAGGACGCGGCACCGGGGATCTTCGCCGATGCCGGGGGCGTGAGTCGGCCGGAACTTGGATTCATGAGCCGGGCCGACGATTTGCCCGAGTTCTTTCCGCTCGGTGGTTCGATCTCAAGCGTAATTTCTTCGGTCGCTTCTTTAGCCTTGGGGTCTTTCTTCGATGGCGTCATATCGAGCCGCACATCGCTGTCGCCTTTGCTCTTCTTCTTACCCACGCCTGAGTCGCTGGAAGGCAGTGCGAAAATGTCGTCGCTGTCATCGGAAAGAAACAGAGCCTGTTCTTTGGACTTGAGATTCTTACTCGAGCCTGGCTTCGGTTTAGACTTCGGTGCTGGCGGTTCAAGCGAGAGTTCCTCGGAGGAATCCGAGAGAGGTTGCGATGCTTCACCAAGTGGGAGACCAGGGTCGCTGGCTTGGCCAAGTGAACGGGCCAACTCGTCGATGTCCACCGAGCGGAACCGCAGGGTTGAGCCATCCCGGAATGACTTGAGCGAGTTTTTCCAGTCTTCACGGAGGCGTTTCTTGAAGACCTCCGGGGTTAATCCAAGTCGTTGGGCGGCTTCTTCGAGTGTGTATGTTTGTGCCATAACAGATTCTGCGCGCGAAGGGGACGGGCTTTCCGTATCCACGCAGTTTACCCAATCTTTGAGGCGATGCGAGAACCGACTTGAAGAACTTTTGTGTTCGCCGTAGCGCCCGGCGCGATTGTATGGCGCACACCGACGGTGCTAGGGTAATGGGTGATTGAGGCGAGCGATGGACGTCAACCCGTTGTTTCTCATACACAACGCACAGAGACAGTCACTTCATTGTCATCGCTCACCGAAACCCTAACGCTTCCCCGCAGTGGCTGCAGCAATCTGCTCTGCTAGTTCCGGGCTGGGTTGCTTGGTGCCGTCGCACTTGGGGTACTTGGCACAACTCAGGAAGTACTTCCCGCCGAAGCGGCTCTTGCGGAGGTTCATCGGCCCGGCACATTCCGGGCAGATTTCCTTCACTTCCACGTTTGGGGCGTCGCTCTTCGGTTTGGCATCTTCCTTCGGCAAGATGTCCTTGAGCTTCTCCTTCAACTCCGCGTTGATGCTCTTCGCATTGCGGCACTTCGGGTAGCCGGTGCAAGCGAGGAACGGCCCACGCCAACTCTTCTTGATGGTCATCGGGCTGTTGCACTTCTCGCAGAAGATACCCGTGTTCACCGGTGGAGCGGGCTTGCCCGTGGCGTCCGCGTCGCCGATGTACTTGCACCCCTTGGTGTCGGTGCATTGCACATACGGATTACCCGTTTTACTGAACTTCAGCAGCAGTGTTTTGCCACATTGGGGGCAGGGCGACGGGCTGGGCAGTTGACTGACGGTAGGGTTGCCATCCGCACCCACGTTCATGATCACCACGCACTCGGGTGCCCCCTCGCAGGTGAAGAACGTACCGAAGCGGCCGTCGCGCTTGACCATCTTCTTGCCGCACGATGGGCACGGGATGTCGGTCACTTCCGGCCCCATGCTCTCCTTGCCGTCCTCGCCGCGCTTGTACGGGCAAGGCGCTTCCTCGTCCTTCCAGCCGCTGCACCCGATGAACTGTGCCCCGGTCTTGCGGCTGAACATGGCCAGCAGCGGCTTGCCGCACTTCGGGCAGGCCTCGCCGATCTCGATGCCCTTCTGCGAAGGCATATCGGTTTCGGCCTTCAGCAAACTCTCGTGGAATGGCTTCCAGAATTCGTCCAGCACTTCGCGGTACTGGTGCTTGCCGGTTTCGATGTCATCGAGTTCTTCCTCGAAGTGACTGGTGAACTTCAGGTCCATGATCTTGGGGAAGTGCTCGGTCAGCAACCGGGTCACGGTCTTGCCAACGGCGGTGGCGTAGAACCTGCGGTCCTTCTGCTCCACATAGCCGCGATCCTGGATCGTCTGGATGATGCTGCTGTACGTGGAGGGTCGGCCGATCCCCTCTTTTTCAAGGCCTTTCACGAGGCTCGCTTCGTTGTACCTTGGCGGTGGCTGCGTAAAGTGCTGACTGGCAAACTGATCCAACCGGTCGAGCTTCTGTTGCTCGGTCAGCGCTGGCAGCAGCACGTCTTCGCTCTTGGCTGGGGCCATGACGCGACGGTAACCGTCGAACTTCTCGATGCGGCCAGTGGCGCGGAACAAGCCACGTCCGGCAGTGACTTCCACACTGGTCACGGCGAACAGAGCCGGGGCCATCTGGCAGGCCACGTAGCGGTTGTAGATGAGCGTGTACAGCCGCAGGTCATCCCCGCTCAGGCCGAGTTGGGCGGCACGGTCGGGGTCGATGCCCACGTCCGTCGGTCGCACACATTCGTGGGCTTCCTGGGCGCTCTTGCCACTGGCGTAGAAGTTCGGCTTCTCCGGGCAGTAGCGGTCGCCGTAGGTTTGCTTGACGTAATCACGCACCGTGTTCAGGGCATCCGGGCTGATGCGGGTGCTGTCGGTACGCATGTAGGTAATCAGGGCCACAGTCCCCACTTCACGCAGGGTGACACCCTGGTACAACCGCTGGGCAGCGTCCATCGTGCGCTTGGTGGTGTAACGCAAGCGGATGTTCGCTTGCTGTTGCAGGGTGCTTGTGGTGAACGGAGGTTGCGGGCGCTCCTGGCGTTCCTTTTGTTCCACTTTCGTGACGACGAATGGCACACTCTTCAGCTCGTTGATCACCGCGTCAATCGTGGCTTCGCTGGTCAGTTTCGGGTCGCCACCGTCCCACTTGGCCAGCTCGGCCATGAACGTGTTCTTCGGCGGCTTGGGGATGCCAGACTTCTGCTCCGTGGGCTTCTTGCTTGGGCCTTCGGCATCGCCATCCATGGTTGCGGAATCGGTGTCTTCGATCTCTGGTTCATCAGGTTCTGCTTCGGTGGTTTTTCCGGTCGGCGTGGCTGCGTCCGTCTTGCTCTTTGCGAACAGTTTGGCGAACTTACCATCCCACTTGATACCGCTGCCGGTGGGTGAAAGGAGCGTGGTGAGCTTCCAATATTCTTCGGTCACGAACGCGGCAATCTCGTGCTCACGATCCACAATGATCTTCGTGGCCACGCTCTGCACACGGCCTGCGCTGAGGCCTTGGGCGACCTTTTTTCCAAGCAAGTTGCTTAGTGGGAATCCCACCACACGGTCCATGGCCCGACGGGCTTCCTGACTGTGCACTCGTCGCATGTCGATGTGGTCAATCGCATCCAGCGCTTGTTGGATGGCTTTCTTCGTAATTTCATTGAAACGGATGCGCCAAGTGCGATCTGGGTCGAGCTTGAGGGCATCAGCAATGTGCCAAGCAATGGCCTCGCCTTCACGGTCCGGGTCACTCGCCAGCAGGACGCGGTTCGCCCCTGCAGCAGCGTCCGCCAGTTCGTTCAGGATGTCTTGCTGGCTGCGGAACTTCTTCTTGGCCTTGCCCTTGGACTTGCTTCCCGCATCCACCAGGTAACGCAGCTTCCAGCCCTTGCCGATCTGGATACCCGAGACTTCTTCCTTCACCGTTTTATCTTTGCCGGTGGCGAGGTCACGGACGTGACCGTAGCTGGCCAACACCTTGAAGCTATTGCCCAGGTATTTGTTGATAGTTTTGGCCTTAGCAGGCGATTCCACAATCACGAGATCGTACGTGCCGGTTGAACGGGCGGGTGTACGTGGGCCGGAGCCAAGCGCAGGCTGATCTTCTACCTTTGCCAAAGCTGTCTGCTTGGCTTTGGCCGGTGCCCGTTTGCGAGCTGGCGTCTTGGGTGTCGTATCATCGGCAGGCTTCTTGCGAGCAGGCACAGGTTGTTCCTTCAATTTCGGATTTCGGACTTCGGATTTCAGACATCGGCACGGACACCATTGCCCGTGGACGGAACCCTGCGATGAACGCGGTCACCTGGGTTTCGCTTAATCCGAAATCCGAAATCTCACATCCGCTATGTTCAGGTTGTTCCAAAGGTTGGAAACCATACAATCGAACGTCCGGAACCTTCCGGCCACAACACGATTAGTGGGGTGGGCAAGGGGCTGTCAAGCCCGGCGGTGTTGGTTTTTCCTTCACCGTGCGACGTAACATGAGACGCAGTCATGGCTTACAACCCTTTCGATTTCTTTCGACGAAACACGAAGATCATCATGTCGGTCATTACGATCTTCATCATGATTATGTTCGTTCTTTCGTTCGGCCAAGGTGACTTCTTTCAAGCTATTCCGCGATGGCTAGCTCGCTTCGGAAATCAAGGCGATGCCGTGGCCAAAATCGGTGGCAGCAACGTCACCACCACGGACTTGGCTGAGCTGTCGCAGCGTCGCCTGCTCGCTGACCAAGTCATGAACCAAGCAGCCACAATGGAGATGAGTGCACTTGGGCAAAACCTCAGCGTTCCCGTGAAGAAACTTCGGGACAAGTTCAGCAATCAAGATGAAATGCAACAGCAGATGATGATGCCTCCTCAACAACAGAAGATCGGCTTCCGTTTGTTGAGCTTGTTGCAGGAAATTGGTCGCGTTGAGCAGAATGGCCAGATCGCTGCCGGGCAAGATGCCATCAACGAAGTGGCCCGCATCGAAGCCAGTGCAGGTATCAGTCCGGAAGAGAAAGATGCAGCGATTGCCATCCGCAGTTTTGGCGAAGCACTCCTTCGCACCGTCAGCCGGGCCATGGCCAACGTGAACCCGAACTCGGACACCCCGACTCGCGAAGCCCGGTACTTCACCAATCAACCAAACGATACCAATCGAGACCGCTTCAACTTTAAGCTGTGGTTGAAGAAGGCCGACCAACTGGGCATCCGTTTCACGAACGAAGACGTCATTCAGATGGTACAAGACGAGTTCCCGAGCTTCCCGGACTCGAAAGAATTGAGCATCGATGAGATCATTAACCGTGCTGTTAAAAACGTGAACAGCCGTGAACTGAACCGCAATACCGTCCTCGAAGCTCTAGGCAACGAGTTCCGCGTACGGGCCGCCCAAACAGCGGTGCTGGGCAACAGCGTCGTCCGCAGCAACTTTGTGAATCTCGGCACCCCACTGATCGACAAGCAAAACTACTTCAACGAAGTTACTGAAGTGACCAAGACCGGTTTGCTCACCGTACCAGTGGCGGCCTACGAAGGACTGGTAAAAGGCGAGCCAACGGAAGAAGAGATTAACAAGATCTACACGGCATCGAAATCACTAGTGCCTGATCCGAGCAGCCCACGCAGTGGACTGACCGAGCCACGCAAGATTCGCGTGCAGTATCTCACACTCACCGGGCAAGAAGCCTACTACAACCCGTTGGTTAAGAGTCAGGCAAAAGTGGCACCCGCTCTACCGATGCTCCTCGGCGGAATGGCTGCAGTGAAGTACCCAACTTTCAGCTTTGATCAGTACCAAGCCGAACAAGCAACGGCTCAGCAAAGCTGGAGTACGAATAATCCCGGCGATGCCAGCAAGGTGGCTGCACAATCCTTCGTGCTGGGTGTCGCACCACTGGCTGGCAAGAACGAGGTAAGTGACTTCAACGCCAAGCCACCCGTGACGACCCCGCAGAAACTTGCCGACTTTAGCGTGGCAAAAACCCACAACGTCGGCGTTTTGGTCGGGTTGCTCGGCGGCTCTGCAGCCACTGGCGGCAGCCTGTTCACTGCACCAGTGCTGATGACTGAACAAGCTTATTACACTGAGCGTGAGGCTAGGTTGCTGGCTGGCATCCGTGCATTTTATCTGCCGACACACGTGAGCTTGAACCCGTTCAACGAACTCGCAGGCGAGTTGGCCGCTACCTTGGCGCTGCCTAAAGCCCTGTCGCCGAGCTTGATACAACCATACCTCGACAGCAAGACCGAAGAGCTGCAACGGAACCAATACATCGCCGATGATCTCACGAAGTTCGATGCGGACCTTGCCAAGATCATGGCTGGGGCCGACAAGAAAGCCGCCGAGGCACAGGCCGTGGAGTACATCACCAAGTTTGCTGCGGCTCGTGGTTTGCAGGTTCAAACCACGGCTACCCCGCTGGACTTGTACTCCATCTGGCGTGACCCTTCGATGAAGCCGTTGATCGAAAAGAACAGCACATTGCTCAGCCCGATCACCAAAGACCTTGATAACCAGCGCGTGCAACAAGCCTTTGGCTACAGCTTCTTTTACGAATCGAAGCCAAGCACATCGACGAGCTCCCAAGGTGGTGAAACCGTTTCACCAGCGACCGGCTTATACGATCCGAAACTGTACAAACCTGAAAACAGCGGGGTGAACCGAGCCTCGGATCCGGATCGATTCTACGTACCACAATCCGAGCCACTCTTTACACCAGGCCTCTTCGCTTCGAGTGGCAAAGAAACGCCGAACGTGACCCTTGTCTGGCGTGTTGATGAGATTGAAGCCATCCGACCGCTAACGTCCAAAGATGCCATCGTCCGCGAGAAGTGTATCAAGATCTGGCGGAACCAAGAGGCCCGCAAGTTGGCTCGCGCGGCTGTAGAGAAGGTGAAAGCCGAGATCGACGCCCAGGTGAAGGACGGTCAAAGCGATCCGCTTCGCATCGAGCAATCGCTGCGCGATCAAGTAGGTATTCTCTCCGCCCCGATTGTCGACATCCGTGAAAAGCTGAAATTCAAGTTCACGATCACCGACGAGTACGACAACGCCAAGTTGCTGTACTCAACGAGTACGATCGCCGGGATGCCACCATCGCCACGCCGCTTCGCACTCACGCCGAACGACAATATCGTCTACCCGACTGAGAAGCTCGAAAAAGACTTCGTTTCACTCCGTGAAAAACCGATCGGCACCAGCTTGGTCAGCAACGATAAACCGGAAGCTCACATCTACCTGCTGGTGGTGGCCGACCGTAAAGCCCACCCGAGTGACGACTTCAAGAACTTCATCATCAAGGAAGACCCGTTCAAGCAGTTCCAACAATTCCAGCAGTTCCAGAATCGATCGTTGCGGGAACCATTCACCTTCCTGAGCCAAATGAACTCCGGTTGGTCGAAACGCGAAGAAGCGTTGGAGTTGCTGAAGGCTGAGTTCAATGTGACAAACGAGTCCGAGTTGTTGGACAAGAAAGATAGCCGAGAGTAAGTGCCGTTGCCCGCTGGAAGGGCAAGTCTCTCATTGGTGAACCGGCTGCGTAAGCTGCCGGGTAAAAAAACTACCCGGCAGCTCACGCAGCCGGTTCGCCAGGAACCTCCCCAGCCATCCTTAAACGTTTCCCTCTTTGAACGAGAACTCCGCCGATGTCCGACGTTAAAGCGACACAAGTCTTTTACCACGCTGGCTCCGTCACCCGTGAGGAACGCACGGCAGCGCTCAAGCAAACCGGCGTGACGGTATGGTTCACCGGCCTGAGCGGGTCGGGCAAAAGCACTGTGGCCGTGGCACTGGAACAAGTCCTTGTGGCCCGTGGCCATGCCAGCTACGTTCTGGACGGCGACAACATCCGCTTCGGCTTGAACGCTGGCCCGAAGATTCTGATGGACACCCGAAGCTACGGCGAAGATCAAGCCAAGCGCTTCGGCCTAGCCTTCAGCCCGGCGGATCGAGAAGAGAACATCCGCCGCATCGGCGAAGTGAGCAAGCTGTTCGCCGACGCCGGCCTCATCACCATCGCCAGCTTCATCAGCCCGTACCGCAAGGACCGTGACGCGGCCCGCAAGATCCACGAAACGAACAAGACCGGGGCGATCCCGTTCATTGAAGTCCATGTCGATACCCCCATCGAGACCTGCGAGCTACGCGACCCCAAGGGACTGTACAAGCAGGCCCGCGAGGCGGTGGCCAATGGTAAGGGCATGGGTTTCACAGGTGTGGATGACCCCTACGAAGCACCAAGCAAGCCTGAATTGACGCTCGACATGAGCAAGCAGACCGTAGAAGAAGGTGTGGCCGTGGTGCTGAACTACCTGATCGAGAAGGGCTTCGTGCGGAAGGGGTAAAAAAGAGATCCGTTGAGCCTGCCCGCATCAGCGGCAGGAGTCTTTTCTTGAACTCCTGCCGCTGACGCGGGCAGGCTCGATTTCTTGAACACCTGCCGCTGACGCGGGCAGGCTCAATTTCTTAAACACCTGCCGCTGACGCGGGCAGGCTCGATTTCTTGAACTCCTGCCGCTGATGCGGGCAGGCTCGATTTCTTGAACACCTGCCGCTGATGCGGGCAGGCTCGATTTCTTGAACACCTGCCGCTGACGCGGGCAGGCTCGATTTCTTGAACTCCTGCCGCTGACGCGGGCAGGCTCGATTTCTTGAACTCCTGCCGCTGACGCGGGCAGGCACGATTTCTTAAACACCTGCCGCTGACGCGGGCAGGCTCAACTTCCTCGGCGCAGCCTAATCGCCTTCGTGTACAATTGCTAACATCGGCACTGTGGATGCACATCATGTTGATTCGACTACTTGGCCTGTTGGCCATCGTCTGGTGTCCGTTGCTGGTCAACTCAGCCCCGATTCCAGCCGGACTGAAGGTAAAGGACATCAAGGATGTGCCTATCACGGCAGAGTCCGTGATGGTGCTGCAAGTCAACGGACTGGAGCGAATCAAAGAGCGCGTCACCACCATGATGAAGGCTGTTGATCCGAACATCGCTAAAAGCGTTGGCGAGGCCATCGACCGCGGATTCAAACAGTTGATCGGTGAGGAGCGAGATCTCAGCGGGCTAGATGTGAAGGGGCGGTTCTTTCTGGCCTTCCAATCGTTCGATGTGCTGGGTGGCAATGAGTTGCCCATGGTGGTGTGCTTGCCGGTGCCGGACTACAAGACCTTTCAGAAAAAGTTCCTCACGGCCGAAGAACGAAAGAGCTTTCGCTTCACCAGCGAGGGTGTGGATGAAATCGAGTTTGAGACACTCAACAAAACGATCTATTTGGTAGATGACAAAAACGGTTACGTCATCGCCACACCGAGCAAGGTCACGGCCGAGTTGTACGCCGCCAAGTTCGACCGCCTGACCCCCAAGGG
>JBBRME010000158.1:0-10146 GCA_038230995.1 Gemmatales bacterium
CAACTCGACTCAACACCACGCCACGGACGGCGACCATGCATTGGCTCCTCATCGGCTACATGTTCCTGTTCATCGACCGCCCCTTCGAGGTGTGGGCGTGGCTGGGCGATCTGCACATTGAACGCATCTACATGATCTGCACCATCGCGGCCTGGCTTTTCTATCCGAAGAAACGCTGGCTACCGAACATACAGCACTGGGCGTATGCCACGTTCGTGACGGCGGTGCTAGCCTGCTGGGTGATGTCGCCGTGGATGAGCCAGAGTCAGCCTAAGATTGAAGACTGGCTCAAAATTCTTGTCTTCTATTTCCTGCTGGTCACGTCGGTGAACGACGAGAAAGCACTGAAGACCGTGGTGATCGGCTTCGTGGCTGTCATGGCCCTGTACCTACTGCACAGCTTGAAGGAATACATTGGCGGCAAGCACGTCTACCGAATGAGCACGAAGCGGATGGTGGGGGTGGATACCACCAACGGCGACCCGAACAGCTTCGGAGCCAGCATTGTGTTTGCCCTTCCGATGATCCCAGTGCTCTGGCGAGCGGGCATCGGCGGACGCTGGGGCAAAATCGGGCTGATCGGCTACACCGCACTGTCAGCGTTGTGCATCGTGCTCACCGGTTCGCGTTCCGGTTTACTGGGCTTTCTGGTGTGGTCAACCTTGCTGATTCTTGGCCATAGCAAACGCTTTTTGTGGATCGGTCTGGCGGCGGCATTAGCACCAGTGATGTTCCTGGCCATGCCCGCTGAGTTGCAGAACCGCTTTGAGACGATCATCAACCCGGAAGTCGGCCCGGAGAACGCCAAAGTGTCGGGCGAAGGTCGCTTGCATGGCCTCAACATGGGCTTTGAACTCTGGAGCAAGTACCCGTTGAACGGGGCCGGGCCAGGGGCATGGATACCAGCGACACGATCCGAAATTGAGTCGCACAACTTGCTGGGCCAACTGGTGGGCGAGATGGGCTTGATGGGAATACTCAGCTTCGGCTTCGTGCTGTTGGCGTTTGGTTGGAACACTTGGCAGGCACGCAAGATCGCCAAAGCCAACCCGGAGTGGAAGAACGACATCGTCAGTCAAGTGCCGAAGGCCGTGTTTACGTCGGTGTTCCTCATGCTGTTCCTCGGCATGTTCGGCCACAACCTCTTCCGCTTTACTTGGCTATGGTACGGTGGCTTCCTCGTCATCGCGGCGTACGCCTTACGACAACGCGTGTTGTTCCCGCTGGAAGAACCGATAGTGAACGACGAACACTATGCTGATGAAGAGAGCCAGCCGTTACCCAAGGGCTGGAGCTATCACGAAGCCGGGAAGTAACTCACATGCCGAAGTTTGGTGCGCATCTGTCCGTGGCTGGCGGCTTATATAAGGCCGTAGATTCAGCAGTGAAGTTCACGATGGAGACGGTGCAAATCTTCACGCACAGCCCGAGCCAATGGGTTGTGAAAGGCAACGGCACGAAGTGGGCAGGCCCACCATTGCCAGATGCGGATGTGACGGCTTTCCGGCAGGCCGTGACCAACGCGAAGTTCGACATCACCGTGGCTCATGATTCGTACTTGATCAATCTTGCAGCACCCGGCGACGAACTCTTCGAGAAGTCGATTGCCGCCTTCAGCAATGAGATTGATCGGGCCGAACAGCTTGGACTTACGTACTTGGTCACGCATCCCGGTGCCCACGTGGGCAGTGGCGAAGAGGTCGGTTTGCAGCGAGTGATTGTTGGTTTGAACCGAGTCCTTAAGCAGACGAGCGGGGCGAAGGTTCAAGTGCTTTTGGAGACCACTGCAGGGCAAGGCACCACGTTGGGTTGGAAGTTCGAGCACCTGCAAACACTGCTCAACGGTGTGACGGAACCCGAACGAGTTCATGTTTGCCTGGATACATGCCATGTGTTCGCGGCGGGCTACGGCATCGCCACGAAACCGGAATACGATCAGTCAATGTCGGAGTTCGACAAGTTGATTGGGCTGGATCGAATCAAGCTTTTCCACGTCAATGACAGCGTCAAGGGGTTGGGAAGCCGGGTGGATCGACACGCAGGGTTGGGCGAAGGGCAGATCGGCAGCGATGCCTTCAAGCTGTTGGTCAACGATGCACGATTCGCGGATCGACCGATGATCCTCGAAACGCCAAAAGAGAACGCAGATGGCAACGAAATGGATCCAGTGAATCTCGACCGACTTCGACAGTGGCAGAAAAAGGGCAAGTCGAAGAAGCGACCCGCTGTATCATGATGCCATGCCTGAGTATCTAATCCAGTACGGTGTGAGTGCTTTCGTAGGTCGATTTCGCAGCCCAATGGATGGCTTGTTACGTCGCACGCCGGTGCTCGTACAGTCTCCACGTGGCACGGAACTCGGCACTATCCTCGAAGCCATTCACCCGGCCTTGTGCGACAGCAAAACCTATCCCGTTGAAGGCGACTTGTTGCGTTTGCCTAGTGCGGCGGACCTTGCCACCGTAGATGCAGATCGCCAGCGAGCTAACGACATTCTCGCGACACTCGATGTAGGAAGCTCACCCATCACGGTGCTGGATGCCGAGATGTTGTTCGACCAGCGTGGATTGATCCTACATGTGCTACCTTGGGAAGCGTGCCAGTTGGATGACTGGCTTGCCAGCCTGAGTGACGAACTCAACCTGCCAGTGCGTATTCTCAACATCGGCCAGTTGGAACTGACAGTTGATCCACCGGAGCCGACGTCCAAGTGCGGATCAGGCAACTGCGGAACTGGCGGTGGATGCAGTACTGGTGGTGGGTGCAGCACCGGCAGTTGCAGCAAAGGGTCCGTGAAATCGGCTGGCGAGTTGACCGAGTACTTTGCAGGCCTTCGCAAACAGATGGAACAATCGCAGCGCATCCCGCTGCACGGTTGATACGCCTTCAGGGAAGTCATGATGTCGATCTCGGCGAGATCGATCTACAATTAGGATTCCAAAACCCTTTTGAGGTTCTTCATGCCCCGCTTTTTGATCGTGTCGATGACACTGGCCCTGACGAGTTCACTCTTCGCGCAAGTAGCGAAAATCGACCTCGTGAAGAAGGACATCACGTTCCTGGCCAGCGAGGATTGTGAAGGTCGAGGCTTATTGACTCAAGGCATCATTAAAGCCGGGGACTACATCGCAAAGTCGTTCGAGGCTAGCGGGCTGAAACCCGGTGCTGGCACGAGTTACTTTCAACCGTTCGATGTGCCCGCACCAAGCGAACTCAGCATGCCGATGTCGGTGATGCTGAATTTTGAAAGCGAAAAGAAAACACTGGACTTGAAGAAAGACGTGACGATCACGCAGTCGACCGGTCAGCACAAAAAAACGTATTCACTGGTTTTCGCAGGCTACGGCATCACAGCCAAAGGCGAAACCAACTACGACGACTTCGCCGGGATCGACGTGAAGGACAAAGTCGTGATTATCCTTCGTAAGACTCCTCTGTCAGAAAAGAAAGATGGCCCATTTCCTGAGAACAACCCACACAGTCCATTGGTAGGCAAAATCGGTAATGCACTTGATCACAAGGCTGCGGGCATCATCTTCGTGAGTGATCGCATAACTGTTGCAGAGGCCGATACACTCATGCCTGCTGAGTTTACTCGTCGCGCTGGCCCAATGCCCGGCCCAGTCCTTCACATGACACGCAATTTGGTCGACGACATCCTCAAAACAGAAAAGACGAGCCTTAAGGAACTTGAAGCAAAGATCGACGAGACCATGAAGCCCAGCAGTTTCGAGATCAAGACCGTGCAGTTGAACTCGGAAGCCACAGTCATGAAAAAGGTTTGGCCGACACGCAACGTGGTAGCCGTGAGCGAAGGGGCTGGCCCACTCAAGGATGAAACCGTTGTGATTGGTGCCCACTACGATCACGTTGGCATGGGTGAAGGCGGCAGCAGCCCAATCAACAAAGGTAAAACACACTACGGAGCTGACGACAATGGCAGCGGCACAAGCGGACTCTTGGAACTAGCCCGACGTTACGGGGCGATGAAAGATCGCCAGGGTCGGCGCATCGTGTTCATCGCGTTCAGTGGTGAAGAACAAGGGCTACACGGCTCAATCTACTACGCCAAGAACCCGACGTTCCCGCTCGATAAGACTGTGTTCATGCTGAACATGGACATGATCGGCCGTGTGGCACCTGTTGAAGATAAAGCCCCGGACGGTACGGTTGCCAAGCGTGATCGTATTGTTGTTTACGGCACTGCAACCAGCACTGGTCTGGATGAACTCGTCGAAGGCATTGCCAAGAAACTTGACTTTAAGATGCTCAAAGTGCCCGGTGGCCAAGGCCCAAGCGACCACACCTCGTTCTACAACAAGGGCGTGCCCGTACTGCACTTCTTCACCGGTACACACAAGGACTACCACACCCCGACCGACACTGCCGACAAGATCAACATCGCTGGGCTTTTGAAGTCGGTGGACTTCGTGCAAGCCGCCACGGATCACTACGCAGTCGTTAAGGTCAAACCAGATTACTTGAAGACTAAGGGCGGTGCCGAAGACCCCACCAGCTCGAATAGTGGTGTCAGTCGGGTGAACATGCCGACTCTTGGCATCACTCCAGGGAACTATGGCGAGATTGATGCAGGTGTTCTGGTAGGTGGTACACGCAAAGATGGCCCAGCGGACAAAGCTGGCATCTTGGAAGGGGATGTCATCATCGAAATCGCAGGCAAGGAAGTGAAGAACATCGAAGGCTACATGCGGATCCTTGGGACGATCAAGGCAAACACAGAAATCGACATCGTGATCAAGCGCAAGGATGAGAAGAAGACGCTGAAAGCCAAACCGACAGCTCCGGCTCAATCGAAGTAAACAATAGCCGCGATGGTCACTCATCGCGGCCTTTTCGATTTACTTCAAACCGGCCGCTTCCGCGCGCAGGTTCTGCGCTGTTTGCAGAACCTTCTGCATCGTTTCCTTGTCTGGCTTGCCATTTACTTTCAGTCGCAACCGACCCTCGGCATCAATCAGCACCAGGTTCGGCTCACCTTCCCGCATCGTGAACTTCTCGGCCATCACACCATCGAAGTCAATCCATACCGGTGTGTCGGCGGCATCCTTCGCCAGTGCCTTGCGGATCAGTCCCTTGATTGGCCCTGGTACCCCGGCACACGCGGCCACGGGGATCACGTTCACTTCGGGGCTGGCCTTGTCGTTGGGGATACCTTCGAGCGCGACCACCGGTGCTTTCCTAGCATCCTTGGCTGACTTACCTTCGGCGGTTGGATGGAACAACACGTGGAGTGTCGACCCCAATTCGCGGCTCGCGTCAATACCTTTGCGATCACCGTAGACGAGGATCAGCACTTTGCCTTTGTGGTCGGCCACGCTATTCTTCGTTTCGAATTGATCTTCCATCGTGATATCAACAGTTTTAGGTTCCTTAGCCACCGGCTTCTGTGCCACAGCAAGCTTAACCATGCACAGCATGGCCAACAGCATCAGGAATTTTCGAGTATTCATCAGGTGTAACCGCGCCTTCGGCGCGCCTCCGAGGTGAGTAGTTGTGTGAAAGCCAAACCGAGGAACACGACTGTAAAGCCGAAGACCACCGCCAAGCTTGGCAGTACCGTGAGGAAGTCTCGACCTTGCCAGGTTGCGGCATCAAACCCACGCATCGCCCATGTGGTTGGCAACGCCAGCGATAAGTCACGTGCCCAACTCGGCAGCACGAACGACGGTAACCACAAGCCACCGAGTAAGCTCACACCCAGGATGACGAGGATGCAGACACTGCGTGCGCGCATCTCGGTGCCACCCAGTGCTGCTACCATCAACCCGGTCGCAGCGGACAACAAACTCACCGCAACAGCTAATCCGAGGAACCCGGCCATACTGCCAGACACCGTGACACCGAAGACGCAATAGCCGAAACCGAAGGTTACGAGCACTTGCAGAAACGCGAGCAAGGTGGTGGCAACGGCTTTGCCCAGCAACACATTCCAGAGTGATACCGGTGCTGCACGCAAACGCAGCCAGACACTGCGTTGGCGATCACGCAGTAAGAGCAACCCGCTCTCCATGCCCCAGAACAACAAGTATTGCAGCGTCATACCGCTGAAACTGTGTGAGTACGAATTGAAGCCTTCTTGTGGCCCAGTGGATTCCCGTGTGCGAATCTCGAACGGCATGGTCAACGCACTGGAGCCGATCAACGGTGTGAGATGCTCACTCGCCAGTCGTTGCAGCACACATTCCGCAAGAATGCCCTCCGCCCATTGGGCCTCGTTGGCACATAACGGATGATGCAAAACTTCCACGTTGGGCCGTTGCCCTGGTTGATTCAACTTGTTGGTTTTCAGTTGTTCGAAACCACACGGGAAGATCACTGCAATACCGGGTCGGCGGTCGGCAATACGGCGTATGGCTTCTTCACGGGTCACACGCTCGCCTTGCACTCGTGGGCTTTTCAGCACGCTTTCCGCCACGATGTTGGTGAAGTCTCCACGATCTTCCACCACGATGAGCAACGGTAGCTGGATGGCTTTGCTTTCTTCGGGCGGCTTGGCAAAGATCATGCCGAAGGCCGAGGCCAGCAGGATAGGCACCACGAAAGCAAGCGCCGCCCCACGACGATCCGCAAAGAACAAGCTCAAGTCTTTCTGGGCGAGTGTCAGCACCACTCGGATGGAACTCAACATGTTGCAGACTCATGATGTATTCAGCAATCAAACAACTTCGGCGATTGGGCGTTCCTGCTCGGCATGTCGCATCAACGTTTCCAGACGACCTGGTGGTGTGCGGAAAGTTTCGAGGATGATGCCATCGCTCAAAATCGTAGCCAGTGCCATCCCCAAGAGTTCCTGACTCTCCGCTGCGATGCGAAGCCGTCGTCCGGTCACTTCAATTTCAACCTCTCGACCCAACCGCTTGCGGAGACCCTTCACGAAGAACTGCGGCAGTGGCTCTTGCAAGTGGCCATACAGCACGGCCTTGCCACCGGCCCGGTGGCGGATCAACTCGGCAGGCCGCCCCTGTGCTACGACGCTGCCTTTGTTCAGCATGACCAAGCGGTCGCAACTGGTTTCGGCTTCATCAAGGTGATGTGTGGTCAGCAAGATGGCGTGACCGGCTTCCCGTAGACGGTGCAAGTCGGCGAATAACAATTCACGAGACTTGGGATCAAGGCTGGCTGTCGGTTCATCGAGCAACAACAGTGGTGGATCGTGCAGCAGCGCCACGGCCAAGTTCACCCGCTGTTTCATGCCACCAGAGAAGGTGCTGACACGGTCTTGCCCACGGTCGGTGAGTTTCACTCGATCCAGTGCCAAGGCCACCCGACAGCGGAGGTCATACCCGCCGAGGCCATAGAGTTTGCCGAAGAAATGCAGGTTCGCTTCAGCAGATAAGTCTTCGTACAGTGCGGCTTCTTGTGGAACAAATCCAACGAGCTTAGCAAAGCCACGCGGGTTGCTCTTCTGCGCGATTCCCCCCGCATGAACTATGCCTTCGGCAGGTTCCAGGATGCCAGCCGCAACGCTCAGTGTGGTGCTTTTACCGGAGCCGTTCGGCCCCAAAATCGCCACGATTTCGCCGCGTTCTACGGACATCGACAGTTGCTGCACCGCCACGTTCTGGCGGTACTTCACGGTGATATTTTCGAGCTGTAGGGCCAGTCCTGGCTTCATGGTGGGATTCCTTTCCACCGTGGCCGTATAGCGAAGGGGGGTAAGCCGCGTCAAGCGGAAGTGGGAAATGCCGAAATGTTCGGTTCAGTGATTGCAAACCATCATTATATTCGCGGTCGTCGTGTCCACGGGATGTGGGTACCCCCCGCTGGACGCTCGCCGATTCGGCTGGACGAACGAGTATCAGGATGAAAGCAAGCGTTTCTTGGGGTATATTGACCGTGCAAGATTTGGTTCAGGAGTGCCCCATGATTCGGGTCGTCGGGAAATCGAACCTGCCGGAACTGGCAGAGATGGGTGAAGAAGTGGTACTTTCGCCGGAGGAGTTGAAGGAGTATCGCCGTCAGGATGCCGCCTTTGAAAGAAACAGAGAATGGTATCAAGTACATTGGGACGAGATCGTGCCACCGAACCGTGGATTGCACATCTGCATTGCGGGTTGCAAACTGTTTGTTGGGCCTGATCCCATCAAGCTTCGTGCAGACTCCGCAGCGGAGTTCCCGGAAGAAGCGAACTGTCAGTACACCATGTATCTGCGTGCGTCTGCTCTGGAATACCGAGTATGAAAATCTACGGTGAATGGGTTGAGTCAGAATCGAGGGTACTTGAACCCAGAATTTCGCTCCATGTCCTGTCTGGTCATGGTGAATGGATTGAGGCTGACTTTTTGATCGATACGGGTGCAGAACGAACTGTGTTCAATTACGACCTTCTCTACTCTCTCCAACTCGACCCGTTAGAGTCCGACGGCAGATACGTGCAAGGGGTCGGAGGATCAAGCAACACCGTCCAAGTTGCAACAAGTTTGCGGCTCAAACGAGATGACAGACAGTATGTACCAATCCACGGAAGCTACTACGGGTTCACCGATCCCATCGCTTTGTAACTCTCAGTATTGGGTCGGGATGTCCTGGGGCACTTTGCCGCTATCGTGGACCGACCTGGTAAGATCGTTGTGCTCGTCGCCTGGAAGCACGGCTACCAAATCATCGAGACCACCTAAACAAAAAAGCCACCGGAGCGAAGCCCGTGGCTTGTGTATGACTTCAGAGTTGCTGTATGTTGAGCATCTAAACTGAAACTGGCTTCAGTTTCGGCAGCGGGCTATCCTCTCAACAAATCGTTTCAGGTTCAGTCGATTCTTTGATTGCTTTTTTAATGGCCCGGTGCCAGTCTCGCGGAATCCAATTCATATCGTCGAATGGTACAACGCGGCTTACAGTCCAACGGTTTGAACGCAGAAGTTCCTGCATGAGGTCGCCACGAAGCGTATTTGTCGTGTGCAGGACGATTGAAAACCTTGGAAACCGCTCACGAAGTAAAGTCTCGACCACATCCAACCCGGTCACTTCCGTATTGAAGTCGGGGCGTTCGTGCAAATCGTGATCGAGCGATACCACAAGCACATCATCGATTCTCGAACGGATGTATTGAACGAGCTCAGTAGGGTCGTCACTGAAGAAATGGTCATACATCCCAAATCGTTCATTGAGGCAGTCCTGCATTGCTGCACGGCGGTCTGCATTGTCCTCCAGTATCACGATGACTTTTTTCATGCTCGCTCTCGAATCCAATCGCATACATTTTATCACGACGCGAAAAAAACACCCGGCCAATGGCCGGGTGTTTTTGTGATACAAGCACCGTTAGTACATGTCTTCGTAGCCGCCGCCACCCTTCTTCTTCTCGCCGTCCTTCGGGGCATCGGCCACCAGCGCGTCGCTGGTGAGGAGCAAGGTGCTCACGCTGGCTGCGTTTTGCAACGCACTGCGTACCACCTTCGTCGGGTCGATGATGCCCTTCTTGACCATGTCGGTGTATTCACCAAGTCGGGCATCGTAGCCGAAGTTCTGGTCCTTGTTCTTCAGCACTTCGTTGGCGATGACGTTGCCATCTTCACCGGCGTTCTCGCAGATTTGCTTGAGCGGGGCCTTGCAGGCGCGAACGATGATGTTGTAGCCGATCTCTTCATCGTCGGTCAGGCCGGTAGCCTTCAGGCCTTCGCTCGCTCGCAGCAGGGCCACGCCACCACCTGGCAGGATGCCTTCTTGGTTAGCGGCTCGGGTTGCGAACATGGCGTCTTCGACGCGCATCTTCTTTTCCTTGACTTCGCTCTCGGTGGCTCCGCCCACGTTGATCTTGGCCACGCCGCCTTGCAGCTTGGCGATCCGTTCGCTGAGTTTTTCCTTGTCGTAGTCGCTGCTGCTCTTGTCCAACTCGCGTTGGATCTGAGCAACGCGGCCCTTGATGGCGTCCTTCTTGCCGGCGCCTTCGATCAGCACGGTGTTGTCTTTGTCGATCTTCACCTTCTTGGCGCGACCGAGTTGCTTGATGTCCACCGTTTCGAGTTGGATGCCGAGGTCTTCAAAGATGGCCTGACCACCGGTGAGGATGGCGAGGTCTTCGAGCATCGACTTACGGCGATCGCCGTAGCCCGGTGCCTTGACCGCACACACCTTGAAGCCGGGGTTGCGCATCTTGTTCACCACCAGCGTGGCGAGGGCTTCGCC
>JBBRME010000159.1:0-10092 GCA_038230995.1 Gemmatales bacterium
TCCAATTGGCTGTTGATGCGTTCCAACGCCAGCAAGTGTTCGTGGCAACGAGGCATCAGTTCATCACGAATAAGCGTGCGACACGGTTCTGAAATTTCCGGATTGCTTGCCGCCTTTTCGTAGGCATCCAAACCGTGCTGCTCACCTTGTTTCAGTGCACCCAAGGCAGTTTGTGGGCCTAGGATTTTGGCAGCGCCAGCCACTGTATTGGCAAAGATGCCCCAAAGGCCTGCACCATCGGATGGCGTGCCACCCTGGCTGATGACCTGTTGACGCAACGCACCGCTAGCCTGGCTATGTTCATTGCGAATGCGACTGAGTTCAGAGGAAGCGTTCTGAAAAGATTCTTGATTGAACTTGGTGATAGCTTGTTCGTAGGTCTCAACTGCGGAGATTTCGCCACGCAGTAAACCGTTCATGGTTTCGAGATCCATCGACTTCAGATCTTTGGTGACTATTGCTGACATGCTGAATTCCTGAGGTGCTGTATCTAAGTGTGTTAGGCAAGCACTTGTGAATACCGTCAACACTCAGCGGCCTATCACACCTTTCACGATTTGTTGCCCATGCAACCGGTGTTGAGCCTGCCTGCGTGAGCGGCAGGAGTTGTTCGTTTTAAACTCCTGCTGCTCACGCAGGCAGGCTCAACTTCTAGAGTTCTCCGTCTATTTCACCTTCTTCAGCCAATTGGTCATCTCATCAAGTGCTTCCTTGGCGAATGTTTCTTCGATTTGACCGTACTCACTGAGATCGCCGGTTTTGCAGGTCTGGAAGAGGTGGTTCAGGTTCTTGAGATTCACGAGTTTATGGGTCTTGTGCCCGGCTTTGGTTAGTGCGGATTCGATGGCCTCGAAGTTTTGCTGTACCTTCACCTGTGTATCTTTCTCGCCGTTGAGGGCGAGGATCGGGCACTTCACTTTTGCGAGTGCCGTGGCGGGGTCGAACAGCACAAACCAGCGCAGCCATGGGTCGCTGATCTTTGCGATGACCGCAGGTAGAGCAGCCGTGGCCGCTTTACGATCCGTCTCGCTGGGTTCCTTCTCAATCATCTCCAACATCTTCGCTTTGAGTTTCGCTTCGATCTCTTTTCGGTCACCGTTGGTTTGCAAGATGGGCATCACGGTATCCACGAATTCGCGGGCGTCCTTCTCTTTTTTCTTGAGGTCGGTACCGGGTGAGAAGTCGCGGATCTGCTCGAAGATGATCGTACTTCCCGGTACGCCTGGCCCTGCCAGCATCACGATGAAGCCGATGTCATCCGGGTGATCTGCCGCCACCATTGGTGCAATCAGGCCGCCTTCGCTGTGGCCGCACAGGCCGATCTTCTTTGGGTCGATCTCTTTGCGTGACTTTAAGTACTGCACGGCAGCGTAGGCGTCTGTGGCAAAGTCCGCACTCGTGGCGTCCAGGAACTTACCACCGGATTTGGCCACGCCACGGTCGTCGTAGCGCAAACAGGCGAAGCCATTCTTGGCGAGATGATCGGCGATAACGAGGAACGGCTTGTGGTTGAATAGGGTTTCGTCACGGTCTTGCGGGCCGGAGCCGGTGATCATGACGACGACAGGGAATGGCCCATCACCTTTGGGCTTGGTGAGCGTACCTGAGAGCTTGAACTTGGCTGAAGTGTTCTCGAACTTCACGTCTTCGCTTTCGTAGTCGAAAGGAGCTTTAGGTGTCTGCGGGCGCTTATCAGTCGGCAGTTCCTTGATGCTGTCCATCGGGAGTGCAAACGTCGAGTCGCCTTGTATGAAGTCACCCGTGAGAGAGGTGCCTTTCTCGTTCGGCGTCACGATGTACGTGATGCTCGCTGCTTTGTGCTTCATGGTCAACTTGCCATCTTTGAACTCGGCAGAGTCAAACGGAACCTCAACCCGTCCTTGATCGATGCTGATGAGTGTGGCCTTCACCTCGTCGCCTTTGCCAGCCTCCACTTTGAGGCCCATGCGCAAATGAATCGGCCCGACTTTCAGCACGCCCAGCCAGAGGCCCAGCGGCGGCTTGGTTGGTTCCGGGGCCGCGAGTGTGACCACCATCACGGCAAGAGTTAGCATCGCATTCATGGGTTGATCTCGAAGTGTGTGATGGAAGTAGGTTTACTCGGTTGTGTTTGAAGTTCCAATCTTCACCTCGCTCCTTGTGCCCTCAAGGGGTGAGGTATTTTTGGGAGGGCGAGGCTCCTGCCGAGCCGAAGTTATGGCTCACCGGGAGGTTCGCCCTCCCAAAAAGACCCCCCCTCACCCGATTGTCTGCACAACATCACTTCGAGCCGAGCAGCGTGTAGTTTTACTCCACTTCCATGAGTTCGTTGTTGATTTCGACCCATTGATCCTCAGCAGCGGAAAGTTCAGAAGTGACACGTTCCAACTCGGTTTCCAGTCGTTGGGCTTCGGCTTGGTTCTTGGTATTGGTGAACTTCTCGGTCAGTTCTTTCTTTTGGGTGTCGAGTTGGGCAATGAGCCGTTCGGTGGCCTTGAGATCCTTGCGGATGTCCTTCTCCGTCCGCTGAACTTTATGTGCGGTCTTCGATGATGAACCCGGCACTTTGGCTTTGTTTGCAGCCAGCTCGCGTTCCCCGGCTTCGATCTCCTTGTTCACCATGTAGAGGTAGTTTTCGTAATTGCCACTGTAGTTCGTCACGTGACCGTCGCGCACCTCGATGATGTTGGTGGCAATCCGCCCCATGAAGTGTCGGTCGTGGCTGGTGAAAATCACCGTGCCTTTGTAACTGATGAGGGCATCCGCCAGTGCCTCAACCGTGTCCACGTCCAAGTGGTTACCCGGTTCGTCGAGGATCAACACGTTTAACTCGTTCAGCAGCAGCGCCGCCATGCACAAGCGTGCACGCTCGCCCCCGCTCAACACAGAGATGTCCTTGTCGACCGCGTTGCCACGGAAGAGGAAGCTACCGGCGACATCCAGCACTTGTTGGTCGCTCGTGCCAATTTTGCTCTTGGACTTCAGATACTCCAACACGGTGTAATTCTTGGGCAGGCTGGTATAAACGTGCTGGGCGTAGACACCAATCTTACAGCCGTGCCCCCACTTCACCTCGCCGTTGCGTGGCTTCAAACTATCGACGATCGTCCGCAGGAAGGTTGTCTTCCCTTGACCGTTGTCGCCGACGATGGCGGCACGTTGGCCGTGGTCGATCTCCAATTGAATGTCGTCGGCAATCTGCCGATCCTCGTAGCCGATGGCGAGGTCCACGCAGCGGACTGCGATGCCTTTGCGTGGCTCCACCTTCGGGGCGCGGATGACCACGGAGGGGAGGTCGTACAGCACTTCGGTGAATTCGAGCTTGGCGAGCGCTTTCGCTTTGGATTGTGCCAGACTCGCCGTGGCCGCGCGGGCCTTGTTCCGCGCGATGAAGTCCTCGAGATTCTTTTTCTTCACCATGGTGGCGGCGTTGGTGCGCTCCCCACGTACTCGTTCCTCGTCCTGATAAGTCAGGAATGCATCAATCTTGCCGGGGAACGTGGTGAGCTTGCCGCGTGAAAGATCGAGCGTGTGCGTGCAGGTGCTCATCAGAAATGCGCGGTCGTGCGAGACGATCATGCACGCACTGCGGTAGTCTCTTAAGAAGTGCTCGAGCAGAATCTGCGTGCGCACGTCAAGGAAGTTGGTCGGTTCATCCAGCAGCAGCAGGTTCGGTTCATGCAGCAACAGTGCAGCCAGTTTCGCCCGTGTCTGCCAGCCACCGGAGAGCGTGCCGATGGGGCCATCGAGATACGCCCCCTTGATTTCAAACTGCCCAGCAATCTCCCCGCACTTCCAGTCGGGCTGGCCGCTGTCCCGCATCAGGAACTCGACAGTGGTTTCGCCCGGCAGCCATGTATCGTGCTGGCGGAGATAACCGAGGCGCAAGTTCGGATGCCGGATCACCTCACCGGAGTCGAGTTCTTCTTCACCCAGAATGATCCGTAGAAGTGTGCTCTTTCCCGCACCGTTGCGCCCCACGAAGCCCACCTTCGTGTTGTCGCTGATGACGGCCTCCGCTTGATCGAGGAGGATTTGATCGCCGTAAGTCTTGCTCGCTTTTGCAATTTGAAGCAGGGTAGCCATGCCGTGGGTCATCTCTCGTGCGGTGTGCCAAAACGATGATGATAGCAAACGGTGGCACATTTGCCGATCTCGGCGAGATCGGCGTACGAAATGGGTAGCCCGACATGGCCCAAGTCGGTGTTTGCCGATCTCGGCGAGATCGGCGTACGAAATGTGTTGCCCGACTTGGCCGAAGTCGATGTATTACCGATCTCGGTGAGATCGGCGTACAGAAAATGCTATTCGAACATCTTGATCTTCACCTTCACGGCTTCGAGTCTGTCTTGTTCGCGGCCCAAATGTGAATTTTCGTAGTAGGCCTGTGCCTTGCGCCAGGACTTGACTGCTGCCTTACGGTCATTCAATTCAAAGTGCACATCGCCAAGGTGATCCCAGGCAATTGGGCTACGGGCTTCTTCGGTCGTCTCTACGGCTAATACCAGAGCCTCACGAGCCGCTTTGAAGGATCCTTTGCGGAAGAGTAACCAACCTTGGCTATCGAGAATGGAGCCGGAAAGCGAATCAAAGTCGCCGCTGCGTCGGCGCTCGTCCTTGTCGAGTTCCATCGCCCGTTGCAGGAGTTTCTCGGCTTCTGGCAATTTGCGATTTTGATCGGCGAGGTTGTAGCCAAGCGTGTTGAGCAGCAGCGGGTCATCCGGGTGATCGTCGAGCATCGTGCGAAGGAGGCGTTCATTCTCGGTGTGCTGACCAAGTAGCGCCAGACAGTTCGCTTTTTGCTTCTTGGCACTGAAGACTTGCTGCTCGGTGAGTTTGTCCATCGCCAGGATGCTGTCGCACAACTTCAGTGCTTCACGTTGATTACCGAGGATGTTGTACACCTGCACACGGTAGCCCATGGTGTACGGCGTGTCGCCAAGGTCATCGAGAATCTGATGAGCCGTGGCGGCCTGATTCAGTTCGGCTTTGGCGATGGCTGCTTGTGCCTTGATGACTGGATAGTATCGGCCCATTTCGGCCCGGCTGATTTCATCGGCCTGTCGCGCCAGATCCGCCCACTGACGTGTGATCGCCAGCGCTTGCACGGCAAGAAACTTCAACCGGATATCTTTCGGTTGATTCTGCACCGCTCTGGGCAACATGCGAGTCAACAGGTCTAGGTCACTCGTCGATCGGGTGCTGCTCATCAACAACTCGTAGACATCAGCAGTGAACTTCGTACCTCGCTGTGTTTCGCCGTCGAGAAAGCGGATGACAGAACTGATGTCTGCCTTGGGTGCAGTTCGCACTGCAGTGCTGATGAGTCGTGCCCTTAGTACGGCCTCTGGGCGAGCATCGTCCAGTTCTTTTTCCCGATCACGATCCGGGTCGTCGAACCCATCCGGTCGAGCAGATTTGAACTGACGATCAAGTTGTTCGAGTAGAGCAGCGTAGGCCTGTCCCTGCAGATGCGCAGAAACGAAAAGCTTTGCTTCTTCGGGCTTGGTCATCTTCAACAACAGTTTGCGGAAGTCTGTCTTTGCAGTTGCGATTCTTGTCTGTTCTCCCGACGACAAATTCTCGCCAGCGAGTAGCCACAGTGGGGCGGTGTTGTCCGGATTTGTTGCGGCCAACTCGGAGAGTTGAGCGTTCAGTTCTCGCTGATTGAACTTTGGCTTGGCGAGTTCAACGAACTTGGCGTACGGTGAGAATCCCTTGGGCTTCGCTGCGAGGTATTGTGCGAGTTCTTCGAGAGCCTCAGAGTTCTTCCCTTGCTCGGCCAGTGCGTTGCAGCGATTCCAGTGCAGGCGGATGAGGCCGAGCTTTGAATTCTTTGATTCGCTGTGAAGTTGTTGTGCTTTATTGAACGCATCATCTGCTTGTTGAAACATCTTCGCCAGAACGCAGGCATCGCCAAGGCTCTCGTATTGCTTCGCACGTTCAGCATCGAAACTCGTAGCGTCGAAGAGTCTTGCCCTGAGCAATTCCGTCTTGGACGATTCCAACAGTTCGATGATTGATTGGCAAGCAGTCACAGCAGATGGGCCATCACTCGCAGCAACTGCAGCCTTGGCGAAATCATTCCACAGCACGATTCGGTCAGGCATTAGGAGCTGCTGAGTGGACTTCACTGCCAGCTTATAAGCAGCGACTGCTTCGCCCGGGCGCTTGGCATCCAACAAAAGCCTGGCGAGCAGAATGGCCATCTCACGGTCATCCGGCGATGTAGCAAGTACTTCTTTTGCCAGCCGTGTCGCCGCAGCATCCCGGCCGCTACTGGCGTAGAGCTTGGCTAACTCTCGCTTAGGCGCGTTGGCTTTGGGCTCACTTGTACTTGCGGCCCGGAGTTGCTTTTCGGCTTGGATCGAGCGGTTTTGTTGCTGGAAGTAACGGGCCATGCCGTAGCGTGCCAGCGCTTCGGTGTGCTGGCGCTCTTCGGTCGTTTGCGTGCTGCGTTGAAATGTTGGTGAGCTGGTGTCCGGCGAGGCGGCGAGGCACACGACGAGGATGCAGATAGAGGGAATCATGGCGGCTCCCTCAATTCGTTGATGCAACTACAACTGCAGTTGTTGCTGCTGTCGCAGGCTTGGGTGGTGCCACAAACACCGCATGAAGGATCAACATGATGGCCCCGCACACGAGGCAGCAATCGGCGATGTTAAAGACTGGCCAGTCGATGATGTAGAAGTACAGGAAGTCCCGCACGCCGTTGAAGACCACGCGGTCGTAGCAGTTGCCCAGCGTGCCACCGAGGATCAACCCCAGCGCCACGATCACCCACAAGTCGGCCCGCTTGCCGCGAAGCACCGCCCAGACGATGATGCCCACGGAGGCAAGAAAACTCACCGCTGCGTAAACCTTGTTTGCACTGCCGCCGTATTCTCCGCCCATGCCGAACAACGCCCCTTGGTTCACCCGTGGCATCACCGGTGCGCTGGCGATTCTCAAACTTTTGAAGGCATCGTCGGGCACATCTTCATTGCGGTACTCGGCGATGAAACCAAACCAACCCTTCCAGATGTCGTGCCGACCACCGGGTAGGTACTGTTGCCCGCCACCCGACCAGCGCGGCAACTCGGCCCACGACTCCACAACCCCGCTCTCGGAAGGAGTGCGGTTGTTGTAAAGCCAGCCGAAGACGGCGTATTTGCTCCACAGGTCAACCGTCAGGCCAGTTACAGCCAGCACAGCAAATAACCAGAGATAGTTTCGCTTCGGCACGATGCTACTACTCGTATCGGACAATCGGTGAAATACGCACTTTCGTTCCAAACTGCAACCTCATTCTAGTGGTAGCCATCCGCGTGAATCACTTTTGGAAGTACATGGACACATTGAAAATCCTAACGTTGCCTCTTGGGCTATAATGAAAACACGACACGTCGGGGGTAAATCGATGGCAGTGATCACGTACGAAGCCTTCATTGAACATGGGCAAGTCCGGTTGCCACCTGATGTCGTTCTGCCGGAAAGTCAAAAAGTCTTTGTCGTCGTGCCAAATGTAACGCCAATGACCAGCAAATTACCAACAGTTCAGCTGTCGAATCCAGCAGATGCTGAGAAATTTCAACTCTCAGTGACTTGGGGAGACGAGAATTGACAAACTACGATGCCACAAACTACCACCCAGCTGCGCCACTGGCATCGCTTTTTTTGCACTCAATCGATGGGAGCGGACGATCCATAGGCCAAGTGCCGGCGTTGCTCGATACAGGTGCAGATGTGACGTTATTGCCAAGGTGGGCTGTCGAGCAACTTGGCCTGACTCCTCAAGTCAGCGAAAGTATAAAACTCACGTCGTTTGATGGCAGCACACACACTGCCGATACCGTCGAATTGGCCGTCAATTTTCAAGGTGGGCGATTTGAAGGCCGCTACGCACTTATCGATCAACCACACGGTATCCTCGGTCGTAACTTGTTGAATCATTTCAGACTGATCTTCGATGGCCCTGCACTGACCTGGCATCGAGCTACCCACAGCTAGGTGTCTGCGTGCTTCCTACTCTCCGAATCGCCATTGATAGAATGACCAAAATTCTGCTTCTGTGACTTTGTGGAAAAGCTCATGAGTGCCACGGCCCGGCTGCCCCTGCGAAGCGAAGTTCCCGTACTCGACACTTGGGATCTCTCCAGGCTCTTTGCTGACGATGCCGCGTGGGAAGTGGCGTTCACGGAGTTTGAATCCAAGGTCGATGGCTACACCCAGTTCCGTGGCAAACTTGGCGATGGCCCGGAGGTACTTGCAGCCTGCCTGAAGTTCGACTCCGATCTCGACCGTTTGGGCGATCGAGTTGGAACCTACGCCATGCTCCGCGAAACGGAGGATGTAGGGAACAGCACCTACCAGGGCTTCAAGGCTCGTTACATCGGCGTAGCAAGCCGGGGAATGGAACTCGGCAGTTACATCCGCCCGGAACTGCTGGCCCTGCCCGAAACCACGTTGCAAGGGTATCTGCAATCGCCGTTGCTAGCTGATCGCAAGACGATCCTCGAACGCCTGATACGCTTCAAGCCACATACCCTGAGCGACAAAGAAGAACGCCTGCTGGCCATGCAGATGGAAAGCAGCCAGACCCCGCGTGAAGCCTTCAGCAGTTTGACCAATGCGGACATGACCTTCGGCAAGCTCACGCTCGATGGACAAGAAATTGAACTGAGCCACGGTAGCTACAGCCGGTGCCTGGAGAACCCCAATCGCGAAGTCCGCAAGACGGCCTTCCACCAGTACTACGCGGAGTACGAAGCCCACGCCAACACAATCGCCGCCACGCTCAGCGGAAGCGTCAAGCAGGACGTGTATCAAGCCAGAGTGCGGAACTACGCCACGGCCCGTGAAGCCAGCTTGTTCCCGGATCAAGTACCCACGGCGGTGTACGACAACCTGATCACAGCGGTGCGGAAGAACCTACCCGCGGTACACAAGTACTATGCCATACGCCAACGGGCCATGAAGCTCGACAGCCTGCACATGTACGACACTTATGTGCCCATCCTCACCGACTTCCGCCGCACCACACCATGGAACGAAGCCGTGGAACTGGTGCTGGAAAGCTTGAAACCACTGGGTGAAGAGTACAGCACCACCTTGGCTGGTGGCCTGCGTGGCCGTTGGTGCGACCGGTACGAAAACAAAGGCAAACGCAGCGGGGCCTTCAGCAGCGGTTGCTACGACAGCGACCCGTACATCCTGATGAACTATCAGCCCGATGTGCTGGATCACGTCTTCACGCTGACCCACGAAGCCGGGCACAGCCTGCACACGCACCTCAGCAAAACGCAACCGTACCAGTACGCCAACTACACCATCTTTGTGGCCGAGGTGGCCAGTACGTTCAACGAGCAACTCCTCGGCAACCTGCTGATGGATCGGGCCAAGAGCGACACCGAACGGGCCTACTACATCAACCGCGAAATCGACGCGATGCGTGGAACCATCGTCCGCCAGACGATGTTCGCCGAGTTCGAGAAAATCATTCACGAGCTGGCCGAGAAGAACGACCCACTCACGCTCGATGTCTTCCGCAGTGAGTACCGCAAATTGCTGGACGCCTACCTCGGCTCCGGCATGACCATTGACGAGCAACTGAGCCTGGAATGCCTTCGCATCCCGCACTTCTATGGCGCGTTCTACGTGTACAAGTACGCCACGGGCCTGAGCGCCGCGATTGCCCTGAGCCAGCGGGTCCTAAACGGCGGGCAAAAGGAACTCACTGACTACCTGAACTTCCTGAAATCCGGTTGCTCGCTCGATCCACTGGATGCGCTGCGTGCCGCTGGCGTGGACATGACGACCCCACAACCCGTGGATGCCGCCCTCAAACGCTTCGGTGAATTGGTCGATGAACTTGATGGGTTGGTGTGATCAATACCGACTGGCCACCAGCGTAATGTTCTGGCCGCCGAAGCCGAAGCTATTGCTGGCGATGTGGTTCACGCCCTTCATCGGGCGGGCCTGGTTGGGGATATAGTCGAGATCACACAACGGGTCGGGGTTGTGCAGGTTCATGGTGGGTGGAAGCACATTCTGCCGCATCGCCAGAATCGAAATGATGAGTTCCACCACGCCACCAGCGGCAATCAAGTGGCCCAGCATGCTCTTGGTGCTCGA
>JBBRME010000160.1:0-10007 GCA_038230995.1 Gemmatales bacterium
GGGTAGTTGGTGGTGCTGGTTTGCTCGAAGCAGCCGTTCGGCTCCCGCAACATGGCTTCCAGGCCGGATTGAATCTCCGAGAGCATGTTCGGGTACATCACCACTTTGGCCTTGAGCGACCCCGGCACGACCAACTTGGGCACGCCCAGTTTCACCACGGCGTTCTTCTCCAACACGTCGGACTTCGCTTCGCTCAGCGGGAAGCCATCGGGCACCACCGTCATTTGTCGAACAACGTTGTCCTGATCCGCACCGGCGCGGCCATCGAGTTGCACGGTGGCGATGCCTTCGGTGATCTTCGAGGTCAGGCGAACCGTCTTGCGGCTACCGCTGCCCGGTTGCAGGTCGAGCTTCATCGCCTGACTGCCTTCCACAATCAAGCCTTCGGGCGTGATGTTCACCGTGGCTTGGCGGGCTTCGTCCTTGCCGTTGATGGCCACGATGGGCAGGTCGATCTTGTCGGTATTGCTGATCTCTTGCGGGAGCTTCGGCTCCAGCACCAATGGCTTGCGCACTTCCAGCGTCTGGTGAATCGAGCCGATGCGTCCATCGAGCGAGTGCCCCGCAACGAGGATGCGATAGGCGTTCACTTCGTCGCTCAGGCTGAAGCGGATGGTGGCCCGCCCGTTAGCTGGCGTCACGAGCACCGGTTGCCATACCAAGGTTTCGGTGAAGTCGGTTCGTGGGGTGTCGTCGTTCAACTCTGGGCGGGCATGGGCGTATTCACGCACCACCAGCGGGCCAACGGTGGGCAGGAACTGCTCGATCGACATGTCTCGAACTTGCTTCGCGTCCTTTTTGGCGGCGTCGCCCAGTTCTTTGAAGCGGTTGTCCTTGCGAAGCATCATGAACTGCTGAGCTTCAAAGAGCGGCACGTTCATCTGTCGTTGGAAACCACGTGGCTTCATGTCACGCTTAGCCATCACTCCATCATTCGCGACAGCTAGACCCATTTGGAGGCGATCTTCTCCCTTCATCACCAACTCTTTATCGGCGGCGAAGCCTTCCTTCTTCATGCCGGCGGGCTTCGGTGGCGTTGCCTTCATCATCATTCTGTTACCCCCGCCCATGGGTGCCGGGGCTGGTGGTGCGCCACCTGGGCCAGCTGGACCAGGCATGGCGGGCATCGCCATCGGTCGCATCATTTCTGGTTGTGCAACTCCGCCCAAACCTTCCGCACCTGCACCGAAGTCAGCCTTCATATCTGGTGGGGGCATTGGTCCTTTGTCGGCCCATTTGTTTTCAGCGGCCGCAGTCCCATTCTCATATGATCCACTCCGATTGACGGGCCGTGGGAAGGCTTCGCTCTCCTTCGCTAGTTCACGCCATTCCTTGTTCTTGAAGCTCGTGGCCAAGGTCATGCCACCGAGAGCGAAGGCACTCACGAAGCATACGATGGCCCCGAACAGCATGGCTGAGCGGTACGGTTGCACGGCCTTCGCCCCACGGGTGAACAACAGCAACAACCCGACAGTGAGGAAGCCAACAAGGTACGCCACGATGTAGCCACGACGTTGCTTCCAAGAGTCGTCGTATTTCTTGAGGTTGTCACTCAACACGCCGAACTCCGTCATGTTGGCCACATAGTCGGACTGCGCCTTTTGTAGATCCGCATTGGCATTGCCACTGGCATACGCCACGTTGCGTTCCTGCTCGGCGGTCTTGCGGTTGAGCATCGCAGCTTCGTACTGCGGCCAGTATTCATCGAACAAGCGGCGGACGTTCGGCTGCCAACCCGTAGGGATGGGGCCGACCATGGCACTGGCAATCTGCAAGCGGTTCAGGTCGGCAGCAGGCACACTCTGGCGGAACTGTGCGGGGTTCTGTTCGGAGAAGCGCCGCCAGCCCTGCGTACCAAGCAACAGGTCGAGGCTTTGAGCGGCCTTGGGGTGTGCGGTGAGCAGGAAGTCGGCGTGTTCCAAGTCTTCACCCTTCTGCACTTCACCGCTGAGCAGGAAGTGCGTGGGCATCATCCGTTCGGTCTTTTCGTCGGCCATCGTCAGCACGCTTTTGTTGACCACAGCGACCCACAGCACGGCTGGCTTGGGTGCCCCGGTTTCGTCGCTGCTACTGACAGCCAGTTCCACCCGTTGACCGGGAACGAACGGCCCCATCTGCGCCGTGCCGTTGGCCTTGCGTGGCGTAGCGGTGAGTTTCAATTGCTCGCCGGGGGTGCGGAACACCAGGCGTTCGGCGAGGGGCTTGAGTTCCTCGCGACCAATGGCGTCATTGTTGGGTACATCGAACACCGTCACACGGGTGACGCCACCGATGGCGGACTTGCCGAGGTCGAGGTTGACTGTCGAGAGCTTGTTGGCTTCGAGATTTACCGTCTGGTGAACCACGGCCCGACCACGGATGTACGCCCCCACCAATACAGTGCGGGGTTCCAGCGAAGTGAGGTTCACGGTCATTGGCTGGCCAACCGAAGTCACCCCGGTGGGGATGCTCAGCACCACGCCGGTCTTCTTCACTTCGGGCAGCTTGTAGCCACCGACAGGTTGCACGATGCCCAGTGGTTCGCTCAGCGTCACGCTGTACGCCTTGCCTGCCTCGGGGGTGAACTCGAACAGACCAAGGCCTTGGTTCACGCCGGGTTGATCGGCATCGGTCAGGGTGCGGAACGTCGTCTTATCATCGCTCAACTTGCCCGTGATGTCGGCAGGCTTACCGGTGTTGGTGGTAGCGCGAACGTAGACACGGTTCGGTACGCCTGCAATCAACTCCCCACCTTCGGGGAAGAACTCGACCAGCAGTTCGCGGGTGGTCAGCGGCACCGGGCGGTTGATGGCTTCCACAATCGCCGGAGTGCTCACCACGATGTTGACGCTGGCGTTCTTCACGTCGCCCTGCGGCAGCGTGAACTTGAGGTTGGCCACGCCGTTGGCATCAGTCGTGGTCGGGTTCACGTCCAACTTAATGTCGGCGTTGTTGGCTTGCGCGGTGATCTCGATCTTGGCGTTGGCCAGTGCCTTGCCCTGATCCTTCACTTCGAGCTTGGCCTGCACCACGGCACCGGGGCCGTAGGTCTTGCCGTCGAATTCGAGTTTCTTCAGCAGCTTGTCCGGCGTGTACTGATTCACCAAGAACTTGCGGGTGGCCAGTGGGGCACCTGTTCGGCTCATCGGGGCCAGGCCGTTCTGCACGAGTTCTGTCACGGTCAAGGTGTACTCACCGCCGGTGAGGTCGGCTGGCAGCGTGAACTGACCGGTGCCTACGCCACGGATCGGCTTGCCATCCGGCCCGAGGATCGGTTGCACCGTGGCGTCGTTCCCGCTGATCGAGGCACGGGCCAAGCCGGTGAGTTGCGAGCCGGGCACCACGGAACCATCCGGTGCGGTGATCTGGAAGTTCAGCGCCACATCGGCTTCGGGTGGCAGCAGGCGAATGCGATCAAGGGTGAGACTGCGGAAGTACAGTGGCTCGCCGGGGCGGTACATCGGCTTGTCGGTCGTCAGGAACGTTGTGTAGCTGGGGGCCTGCATTCGCAGGCTTTCGGTGAGTTCGGACTTCGTGCCGGACTTGTCGATGGCGCTGAGCTTCAGGCTCACTTCGCTGCCGCTGTTGACCTTCGTCCACACGCTGTTGGGCAGGGCCAGTTTGCTCGGCCCCTTGCTGGCGTTGTGATCGAACGCCTTACGGTACAGTTCCGTGCCGCTGGCATCGCTCACCACGGCTTCCATGGTCAGCGGTTGGCTCACGGGTGTGCCGTCGGCATTGCGCACAGCCAACGTGTACTCGTTGGGAGCACCCGCGAGTGCCGTAGCTGGGCCTTGCACATCGAACAAGAACGGCAACTTCGACAGGGCCGAGATGGTGGCCTTTTCGGTTTCCAGCCACTTCGTTTCCACATCATCGAGCTTCTTCTTGGCTTGTTCGAATTTCAAATCGACAGTGGCTTTCTTCGAGGCGATCTCGTCCTGAAGCCGTTGCTTCTCGCTCTTGATGAACGTGAGCTTGGCCACTTCGCGATCCACCTTCGGCTTGTTCCAACTGTAGCCGAGGGTGTCGTACAGCGATGGCCCAACGGTGATGAGTACCGCCGCCGCCAAGGCCAATAACGCCGCAGGAACGTACCAGCCCTTGGGCTTGGCATACTCCTTGGTTGTGGTGGTCGTTGGCGGAACGAAGTCGATCTTCGGGCTCCCGAGCTTGGCGGCTTCGGCCAGTAGCGACTTCATCTTCAGTGCATCGATGCCAGCGTTCGGATGCCCCGAAAGGTACGCCTCAACGGCTTGGGCTTCGGCCCCTTCGAGTAAGCCGTACTGGTGCGCCAGCAAGGTATCGGGATCAATCGGAGTCATGGCCATTATCCTGGAACCGATGGTGCCATCGGCTGGTGTGTTCGTGTGTTTGGATTGAAGCAGGCTATGCGGCTTCTGGTTCAACTTCTTGGTGCAGTACTTTGCGGAGTTTGATCAGTGCCGTCCGCATCTGCGTTTTGATGGTGCCCACCGGCGTGTTGCGGATGTCCGCAATCTCTTCGTACGTCAGCTCGCCGTTCTGCCTCAGCAGGAACACTTCCTTCTCGTCGGGCCGCAGCGTGGCAATGGCCAGCTTCAGCCTTTCAATCGCTTCTTGATCTTCAATGACCATGCTGGCCATCGGATCCTTGGCGGTCATCATGAGTTCCTCCTTTTGCATCGGTTTGACCCGACGCTTCCAGGCACTGCGCTGAAAGTCCTTGGCGCAGTTCATTGTCACTCGGAAAATCCAGGCCCGGAGATTGTCAATGTCGCCGATGGTGTGCCGAATCTTCCAACACTTCAGGAAGGCTTCCTGAATCATGTCGTTAGCGTCGTCGCGGTTGCCGAGCATGTAAACCAGTGTCGAAACCAGTTCGTTTTGCAGGGCCGAAAACGTAGCGACGACCACGTCACCCGGATCGCCCAGCTTGGCACGAACCGATGTCGGCGGATCCGTCGTCGTTTTGCTGTCATTCATCGGCATGGGCCACTCACTGAAACGACGGGACAACCCCGCATTTCGATTGCGAGATTTCACGTACGATACAAGCCGCTGTCACTTGCCATTGTGCTACTCAGATGCGATCTGGCCAGCGACTTGGTAGAAGTTGTCGTGACTCGCCGGGTGTTTTGAAAGTGCTGGATGAACACACCCTTGGCTTCGCCGACTTCGCGGCAATCGGCAGTACATCACCCTGGGGAACCCGAAGGCGTTCCTCGTTTTGATGATGACACAAACTCAAGTCGTGTGAAAGTGTGGGGCACCGCGAAGGTGGTAGCAGATGATCCCGCGTTGATGGGGCAGTTACGTGATCCGGTTGATCCGGGCAAGGTTGAGCTGGTGATTGTTTTCACCATCGAGGCGTGGGACGTCAGCTGCCCTCAGCACATCCACAAGCAATTTCGCAACAGCAGATAGCCCCGGTAGTTGTCAAGTTGGAAGATCAACTCCGACAGGCACGTGAGAGAGCAGCGGCAGGTTGATTCTGTATCCGTCAACGAATACTGCTTCTCTTGCCCAGGCTAGCAGGGTCGAAGTCGGCGTCGGTCAATCTGGCGGGGAGAGTAAAATCGGTGAAGAGGTAATACTCCACTTCATCGTCCTTCGCATCCGTGGTGATGACCAACACCGGCAAGCGTGACGATGGGCTTTTCTCGTCAGTATCGAAGTAGTAGACACGCTTACCACCCTTGGGCAGAAGTGTGTCGTCAGTCGAACTAAGCGTCACTTCCACGCCCGCCACCGGCGACTTGAACTCTTTGCGGGTCACGCTGCCCAGAGCCTTGATCGTGCTGGCCTCGCGCTTCCCTGCGTCGACATCGTCTAGGTACTTCGCCAGTGTGCGGATGGGCCGACCAAGGCCCGATTCATCAATCTTTCCACGGCTGCGTTGCGTGGCACGGGGATCATCTTTATCCACGATGAGTTTGAAGCCAGCACCAACAAGGCGGTTATCGCCTTCACCAGTCACGATGGTCAGCTTGTCGTTGTTCTGCCCCTTCACGTACAGCACTTCGCGGCCTTTGCCTGCGTCGCTGGTGTTCGTCAGGTGAACGCTAAATGGCTCAGCCCGGAACAGGAACTTCATCTCTTCGGTGGGCTGTTTCTTTCCGCCAACCATTTCGCGCTTCGTGAGTTTCGCGCTGAAGTCTGGCGTGGCATCGAACTTGGTCTTCGCGGCAGTCACCAGCGTTCGCGCGGTCTTCACGTCGTCCGAAGTCTTCGACTTCGTCTTTTCGAGGGGCACAATCGGTGCTGGCTTGGTCTCCAGCGCTGAGGGCAGAAACTTCGGTTCGTCCGGTACACTCTTTGGTGGCTCTTTTGCCTTCTCCTTGTCTTTCTCTTTTTTGTCGAGAGCCGATGGCAACTCTGGCAGTTTGTTGTTCTTCTCGCGTTGATCCTGAATCTTCTGAATCAACTTGCGGATGGGGCCAGTCTTTTCGGCGTCCGCTACTGCAGCGGACACTTGAAAGAGGTCGCGCCCTTGTGGTTCTGGATTTGGGATTGGTCGGGAGGCCGTCCCAGGCAGGCCTGGCATCGCTGGGCGTGAATGCGTGGAGGGTTCAATCTTGGGCAGCTTAGCTTCGGTGACCAATGGTTTCATTGGCTTCGGTGCTTCAATTTGGCTGCGAGATTCGCGCAGGTCGGCCAGCAAAGGCGAGTCGTACTTCTTTGGTGTGAGGCAACCGACCGCAACGAAGCAAGAGATGGCGAGAACCGCACGTAGAAAACGATACAGACGCATGGATCTCTCCTTCCTGTCCTGCCTGGATTACCACCACTAGGCGATTCGATCAAGCCGAAGTTCGTTCATCACAAGTATAGGGGAAGACGTCCAGTAACGTTCAAACCATGACACTTGCGTATTCAGACTTAACGCCACCCTACTCGCCAAATTCAGCTACAACAACTTCCATCCCACCTAGCAGGCTCACCTCATGCGTTGGTTTACGTCGTTTGCTGTCTTGCTCTGCATATACTCTGTCACACTTGCTCAAGGCACTCAGGCCGACTACGATCGAGCCTTCGGCTTGCGCGAGAAGTTCAATCCGCTTTTGCCCAAGACCGCCACGGTCGAGCCGACGTGGTACGACGACGGCACCTTCAGCTACGAACGCGGGCCGAAGAAAGAACTCATTCTCGTTGATCCGGGCAAAGCCACACGCGCCGAAGTGAAAGCCGACGCTCTCAAAGACAAGAAGCCAACGCCGAAACCCGAAGCCCCTGCGAACCGTCCACGACGTGGGCGCGCTGGGTTGAAGAGTCCTGATGGTAAGCTCATGGCCATGCTGAAAGAGAACGGCTTGTATCTGAAGAACGATGGCGAAGCGGACGACAAGGCCACGCGACTTGCTGATGGTAGCGAAGCTGATCGGTACGATCGCGTGTTCTGGAGCCCGGACTCCAAGCAACTCATGGCCGTGCAGGTAAAGACGGGCGGCGACCGCAAAGTCACGCTGGTGGAAAGCACACCAAAGACTCAACTCCAACCGAAGACGAAGACACTCAACTACCTCAAGCCCGGCGACGACATTCCCACGCCACGGTTGCGGTTGTTCGATGCAGCCACCAAGAAGCAAATCGACGTGTCGGATGAGTTGTGCAAAACCCCGTGGGACATCAGCTTCGAGCGCTGGGGTAACGATGGTCGGTTCTACTGTGTGTACAACCAGCGCGGGCATCAAGTGATGCGAGTGTTGGCCATTGAGGGTGCTACGGGCAAGGTGACACCCGTGGTGAATGAAGAGTGCAAGACGTTCTTCGACTATGCCTACAAACTCTACTTCCAACTGTTCCCCGCAAAGAACGAAGTGCTGTGGATGAGCGAACGCGATGGTTGGAACCACCTGTACCTCATCGACACCAAGACCAACGCCGTGAAGAAACAGATCACTAAAGGCGACTGGTTGATCGAACGAGTCGAGAACTTCAACGAAGCCAAACGAGAGTTGCTGTTGAAAGTACGTGGGTATCACTCCAAGCAAGACCCATATCACGTTCACTTCATCCGTGTGAACTTGGACACGGACAAGGTGGTGTCACTCACCGACGCCGATGGTACACACAGCGCCCCACGCTTCAGCCCGGATGGTAAGTACTTCCTCACCACCTTTAGCCGGGTCGATCTCGCACCCGTCACGCAACTCCGCAAAACCGAGGACGGCAGCTTGGTGAAGGAACTGGAGTCCACCGACACCGCTGCACTTGCCAAGGCCGGATGGAAGCCACCGGAACGCTTCGTGACCAAGGGCCGCGACGACAAGACCGACATCCACGGCGTGATCTACCGCCCCACCAACTTTGACAAATCGAAGACATACCCGGTGATCGAGTCGATCTACGCTGGGCCGCAGGGGCAGTTCGTGCCCAAGAGTTTTCAGGCCCTATACAGCCCGATGATCCTCGCCGAGCTTGGCTTCATCGTCGTGCAGATCGACGGCATGGGCACCAACTGGCGCAGCAAGGCCTTCCACGATGTGTGCTGGAAGAACCTGGGCGATAGTGGTTTCCCGGATCGCATCAAGTGGATCAAGGCTGCGGCTGCCAAGCACCCCGAGTTCAACCTGAGCAAAGGTGTGGGCATCTACGGTGGCAGTGCCGGGGGCCAAAGCAGCACCCGTGCTGTGTTAGCGCACCCGGACTTCTACAGTGTGGCCGTGAGCGACTGCGGTTGCCACGACAACCGCATGGACAAGGTGTGGTGGAACGAACTGTGGATGAGCTGGCCTGTCGGCCCGCACTACGCCGAGCAGAGCAACAGCAACCCCGAGATGGTGAAGAAGCTCAAGGGCAAGCTCATGTTGGTCGTCGGCGAGTTGGACGAGAACGTCGACCCCGCAAGTACGATGCAAGTGGTGGCGGCACTCATCAAAGCGAACAAGGACTTCGACTTCCTGATGGTACCGGGCGGTGGCCACGGGGCCGGTGAAAGCCCGTATGGCCAACGCCGCCGGGCGGACTTCTTCGTGCGGCACTTGATGGGAGCAGAGCCGCGCCGCTAACTCAACCGATGTTCCCAGCCGACGGGGGCCAGTGGCTCCCGACCATGCGAGTGTTCGATGAGATAGTCGCGATCGGCAGTGATGCTGCCGATGATGCTCACATTCATGCGTGCCGCAAGTTCGGGTTCCACGGTGAACACGAGCTCAAAGTCTTCGCCATCGTGTAGGGCATGGTGCAATGGCGTCTGCCCGGTTTGTTCGGCCCGGCGGACAGCATCCGCGTGAATGGGAATCATGTCTGCAAAGAGGATGGCACCCACGTGGCTCTCTTCGCAGATGTGATGCAGGTCTTTCGCCAAGCCATCGCTGACGTCGATCATCGCGTGGATGGTGCCAATGCCGAGCAAGCGTTGAACCTCTTTCAACCTCGGCACAGGTTCTAAATGCCGACCAAGCAAACTGCCACCGAGCGGGCCAGTGACGCAGATCGCATCGCCGGGCTTGGCTCCGCTCCGCAAGATCGGCTGGCCAATCGCCTTGCCCAAAACAGTAACGCTGACTACCAATCCACCAGTCCAGGAGTTGGTATCACCACCCACAATTGTCACGCCAAATTCACGTGCTCGATCACTCAACCCACGTTGAAGTTCCAACACATCGCACCCCGACGGCACAACCAACCCCACCACGGCAAATGTGGGCACTCCGCCCATCGCCGCAATGTCCGAGAGGTTCACCGCCATGGCCTTGCGTCCCACTGCATACCCACCGGCTTTGCTCAAGTAAAAATCCACACCCTCGGTGAGGATATCGGTGGTGATGAGTGTGCCATCGGGTAGCACCGCGCAGTCATCACCGGGGCCAACCGGCACGCCTGGCGTCGGAGTGGCTCGCACCCTTTGAATGAAATCAAACTCGTTCATACAGGCAGGATAGGGCTTTGAAATGTGGATGAAGGATTGCGGATAGAAAACAACCCCTACACTTGAACTCATGAACAACTCCACAGCACAACAGCCACCGAAGCCCCATCGTTTGGGGAGGTTCTTGCTGCGATTCCTGCTGATTTGTGTAGCTGTGGTCGTCCTGCTCGTCGGA
>JBBRME010000161.1:0-9904 GCA_038230995.1 Gemmatales bacterium
GCCTTGTTCGCTTCGGCCATCTTCACGGTCTGTTCACGTTTAGCCATGGCTTCGCCTTCCCGGCGGGAAGCTGCCATGAACTCATCAGCGAGGCGTTGGTAAGTAGGACGGCCTGACTTTGCACGAATGGCAGCGAGAATCCAGCGGATGCTCAGGCTTTGCTGACGGCTCGGCTTCACTTGCATGGGCACTTGGTAGTTAGCACCACCAACACGGCGGCTACGAACTTCCAGAGCTGGCTTAACGTTTTCGATCGCTGCAGAAAAGATTTGCAGTGGCTCGGCGTCCGGCATCTTCTTCTTGATGAGTTCCATTGCGTCGTAGAAGATACGCGTCGCGGTGGCCTTCTTGCCATCGTGCATCAGGCAGTTGATGAACTTACTCACCAGTAGCGAATTGAATCGCACATCTGGCATGAGCATCGTGTGTCCGGCAGTTCTTGTCTTGGTGGCCATAGCTCAATTTCGGAATTCGGATGTTGGATTTCGGAAGTACTTCTTTGGCTGCGATGACTGATTCGGGACGGAGAAGACGAACTCGGTTTGATCCGAAATCCGACATCCGTCTTTGCTACTATTTGCCTTCCTTCTTGTTGCCGTATTTGCTGCGTGCTTGGCGACGATCCGCAACACCTTGGCAGTCGAGTACACCACGCACGATGTGGTAACGCACACCTGGCAAGTCTCGCACGCGGCCTCCACGTACCAGAACAATGCTGTGTTCCTGGAGGTTGTGACCTTCGCCACCGATGTATGCGGTTACTTCGATGCCGTTCGACAGGCGAACCCGCGCTACCTTACGCAGAGCCGAGTTCGGCTTTTTCGGGGTCATCGTCTTAACCACGGTACAAACGCCACGTTTAGCCGGGCAGCCCTGAATTGCAGGGTGCTTCGGCTTGCTACGTTGCGGAACTCGCGGCTTCTTCACCAGTTGATTGATCGTCGGCATTCCAAACCTCATCACACGCCGGGGCGTGCCCGTTTTGCGGAATTTCGGAACCAGTATTTAATCAGGTCGTGGCGCATCTTCTAGGCCAACCTGAGTCAAAATGGCAAAAAACTCTCTCAGTGGCACACTCGGACTTCTATGATTTCAAACGAGAGACGTTCATGGTATTACTTCACTCCGATTTGCTTCAGCTTGTTCTTAGCCGTGGTGCTGAGCTTCGTCTTAGGGCTGGCCTTCAACACAGCACGCAACATGGCGACGCCGAAGTCCTTCTCGGGGCCATGCATCTCACTGAAGTGGAAGCCAAGGTACGCGAGTTCTTCGGTCTCCAGCCACTTTGCTTTCTCAATTTCTTGAGTGACCTTGGCTGGGTCTTGGCTCAGTGCTGTGCCGATGTTCCGCAGGCATGGATCAATCGCGCGGGAGTCTTGCCCCACGTTCTTCGCACTCAGTTTCAGCCCAACCAACCCCAGTTCCAACCGCATGGCAAAGCCCATCGCCGGATCGCGCGTCAGCCATTTGAGGTACTTGAGGGCCGATTCGTAATGCTTCTTCTTTCGTTTGGCAACGGCTTGCTCGAACAGTTGATCGCGGAGCGCAGCGGCATCCGACTCCTTCAACAGGAAGAATAGGGCATCGCTGCGGTGGTCGTCGGCTTCGAGGTGAGTGCAGGCTTTGGCAAGGATTTCCTCCCGCAGTTTCGGAGGAAACTTCGTGGCGAACGGTGTGATGGTTCTGGCCAGTGCCCAGGCTTCGTCCGCATTCTTACTGTCGAGCAGGGCCTTCACGATCACCTTGCGACCGTTGTCGATTTCTGCGAGTTTCGTTCGGGCCGCATCACGCAGGTCGCGATTCGAGTGATTCATCTGTTGAAACAATGAGGCCGCATTTTCAGCGGTGTCACGATGTCCAAGTTTGTCGATGGCCAGTCGACGGGCTGCCGCATCCGGTGCGGTGTAAAGTTGCTCCCATTCCGTTGCTTGTTTCTCAGCGACTTTCAATTTGCTGAGGATCACCAGCGCCGGGGCCGCCACGCTGAAATCACGCTCGTTGGCACACACAAACAGTCTGCGCCATTGTTCCTTGGTCGGGTTCGTGAGCCAACCACCCACGGTGCCCAGTGCCAACCCACGTACCTCGTTGCTGTACGGCGGAACGGTGCGATCCCACAACAGATCGGCGGCGCTCGGGTCGTTCAGACTGGCCAGTAGCCGCACGAACGGGGCTTCTGCAGTCGGTGGAATCGGCTTCTTCTTGTCGCTGGCCACGGCCACCGCTTCGGCCACCAGTTTCTTCTTCTCCGCCAGGGTCATGTTCGGCACCCGACTGATCATGGCTTTCGATGCACTGGAGGCAATCAGCGGATCTTTATCGAGAAGCACCGATACACCCACTTCGCCGCTGCCACTGGTCACGCTGGTGAGGGCCGAGGCGATGTACTTCCGCACGCCGGGCACCACATGGTGCAGCAACTCTTGCAGTTTCTTGATGGCGTCCGCACCGAGTTTCACCACGGCATCAGCGGCAAGGCTGGCTTCCTCACCGCCGGACTTGATCCGTTCCAGCAGCGTCGGCGTGGCCTTGCTGAGCTTGAGCAAACCCACAGCCCGGATGGCGGCGACACGCACCATTGCATCGGCATCATCAAGCCGGGCCAACAGTGCCGTGGCGAGTTCGCCTTCCTTCAGCCCGAGTTCGCCTTCCTTCAGCCCGAGTTCGCCACACACGATGACCGCTGCCGCACGGATTTGGGCCGGTTGAGTGTCGTCGAGCAGTGCCGCAATTTTCTTGGTTGAAATGTCCATACTGTCACTCTGGAGCAGGATGACGCTGCTGGCCAGTGGAAAGTGTCGGCAGAAGCGATAAACCACACCCACTATGCACATTGGCCTAACCTACACCCTGAAGCCTGCCGCCCCGCTACCCGCTGGCGCACCCGACGACCTACACGAAGAGTTCGATAGCCCCGTGACGGTGCAGGCCATTGCTGAGGCTTTGCAATCACTCGGCCACACAACCACCTTGCTAGGTGATGGGCCTGAACTGCTGGCTCAGTTATTGGGCAAGCCCCCGGAGTTCCTGTTCAACATCGCGGAAGGCACTGGTGTCAGCCGCAATCGGGAGAGCCGGGTACCTGCTGTAGCCGAGATGCTGGGCATCCCGTGTACCGGTTCAGATGCCCTCACGTTGGGCCTGGCTCTCGACAAGGGTATGACCCGGCGCATCCTCGCTGACACCGGGGTGTCACTGCCGAAGGGCGTCGTGCTGGCCCCGCAACTGCCTTACGAGGGCGACCATGCCGAGTTCGCCGCGATCCTGGAAGCCAACGATCTCACGCTACCCGTGATTGCCAAGCCGGTGTGCGAAGGCAGCAGCAAGGGCATTCGCAATCGCTGCCTTATTCAGAAGATCGAAGACTTCGGCCCGACCGTGGTTGAGTTGTGGACGAACTACCGCCAAGCGGTGCTGGTGGAGGAGTTCATTTCGGGTGAGGAAGTGACGATCGGCATCATCGGTAACGACCCACCTGAAGTATTAGGTGCCATGCGTGTCGTGCCCAACACACCGAGCGACACCTTCGTATACAGCCTGGAAGTGAAGCGTAATTGGGAAGAACTCGTCACGTACGAATGTCCGCCGAAGCTCCCCGGTACAGTGCTGCGGACACTCGAAGAATCGGCGTTAGCGGTGTACGAGAGCATGGGTTGCCGGGACATTGCCCGGTTGGACTACCGCATCCGTGATGGCGTGCCGTACTTTATTGAAGTGAACCCGCTGCCCGGCCTGAACCCGATCACCAGTGACCTGAACCTGATTTGCAAGGCGATGAACGTGACCCACACGGAACTGATCGGCCGCATCTTCGATGCTGCCGTGGGGCGGTCCGACAGATAACACTAAAAACTTAACTGACCGATACTATCTGAGTACGAATAATGCGAATCCTTGTTCTTTTTTCATTGGCCATTGCCATCGCCCCACTTGCAGCCCAGCAGATCGAACCCAAGCCACCAGTCGCCCCAACGAAGCCGTACAGCTTTGACTTTCATGACCGTAAGATTGATGACCCCTACTACTGGCTCAAGGACAAGAAAAACCTAGCGGTCATCGACTATCTCAAGGCCGAGAACGCTTACCGCGAGAGCCTTACTACGCACCTCAAGCCATTTGAAGCGAAACTGTACAGAGAGATGCTTTCGCATATTCAACAAACCGATCTTGGCGTGCCGGTTCGTGACAGCGGTTACTGGTACTACAGCCGAACGCTGGAGGGTCAGCAATACCCAATCTACGCGCGGAAGAAAGGTCACATGGAGGCCAAGGAAGAGGTGTTAGTGGATGTGAATGAACTTGCGAAGGGGAAAAAGTTTCTGTCGGCACAACCAGTTGGGGTGAGTGATGATGGTACGCTGTATGCCTACCTCACCGATACCACGGGCTTCCGTGAATACTATCTCTCAATCAAAGATCTCCAGTCGGGCAAGCTGCTCGAAAATGCCTTCATCAAGGTGGCGGGATTCGCTTGGGCAGCTGATCGCAAAACACTTTTCTACGTTGTTGAAGATGCGGCAAAACGCCCACACAAACTCTATCGGCATACCATTGGAGAGCCAAAGGAAAAGGATGTTCTGGTTTATGAGGAGAAAGACGAACTCTACCGCCTTGGCATCAGGCGGACGAACGACAAGAAGTATCTAGTTTGTTCCTCCAGTAGCAGCACGACATCAGAAGCCCACATTCTGGAGACGAAGACTCCTACGGCAGAGTTCAAACTCTTTGCACCACGTAAAGAAGGTATCGAGTACAGCTTGGATCACCGCGATGGAGTTTTTCACATCCGCACCAACCGCGACAGTGCCGTAAACTTCAAGTGGATGACGTGCCCGACAAACAATACGAATTCGAACAATTGGAAGGACTACGAGAGGTACAACCCAGCAGTCTTCGTCGAAGGCATCAACCTTTTCAAGGACTTCGCAGTCGTCTCCGAACGTGAAGCCGGAGTCCCGCAACTTCGCGTATATAACTTTGCAACTCGGGCTGCCCACCGTGTTGACTTCCCGGAGCCGAGTTACACCGTTGGGCTTGGAGCCAACCCGGAGTTTGACACCGATTCGATTCAGTTTAACTACACAAGCCTCGTTACGCCGCCCTCGGTCTTCCGATACGTTGCAAAGTCGAAGGAACGAAAACTGCTGAAGACGACCGAAGTGCCGGGTGGCTTCGACGCAAAGAACTACCTCAGTGAACGGATCGAAGCCACGGCCTCCGATGGCGTGAAGGTGCCGATGTCGATCGTCTACAAGAAGGGGTTCGTGAAAAACGGTCAAGCACCGTTATTCCTGTACAGTTACGGTTCGTATGGTGCCAGTACAAATCCGACCTTCAGTGCCAGCCGACTGGCCCTGCTGGATCGCGGTGTTGTGTTTGCCCTGGCCCACATTCGCGGGGGGTCGGATCTCGGTCGGCAGTGGTATCTCGACGGCAAACTGATGAAGAAGATGAACACGTTCACGGACTTCATCGCCTGTGCGGATCATCTGGTCGACGAGAAGTATGGGTCGCGGCAGCGTCTTGCCATCGAAGGAGGCAGTGCCGGAGGATTGCTCATCGGTGCTACGTTGAACTTGCGCCCTGACCTCTGCAAGGTAGCACATCTGGCCGTGCCGTTCGTAGATGTCGTCAACACGATGCTGGATGAAACGCTGCCCTTAACCGTGCAGGAGTTCTTGGAATGGGGCAATCCGAAGGAAAGCGAAGCTGGAAAGTATATGCTTCGATACTCACCTTATGACAACTTGGCCAAGAAGGATTATCCAGCCATCCTCGTAACGACGTCACTCAACGACAGCCAAGTCTTGTTCCACGAACCGACAAAGTATGTGGCCAAGTTACGGACGATCAAGACCGACAAGAATCCGCTGCTGCTGAAGTGCAACATGGACGCTGGGCACGGTGGGGCAAGCGGACGGTATGACGCCCTGCGCGAGAAAGCCTACGAGTACGCTTTCCTGTTGGATCAGTTAGGCTTCAAGGAGTGAACAAGTCGGGTGCTTACTCAACCAGCTTCACCCGCTTGCCGGATTCGCACAGCGGCGGGCTGTCGGTTGGTTCGGCCAGAATCTCGGCTAGCGTGGTGGAACGAAACGCCGCTTCCATCTCCGCAAAGGCGTTGTCGATCTTCCGGTGCAACGGGCACAAGCGGACTCCGTGCGTCTTCAGTCCCAGTGGGCAAGTCCTGATCCGTTGCACTGGTTCGACGGCGTTGACCACTTCCAGCAGCGTGAGCTTGTCCGGAGGAATTTGTAGTTTGGCCCCGCCTTGCACCCCGCGAGTCAACGTCACGATCCCCGCTTCACCCAGTTTTTGCAACACTTTTCGCAAGTACGGCATGGGCACTTTGGTTCGCTCGGCGATGTCCGAAGTCTTCATCAATTCCGGTGCCATGTATCCCAGTTGGGCCACCGCACGCAAGGCATACTCGACGGTTTGCGTCAGCATCAGGGTTCTCGAAAGTGGATATTGACATCCACATTGTGCTGGATAAAGTCATTGTGGAGTTAGAAGTCCACTTTAGCACGCCATTCACACGGAGAGAAGGCCATGAAGACCATCGACGAACCACGTTTGGAATCTGACCTCGCTTACCGCTTCGGCTACACGTCCGGCTTCATGGGCTTTGGCGAAGCCGACATCAAGGCGATCCACGGTGCAGCGGGTCTACTGGCACCGGTGGTTCCCGCCCTGGTGGATGCGGTTTACGGCAAGCTCTACGAGCAGGATGCCACCTGGCGGCACTTCGTGCCCAAGCAGCATGGTTACGATGGCACAGTGCCTACAAACTTGGCCGAGCTGACACCGGATCATCCGATGATTGCATTCCGCAAGCAGCACCTCGCCCGGTATCTCGTGACTCTGGTCACCAAGCCCTACGACGGCAAGATGTTGGACTACCTCGACATGGTGGGCAAGATTCACACAGATAAAGCCGGCTCTGCGAACATCCGTGTGCCACTGGTGCAGATGAATTCGCTCATGGGCTTCGTGACCGATGCACTCATCGCTACGATCTGCAGCCTGAACCTCGACCGAGCAACCGAAGTTGCCACCCTACGGGCCTTCAACAAGCTGCTCTGGTTGCAGAACGATCTGATCACCCGCCATTACGCGGGGTGAGTGGAATCAATCCCCTCTTATCCTTCGCACCACGTCCATCGGGGCCACTTCATAGCTGAACGGTTCCATAGCCGCGTTCGCGCGGCCCTGGCTCAGGCTGCGGACTTCGTTGGCGTAGGTGAACAACTTCTCCAGTGGCACCTTGGCAATCACCTCGGCGTTGCTGTCGCCCTTGGTTTCCTCGATCTGTCCGCCGCGTTTGGCGAGGTCGCCGGTGATGGTGCCAAGGAACTCGGCGGGGGTTGTTACCGTCACTTTCATAATCGGTTCCATCAGGTCGATGTTGTTTTCACAGGCCTGACGGAACGCTTTGGCTGCCGCCACCACGAAGGCATCCTCTACGCTCAATGTTTGATCGAACTTAGCATCCACAATCGTGGCTTGCAGGTGCATCATCGGGTAGCCGAACTCGCCGGTCTGGCAGGCATCCATCAAGCCGCGTTCCGCGGCTGCGCCCAGTGCATTGGGTAACGCATCACCGGGGATGGCGTTCTTCACCAACAAGGGCCGATCCACCGGGAAGTTGGTGAAGCTCACCCGCAACTGCGCAAACGTCGGCTTGTCGCCGAGGCGTTCCACGGTCACTTCCACCACCTTGCCCATCTTGAGTTTTTCGCGGTAGCTCACACGTGGCTTGCTCACCCGCACCTTCAGTTTGAAGTCGCGTTCGAGGCGGTGCCTCTTCACTTCGAGGTGCAGCGTGCCCATGCCACTCATCAGCGTCTGCCCGGTGTCCTTGCTCTCGTTCACTTTGAAGGTTGGGTCTTCGAGTTGCAGCATCAGCAGGGCACCGGCCAGCTTGTCCTTGTCGTTGCCGCTTTCGGGTTCGATGCTCTGGCTCACCACGGCCTCAGCAAAGCTGATGGCCTCCAGCAGAATCGGGTGTTGGGTGTCGCACAGGGTATCGCCGGTGATGGATTCCTTGAGGCCCACCACGGCCACGATGTCACCAGCCGGGGCCGACTCCACTTCTTCGAGACCACGGTTCGGGTCGGCATGCACGTGGAACAGCTTGGCGATGTTTTCCTTGGTATCCTTGCCGGTGTTGAAGGCCCGGCTGTTGGGGCGAAGCACACCGCTATAAACACGGATGAAGAAGCGGTGCCCGCTGGGGTGCCAGGCCGCTTTGAACACAAGCCCGCAGAATGGCTCCGTGATGTCCGGCTTGCGGTGTTCTTCCTTGTCACGGTTCTTCGGGTTGGTTCCCACCACAGCGGGGCGATCCAACGGACTTGGCAGGTAGTACGTGACGGCATCCAGCAATGGTTGAATGCCGATGTGCTCGCGGCCACTGCCGCACAGCACCGGGTAGATCTTCCGGCTCAGCGTGAGTTCACGGATCAGCGCTCGCACCTTGGCGATGTCCGGTTCTTGCCCTTCCAGCACCGCCGTGGTGATGGTGTCCTTATCATCGAACGTGGTCAGCGCATCGAACATCTGCTCGCGCCACTTGGCGGCATTGTCCGCTTCTTCCTCGGGAATAGCTTCGATGCGGAAGGTCTTACCCAGGTCACCCGCATCGAAGTAGATCGCCTTCTGTTCGATGAGGTCGATCACCCCGCTGAAGGGCTTGGGGCTATCCTTCACGCTGCCCGCGCCGATAGGGATGACGATGGGCACCGGTCGGCCATGTTCATCGAAGAACGGCGTCAGACGATCATGGATGGAACCGAGTGCGGCAGAAAAGTCGGCCCCCACCACGTCCATCTTGTTGATGAAGATGACCCGAGGCACGCTGTACTTGTTCGCCTGCTTCCAGACGGTTTCACTTTGGGCCTCGACACCCTTTTGCCCGTCGAACACGCAGATGGCACCATCCAGCACCCGCAGGCTGCGTTCCACTTCGGCGGTAAAGTCGACGTGACCGGGGGTATCAATCAGGTTGACGGTGTACCCGCGCCATTCAAATGGGATGCACGCACTGTAGATGGTGATGCCGCGTTCTTGCTCTTCAACGTCGTAGTCAGTCGTGGTGTTACCTTGATCGACCCCGCCGAGCTTGTGCATGACGCCCGAGTAAAACAGAAGGTGTTCCGTCGTGGTGGTCTTGCCGGCATCAATGTGCGCAATCACGCCAAGGTTGCGGTACTTGGTCAGGTCGTGGGCGTCGGACTTCGCCATTGGAGTAGTGCTCACCGGCCCAGCACACAACCGTCAGCAAAGCGCTCCGTCGTCTGGGATGGGCATTTTAGCAGGTAGGCAAAAAAACACAGCCGAAGGCATCCGTCCGCAAACAACCGACCTTGCGAATCGTCATTCTGTCAGGTGGCAATGCTTATCACGGAAGTACCCACCCCTCCTGAGAAGCATTTTACCGGATGTAAAGAATGAACGTTGGAATGTCTTGAATGGGTGAAGCGGTGCGAAAGGGGTCGTCATGAGGCGTTCCGGGGCCGTTTTGGTGGTGAATGCAAGTCTAAACGGTGCGATCCGGGGCGATCAACCATCATATCTCAAAATGTGCAAGCAGCCGAACCGCACCGTGCGAACACGGGGTGAAATAGCCACGTTCACACCGATTTTCAGAAGTACATGCGGCACAGTTTGATAAAACGTACTTAGTCGATCTGGAGTTTCATCATGTCCCGCTGGATTCGCCAACTCTTCCGCCGCACGCCGACAGCCCCATCGTCAAGCAGCAACGTGCTCGGCTTGGGCTGCAACGGCTCGAAGACCGGGACAACCCGGCGACGTTCAACGTCACTAACTTACTTGACAACGGCAGCGCCGGTAGCCTCCGCTGGGCAGTCGCCCAAGCCGACGCGTCGCCAGGTGCCGA
>JBBRME010000162.1:0-9869 GCA_038230995.1 Gemmatales bacterium
AGAACTCCGCCGCCGCGAAGTACTGATGGGCGATGAGGCGCTAAGCGTAAGAACCTAGTAAGAACCTAGGCCTTCGACCTAGGCTAATCTGTCACGGGCCGTTGGCCCTGAAATCCAAGAGGCCCGAAGGGTCGAGACAGAGTATGCCAGTAAGAACCTAGGCCTTCGACCTAGGCTAACCTGTCACGGGCCGTTGGCCCTGAAATCCAAGAGGCCCGAAGGGCCGAGACAGACTAGCCCAGGCCCGCGGCCTGGGAGTTTTACTGTTCGGCCCAGGTATCATTCACTCGGCCACTGCACCGGAACCAATTCATGATCGTCGCCAAGCAACTCACCAAGAAATACGGCACGGGAACCGCGGCCGTGACCGCGCTGGACGACGTGAACTTCACTGTTGAAGCTGGCGAGTGTATTGGCTTGTTGGGCCGCAGTGGATCGGGGAAATCGACCTTGATGAACCTGCTGGGTGGGCTTGATCAACCGTCGGCCGGTTCGCTCAACATCGCCGGTCAGGAACTTGGTTCGTTGAACCGCGCTTCGCTGGCTGACTATCGCCTGTCGACCGTCGGCTTTGTGTTCCAAGCGTTTCATCTCATTCACTCGAAGACCGTCTTCGAGAACGTGGAACTTCCGTTGGTGCTGGCCGGTGTACCGAAGGCGGAGCGCAAAGCCAAAGTGAACGCGGCCTTGGAAGCCGTGCGGCTCACGGCACGCGATCATCACAACCCCTCGCAACTCTCTGGTGGCGAACGCCAACGCACCGCCGTGGCCCGTGCCATCGTCAATCAACCGAGGTTACTGCTGGCCGATGAACCGACGGGGAACCTGGATTCGGCCAGTGCCAAGGATGTGATGGAACTGCTGATGGAACAGGTGCGGGCCAACGGCACAACTTTGCTTCTCGTCACGCATGATGAAGCACTGGCCAAGCAGTACACGCCGCGCGTGTTACGCATGGCCGATGGGAAGCTGCTGTCGGCTGGAGTTTGCTGACGCCCGGTGATTGGTGTTTAGTTGATCGTCGCGAATCCGAGCTGGCGGATCGCTTCGTACACCACGATGCCGGCGGTGGTGCTGAGGTTCAAGCTGCGCACAGTGTTCATTCGTTGCGGCACATCGCGCAACTGCCCGGCGTACTGTTCCAGCAACCATGTTGGCAGGCCGGACGATTCATTGCCGAACAGCAGCACATCATCGGCTTGGAACTGTGTGTCGTACACGGTGCGTGGGGCCGGGTTGTCGATCAACCACATTCGAGCTGAACCAATCGCCGCGAGGAAGGCATCCCAGTTGGCATGGATGTGGACATCCACCAGAGGCCAGTAGTCCAGCCCGGCGCGGCGGAGTTGCTTGTCTTCCAGCGAGAAGCCGAGCTTGCCGATGAGGTGCAACCGACTGCCGGTGGCCGCACACAGCCGGGCGATGTTGCCGGTATTCGGTGGTATCTCCGGTTCCCAAAGTGCTACGTGCAGCATCGTTCCTTCTCGACTTGGCAAGCTGTACGGATTGTACGAGTCGGCGAAACGAGGCGAACTGCGGTTCCGCCTGTGCCCGCTTCTGTTCAGCACCATGATTGGAGACAATAGCGGCATCACGAGAATGACAACTTGAGGGAATGTGGCCATGTCGGACGCTGTTGGCCCGCAGACGCGCTGGCGATTGGATGGCGTTGCGCTGACGTTGATCGGTCTGGCGGGTGTCGTGGGTTGGGTGCTGCTGGCTTCGCCGCCGTTTGCAGATACGCCGAACCCCGTTGGCCCGGCTGCGGATATCTTGGCTCGCAGCCTGACGGATAGCCTCGGCCTCGGTGTGGCCGTGCTGCTGATTGGTTGGCTGGTGTGGATCGGCTTGTACATTGCCAAGCGCGGGGCGATGAGATTAACCGTTCGCGCTGCGGGTTGGCTCTGGCTGAGTGTGACAACAGCTTGGCTTGCCGATGGGTGGAACATCGCCGGCGTCAGCCGCTTCGGTAGCGGCGGCAGTGTTGGGGCTTGGCTCTACTTCAACAGTACTGATCAACTCCTTCGACCATTGCCGGCACTCGCATTGTCCGCCGCCATCGTCATCGGCTTGTTTCTGACGATGGACAACACGCTGCGGGGTATTGCTCGCTTCAATTGGAACGTGCTGAGAAAGCTCGGTCGTGGGCTGAAGCGCGGCAACCAAGCCGTGGCCACACAGGGCGACAAGGTCATCGCCACCATCGGGGCCGTGAGCCAAACGCTGGCGGACATGACACGGAAACCGGTGCCGATCAATTTGCGGGAGGACGAGGCTCCTGCCAAGCCGCAGTTCGGCTCACCGGGAGGTTCGCCCTCCCAAGCACCGCTCGCCAATCAAGAGCCGATCCCCATCATCCGGCACACGCAGGTCTCACCAACAGAGCCAACCGAACACACGCCGCCACCGCTACGATTGATCCCGCGCGATGCCGTGATCGAAGCCGAGCCAACCCCGCGTCGGCCGGACTTGCCCGAAGGGTACACGATCCCATCGTTGAGCCTCATGGCCGATGCGGATCACTTCCCGATCCAGGATCATGAACAGAAGTTGCGCGAACGTGCTGCCCAATTGGAGAAGACGTTTGCCGACTTCGGGCTGAGCGTGAAAGTGGTGGGCATCCACACCGGGCCAGTGATTACGCAGTACGAAATATCCCTCGAAACCGGGCTGCGCCTGAACAAGGTGACGGTGCTGAGCGACGACATCGCGCTGAACCTCGGCGTGGCCAGCGTGCGCATCGTGGCCCCGTTGCCCAACCGCACCACCGTTGGCATTGAAGTACCCAACGAGCACCGCCAGACGGTTCGCTTGAAGGAGTTGATTCAATCGACCACCGCCAAGACGGCGAAGTTCAAGCTGCCCGTGTTCCTCGGCAAAGATGTCGAAGGCCGACCGCTGGTGTACGACATGGCCACCATGCCGCACCTGCTGATTGCCGGGCGCACCGGCACCGGCAAGAGCGTGTGCCTCAATGCCATCATCCAGAGCTTCCTGCTCACCAGGCAGCCGGATGAGTGCCGGTTGATTCTGATCGACCCGAAGAAGGTGGAGTTCAGCGACTATGCCCGCATCCCGCACCTCATGCACCCGGTGGTGACGGACGACAAGAAGGCCGAGGCGATCCTCTCGTGGGCCATTGCGAAGATGGACGACCGTTACGAGTTGTTGCGTAAGGCCCGCGTGCGGAACATCGCCAGTTACAACGAATTGAGTTGGGAAGAAATCGAACGCCGGGTGGCCCCGCAGACTGATGACGAACGACGCAACACACCGAAGAAGCTGCCGTACATTGTGCTGGTGATCGACGAAGTGGGTGACCTTCTGCTCACCATGAAAAAGGAAGTGGAGAACCACATCATCCGCTTGGCCCAGAAGAGCCGGGCGGCCGGTATCCACTTGATCCTTGCCACGCAGAAGCCGACCGTCGATGTCATCACCGGGTTGATTAAATCGAACCTTCCCGCCCGCATCTGTTTCCAGGTGGCCAGCCGAGCGGACAGTGCTGTGGTGCTGGACGAAAAGGGTGCCGAGAAGTTGCTGGGCATGGGCGACATGCTCTTCTTGCAACCGGGCACCAGCACCATCATCCGCGGGCAGGGTACGTTCGTGGACGACGGCGAGATTCAACGAGTGACCGCTGAACTGGCCCAGTATGAACCGAACTTCGAGCATGAACTGTTAAACCTCGAAACCCGCGATGGTTCTGACAGTGACGGGCCGGACTTCTTCGAGAAGCTGCGTGAACGCGATGGCCTTTACGAGCAAGCCGTGGAGGTGGTGATCCGCGAGCAACGCGGCAGCACCAGCCTGCTGCAACGGGCACTGGGCATCGGCTACGGCCGGGCCAGCCGGTTGATTGACTTCATGTCCGAGGATGGCATCGTGGGTGGCTTCAACGGTAGCAACGCCCGGGACGTCCTTGTGTCGTCCGACGAATGGGAGCTGCGAAAGAAGGGGGCGTAAAGAGCCGCGACCAAAGAGCCGCGCACGAAGTAAGCGGTGTATTGCAAACCGCTTATTTCGTGCGCGGCTCCTTCTGCGTGGCAATACACCGCTTACTTCGTGCGCGGCTCCTTCTGCGTGGCAATACACCGCTTACTTCGTGCGCGACTCCTTCTGCGTGGCAATACACCGCTTACTTCGTGCGCGGCTCTTTATCTCTTCACGGCCTTCCTTGCATTCTTGAGCATCTCGGCGGCTTCCTTCGTGGTGGTATCGGTGCGGGCCTCACCACGCATCATCAGGGCGAGTTCCTCGACTCTTCTCTCGTCGGTGTCCAGCATCGTGATGGTGGTGCTGGTGCGTTTGCCGTTGGTGGCCTTGCGGATCGTCCATTGACGGGTGGCGTAGCACGCCACCTGCGGAAGGTGCGTGACGCACAACACCTGATGGCTGAGGCCGAGCTTCGCCAACATCTGCCCGAGTACGTCGCCAAGGCGACCACCCACGTTAGCGTCGATCTCGTCGAACACCACCAGCGTGCGCACGGGATCATGCGCGGCGAGCACTGTCTTCAACGCCAGCGTCGTTCGGCTGAGTTCGCCACCGCTGGCTACTTTGCGAAGCGGGCGGGCCGGTTCACCGGGGTTGGCCATCAACATGAGTTCGAGGTGATCCGCCCCGTCAGCAGGGATATCGCTGGCCGGGTCGAGTGGAGTGGTGGTGAGTTCCGCCGTGAGCTTGGCGTTGGCCATCTGCAACTGTACGAGGTGCTTCTCGGCTTCGGCGGCCAATTTCTTGGCCACCTTGGCCCGGCCTTTGCTCAGTGTCGACGCGATGTCACTGAGCTTGGCGAAGGCAGCATCGAGCTGAGTGTTGATGGTAGCGAGGTCATCTTCCTCGGCTTGGAGCGATACTTCCTTGGCCGTGAGCGTGCCCAGGTACGCTACCAGTTCATCCACCTTCTTGCTGTACTTGGCTTCGAGTTTCTTCAGTGTTTGCAAGCGCCGTTCGACCGTCTCCAGGCGTTCCGGGTCGGCCTCGTAGCTATCGGCCAGATCACGACAGGTGCGGGCCAGGTCCTGCACTTCTGGCTTCAACAGTTCGATCCGCTTGGCCACCAGTGACAACTCGTTGTCGTACTTGCTCCAACTGTTCGCCTGCTTGAGGAGCTTGGCCAACGTGTCGGCCACCGCGCCTTCGCCATCGGCTAAGGCATCGCTGGCCCCGCCTGCAAACTCAGCGAGTGCCCGGCTGTTCAACAACTTTTCACGTTCTTGTTGAAGGGCCACGAGTTCACCGGGAAGCAGTGCCGCAGCCGAGAGTTCTTCCCGTTCAAACCGCGTGAGAGCCAGTTCACGCTGCCGGGTCTGTCGTTGTTCCTGCAAGGACTTTGCCCGGCTGCGATGCCCTCGTACGACCTCGGCCTGAGCCTGATAGGCCGAGCGTTGATCGCTGAGCTTGCCGAAAGAATCGAGTAGTTCAAGTTGATAGGCCGGTTGAAGAAGTGAGTAGCTTTCGCGTTGACCGTGGACATCCACCAGCATCTCGCCGAGCTTCCGCAGAGTCGTGATCGATACCGGTTGCTCGTTCACCAGCGCACTGCTTCGTCCACTGCGAGTCAAGCGCCGGGTCAGGATCAATTCATCATCGGTGATGGTGGTTTGCAGTAGTTCTTCAGCGGCCTGTCTCTGTTCCGGTCGAGTCAGTTCAAACCGCCCTGTCACTCGCAGTTCGTCCTCGCCAGTGCGCAGCAGTTCCGCTCCGCCGCGTTCGCCCAACAACAGGCCGATGGCTCCCAGCAGCAGTGATTTTCCCGCCCCGGTTTCACCCGTCCACGCGCAGAATCCCGAATCGAGTTCCACACGCACGTCTTCGATCAACGCCAGATGTTGCACACCAAGTTCACGCAGCATGTCGGCATGGTAGTGCGCAGGTCGTGTGTTGGTGGAGTGGTGTTTTTTAATTCCCTCGCCCCGTTTACGGGGAGAGGGTGGCCGAAGGCCGGGTGAGGGGAGTTGAGCCTGCCCGCATCAGCGGCAGGAGTCGCAGGCAAGACCCCTCACCCGATTCATCGCTTCGCTCGAATCGACACCTCCCCGCTTACTTCGTGCGCGGCTCGTTCCCCCGGATGTAGTACCCCGGTTCGCTGAAGCGGTACGGGTCGCTCGCATCCGTCACCTCCGTCTTGCGGATCACACCGAGCTTGCGGAAGCCGGCCCGCTCGAAGAACGGATTTACACGGGCCATGGCACTCAGGGTTTCGATCCACGGCACTGGACACAACTCGCAGGCCCGCCGCACGAACTTGGCAGCAACACCGGCACCACGGTAGGTGGGGTGCAGTACCACCCGTTGCAGCACCCACAGTTGTTTGTTCAGCGCTTGCAGGCCCAAGCGCGAACGTGGATTCTTCAAGCCGAAGAACTTGGTGCGAAGGGAGATCGACATGGCCGGGCTGGCAAACACACAGATGCCGATGGGTTGATCGCCGTGCCAAAGCAGCACGATCTTGGTCACGCAGCCGAGGTGATGACTGCGGTAATGCCACCGAGCGAAGTACGGCCAGTCGGCTTGGGTACCGGTCGAGAGCCAGAGTTCGTGGGCGAAGCTGAGCCGTTTTTTTTAACTGATGGGCGCGTCACCGTGATGTTGCCATCGCCGTGGCACTGCACCCAGATGTCCGGTTGTAGGTCGTCCACGATGTCGTCATGCGTGGTGGCACATAACGCACCCACGCCACTCCGGCTGACAACTTTGTGCACGTTGTACGCCAGCACCTTGGCCAGCGGGCGATCCAGCAGCGCGGTGAATTCATCCATCATCACTGTGGTTGGATTGGAGGAGAACGCCAGTGCCACGCTGAAGCGGTAGCGCTGGCCATCGCTCAGTTGGCTGGGTGTGCGCAGCATCAGCCGGGCTTCGCCGAGGCCACACGCAGTGAGGGTTGCCAGGCGTTCCGGCATGGTGCCGGGCACAGCTTCGATGAGTGGAACCTCGGGCAGTGTGCAGGTCATCGCATTGTGTGCCTTGAGTTGCTTCCCCACTTCCCGGAGGATCGACGACTTCCCTGATCCACTCGGCCCGGTGATCAACACGAGGTTCGTGGGTTGGATGTCGAGTGTGAGATGGTCCGCAATCGTGTGCGGGTCTTCTTGCCAACTCAGGCCGAAGAGGTCGGCCACCTCAGCGGTGTAGCTGCTGCGTTGTGCTGGGGCCAGTGCGTAACGAATCGTGATCGGTTCCAACATGGATGATCCTCTCGGGGTGTAAGGTTTTTCTTGCGAGCCGCGAAGTTTGAGAGTAATCCGCTCACTCCGTGAGCGGGTTGTTTGCACTGCTCACGGAGTGAGCAGAGTACTCTCAAAAACTCATACCCACGCCCTCGGCTCACGCGAATTCAGCAAGTGCTCCACGGCGGCGGCACACGCATCCGCGAGGTCATCGTGCGCAGCGTTCGGGAACGTGATCAGTTCATCCAGCAACTCGGTTTGATTCTTACAGAACAACACTCGCCCAGCTTGCACGGCGATACCCAACGCCGAGATGCGATCCGCCTTGTGCTTGGTGGCAGGCCGACCAATGAGCTTGTGCCCGAAGGCGGTGTGCTTCTGCATGACATCACGCAGCCCGGCGAACGCGGCGTTCGATTCCATCAGGATCACGTCTGGTTCGTGCAGCTTGTTCCATTCGTCGATCCAGTCGATCAGTTGCGGTGCACTCACGCGCTTGCCAACGGCCTGCATCACGAACACGGTGTTGCCTCGCCGCCCAGCAAACACGAGTGCACTGGCGTCGGCCTTGGCACTCACGCTCACAGCCGGGTCGATGGCCAGCACGGTACGCTCGAACGTCGGTGTGGTCTCAGCGTGAAATTGGAGCCACCCCGGTTGAATCAGCGAGTCTTCTTCGTTGATGCACACCAGCCGGTACCCACGGGCATAACCCCCTTCGCCAATCTCGGCTTTGCGCCTTCGCAGCGCTTCGACATCCCACTTCTCCGGCCACACCGGTTCGTCGTTCGGCCCCACGGCCCGGCGGTAGAGCGGGTATGCGGCGTTCGATTTCAGCCAACTGTTCACATCATTCGGGTGCCACGGTGTGGACAGATTCCAGAAGCGGCCATCCGGTTCCAGCAGGTTCATCAGGTTGTTCTGGAAGTACGCCGTGGTGCGTTCGCGGTCGGATTTACTGTGCAGGCTTTTCACATCCACCAGGTCATCGCACACCAGCAAGTCGGCCCGTGCCCCGGTGCTGCCACTGCCCACGCCAAAGGCGGCGACGCTGGGGCCAATCGTGTTCGCCGGACGATCCACGCTGAACGCCTCCGCACCCCACCAGGTACCGGGTCTCAACCGCGGGAACACCATCCGCAGTCGGCGGTTCGTCTTGATCTGCTCACGTAGAAATCGGCTGCGCTCCGCGGCCATTGCCTCCGTAGCACACACCAGTTTGATGCGCAAGCTGGGAGTTCGCCCGAGTTCCCATAGCAAGCGCATGCACACTTGAAAACTCTTGCCATGGTCGCGTGGCAGCTCCACAAGAGCGTGCCGGTTTCGAGTGAGGAAGGCTTGGAGTTCCACGTGAAAGCTGGCTTGGCGGATGGGGTGATGGTTGGCATCGCGGAAGGCAAACTCAGCGAAGGTGTTCACATCACGCCGCGCGGCGAGGATCGTCATCTTCAGGTTGGTCAGCAACTGTTTTCGAGTTGTTGCAGTCATCTTTGTACTCCACGAGATCCGCTTCTGTGAAGAGGCCATCCGTCGTTGCTTGTGGTGGAAGCAGCTTTTGCAGTTGCACACGAAACGTCAGCAGTTGCTTGGCGGCTTCGCGGACGATCTCCGGTTTTTCGCCACGCAGTTGCTTGCGAAGTGCAATGACGGCTTCGGCCAGGGCATCACTGAACAATTCCATCTCGGCCCGGCGGAAGCTGTTCGCCCAGACGTCGGCATTGGCCGTTCGCCAACGCCGCAAGGCATGTGTGGAGAGACCGGTTTCACGTGCGATGCGTTCCCAACTCTGGCCGCCGGCTTTCAGCTCAGCGATCTTTTCGATCTTTTCATCCGTGAGGGCCTTGGCGTTAGCCATGACGGCAACCCCCTAGTAGTGAACATCTGTTGACTACAGAAGATGTGCTGTTGAAATGATGGAAAGTCAACTCGACAGTGCGATGGATGCGATCGGTCGAAGGAGCAAAAAGTGTTACGCGGCGCGGCGTAATGGTTCGCCGATCATGATGCGGAATTCCTGAACGCGAGAGCCGGTGCTGTCGTAGATGAGCAGCCGACCGTCGTCGGCACTAAAGATGGCACTGGTGCGAAGTTGCCTTGGCCCGACGACTTCAAAAGTGGTGCCGCATGGTCGGCCCTTGCGCAGCAATGGGATGCTGCTCAGCGGGCATTGCACGGGGTCGAGGCGATCCAATGCACACAATGTACGGTGGACGAACGCCGACAACTCTGCGGTTGTTCCAAGTGAAACATTCGCACGACGCTCAAGGATCGTAGGCAACAGTGCAGGCTCCGGGTGACACTTAACCCATCGGCAGGTTTCCACTTCACCTCCTGCGTCCGCCTGAGTTAGTTGCCGTAGGAGTTTGTTGTCCGCCCGATTTGCCGATACGGTTGCTACAACACGATGCGACGATGAGGTACAACCGAATTCTCTGGGGTCGTTGAGTTTGAGGGAAGATTTATCGAGCCTGCCTGCGTCAGCAGCAGGAGATGAAACGAAGACACTCTTGCTGCTGACGCAGGCAGGCTCAAAGGGATCGGGTTGCGCAGTCGCCGGGTCATCGGTTCTTAGAATGACAAAACATCTGCGCTGGTTGGGCCATGATCCGCATTGGTGTCGTGAATTACCTGAACACCAAACCCCTGATCGAGGGATTGGAACAGTTCGCGCCCGACGCCAAGCTCACGCTTGAC
>JBBRME010000163.1:0-9840 GCA_038230995.1 Gemmatales bacterium
AACGCCGACTCGTCATCGGTGTCACACTCTCTCTCATTCTTCATCTCCCTGAGGAATCTCTCTCATGACGAACTGCTCCTTCCGGAGTGGAGGCCGCCGCGGCTTCACACTCATTGAACTCTTGGTAGTGATTGCGATCATCGCCATTCTCATCGGGTTGCTCCTGCCCGCCGTGCACAAGGTACGTGATGCGGCGGCTCGCATGACATGCAGCAACAACGTGAAACAACTGGCACTGGGCTGCCACAATTACGAAAGTACATTGGGCACATTACCGCCGTGGTCGATGATGAACTCGAGCCAGTCCGGCTCGGCTCACTTCTTCCTGCTGCCGTACATCGAGCAGGAGAACCTATTCCGGCAGGCGAACGGCCACTCGTTCAATGTTCGCACCAGTGGCGTAAAGACCTTCGCATGCCCGAAGGATTCCACCAATCCGGACGGTAGATTCTCCGGTGCGGCCGTGTCGCAGAACGGCCCACGTACCTCCGCGGGTGGCATTGCTTACGGTGCCACCACGTACGTGATTAATGCACAAGTGGCGGCAGGTATCAATGAAAACGGTCACAGTACACGCGGCGGAACAACGCTGATTGGCATCACTGATGGCACCAGTAACACTGTTCTGTTTGCTGAACGGATGGCTTGGTGCATGGGGCCGAACTTCCCAGTGGCCGGTGCAACACCGAACCTTGGTACAGGATCGTTCACGTACAGTATCTGGGCACGTGGGCCGCGACACTCAACACTCAGCCCTTGGGTCGATGGTGCCCCGACGACAACCACGATACCACCAGTGGCTAACAACCTTGCTTACCCTGAAGCGTACTCCTGGTGGGACAACCCTGCCTTCGATCCACCCTATCGCAACGGAACTCTGACAAACGGCCCCGGCCCTCGTTCCGAACCCTCGTTCCGCCAGAATTGGAACGGCGGCGTGGTGAACCCAGGTGGTATCCAAGCTAATCCTGTTCCACTTCAATGCGATTACCGTCGCCTCCAAGCGATGCATGGCAATGTCATGGTGGCTGGCCTGGCCGATGGCAGTGTTCGATCGGTCACCTCTACTGTCAGCGCGCTCACCTGGCGCAACTCAGCCACTGGCATGGGTGGCGAAGTACTAGGGAGCGACTGGTAATGAAGACTCGCTCTACCGCCTTCTGTACGTGCCTACTTCTCCTGCTTGCGACTTTGGGTTGCGGGGAAAGCGGTCCAAAGCTGGTACCGATTTCTGGCACGGTTACCTTCAAAGGTGCACCCGTGCCCGCTGGCTATATCTCGTTTACTCCTCCGCCAGGTGGCGGTGCCGTTCGTGTCATTCAGATCAAAGATGGCAAGTACGATTCCGCTGAAATGGTGGGCGACAAGGGAGTCCATCCGGGCAACAACACAGTAGTCATTGCGGGGTTCGATGGCAAAGTCGTCAAGTTCTATGGCCAGGGGAAGCAAATCTTCAACCCGGTCACAGAAGAAATCACGGTGTCGGATAAACCTTCTACAAAGGCGATCGTGATCCCCGATTCCGCTGGCAAGAACGTTAAGATCGAGCCGACCTCGGACGAGTAATCGCCAAGCAGCAATATGAACCCTCGTGCTTACCAAGCGCGAGGGTTCTTTCATTTCAACACGCCCCGTCTCTTTAGAATGACTCTGACCTGCATGATGCGTGAGGAACTGCAATGAGCTTGGCTCCGGATGTTGTTTGTGCCGTGATTGCCCGAACCCGGCACAAGATGCTTCAGGTGGAGGTACAGGAAGCTGCTAAGCGCGGTGCCAAGCTCGTGGAAGTGCGCATCGACTTCCTCACGAAGGCGATCGACTATAAACGACTGCAACCGTTCAAACAGTGCCAGTGGCTGGCCACCATCCGCCGTCCGGCAGACGGTGGTCGCTGGAGTGCCACGGAAGCCGAACGGCAGATGGTGTTGCGACAGGCCATTGTCAGCGGGTGCTTTGAGTGGATCGACATCGAGACCGATATTGCCGATTCCATCCGGCGGTTCGGTACGGTGAATCGGGTCATCAGTTACCACAACATGATCGAGACGCCGCCGGACTTGGACGACATTTACGACAAGATGACGAAGCAGGACGGCGACATCTTCAAGATCGCCGTGATGCCTCAGACTCCATCGGATGTGGGGCGTATCATCGCCCTGCAGAAACGGGCCAGCAAACCGAGCATCATCTTTGCCATGGGGGATCTCGGTTTCGCCACCCGGTTTACGGCACTGGCGTATGGTGCCCCGTGGATTTACGCACTGTTCAACAAGGATCGTGAACTCGCGCCGGGTATGCCGTCGTTCTCGGACTTCCGCACCACGTACCCGGTGCGATCGATTGATGACGAGACCAAGTTCTATGGCCTGTTCGGCGATCCCGTTGGCCATAGCCTCAGCCCGATCATTCACAATCATCTCTTCCTGCGGAACAAGATCAACGCCTTCTATGTGCCGTGCCGAGTTCCGGAAGGACGACTTCCCGAAGCCATCGCAGCTTACAAACAGGTGCCGTTCCACGGATTCAGCGTCACCATCCCGCACAAGGCTGCCGCGATGGAGGCGGCCAGCGAACTCGACTCCACGGTATCAACTGTGGGTGCGGCGAACACACTGCTGCTTAAACGCGACTTGAGCTTTCATGCGGTGAACACGGACTACCCGGCCCTGCTGGAATCGCTGCGGAGCCATTTTGAAGAAGCCGCACGAACCACGAATAGCACCATCCGTGAGTTCGCTGGAATGCACGTGTTGATCCTTGGTGCCGGGGGCGTGAGCCGGGCTGCTGCGTATGCATTGCACCGTGCAGGTGCCGTGGTGACCATTAGCAGTCGTACGGCGGAGAAAGCCAATGCGCTTGCCGCCGAGATCGGGTGCAAAGCGGTCGACTGGGCTGCCCGCCACAACGTGACACCCTGCGAATTGCTGATGAACGGCACACCGCTTGGCATGCACCCGAACGTCGATGAATCGCCAATCCACCACAGTTACTTATCACCGGACATCGTAGTGTTCGACACGGTCTACAACCCGGAACAGACGCTACTGATCCGTGAAGCCCGTGAACGCAAGGCTGCCACGATCACTGGTGTGGAGTTGTTCATTCGGCAGGCCGCCAAGCAGTTCGAGTTGTTCACCAAAGTGGAGCCTTCGCTGGAGATGATCCGCGAGTTGGTTCGCAAAGCACTCAGCCCGCTCACCAAGGCGTTGGACGACGAAGCCGTGAAGAGCGGAATGGGGAGCGAAGAGAAAACAGAAGTTTCTGAGTAAGAGCCGCGCACGGAGCGGAGCGTAGTAAGCGGTTTGGCAAAGGTTAAGCACACCGCTTACTACGCTCCACTCCGTGCGCGGCTCATTCAACAAACATCTCACCCTTCCACCAGTTCGATGTATTCCAGCGGGGCGGTGGTGCGCACGTCCTGCACACGCAAAGCAAGGTTGCCATCGAGCACACGGGCGAGATGCGGAAGGATATCGGTCTTCCGCCAGCCGGATTGGAACGGTGAGTCTGACGGCAATTCGCAGCCCGGTTGGCGTGCCCGAACTAGGTCTTTCAAATCCTGCTGAGTACACACCAAGCCTGTGGCCAACTTCAATCGTTCACACAGATCGGACAGTACCACGTTTAGCACGACGGAGATGATGCCCACCTGCGGTGGATCGATGTCGTTGTCGGTTTCCTTCGGGCATTGATTCGTGTGCAAGGCGTTTGCATCGCTCACCGCTTTTTCCAGCACCGGCAGTTCGCGTTGCGGCAGTCCCCGTAGTTCTGCGAGGTCAAACTTTTTGGCTCCGCGCTTGGCCACTTCGATCAGCATATCGTCCCGTAGCACCGTGCGTGCGGGGCGATCCTGTCGCACGGCCACACCTTCGCGCCAGGCAAAGGCAGCACGAAGCACAGCCAGTTCCCGTCGGCGCAGTCCACCAGAACCTTTGACTTTTCGCCAACGCTCGATCACTTCCACTTCGCCGGTGGCCCAGCCCACGAACGTACGGAACTCGTCTTCTGCCCACGAGACCCGGTCAAACTTTTTGAGCTTGGCCAACAGCCGGGTGTAGATGGGAATCAGGTAACGCACGTCGTCATAGGCGTAGCGAATCTGCGAGCTACTCAGTGGCCGGCGTCGCCAATCGGAGAGCGTATCGCACTTGGTGAGTTTCACACCCAGCACGGTCTGCACCAACCCGGCGTAGCTCATGGGGTAGGTCAAACCGAGGAAGCCTGCCGCGATCTGAGTATCGAAGATATTCGCCGGGGCTGTGCCGGACTGGAAGTAGCACATCCGCACTTCTTCGCGTGCGGCATGGGCCAGCACTGCTCTGGTCGGGTCGTGCATCAACTGCCAGAACGGTTCGAGCGATCCGCAGTTGTACGGGTCGATCAAGTACAACCGATCGGTGGTGGAAACTTGAATGAGGCAGAGTTCCGGGCGGTAGGTATGCTCGCCCACAAACTCTGTGTCGAAGCCCAGCACAGTGTGCTTGGCCAGTTGTGCCACGCAGGAGCGTAGGCTGGCCTCGTCCGTGACAAGGACTTCGGGGAGTGGAGGTACCTGAACGATGCGACGGGCCATGAACCAGAGCCGGTTGGGTTAGTGAACGTGGACAGCGCGGAAGTGATCCGCAACCTTTTCGATTGGCACATGCCAATCGCAATCGCCACATTTTGGGATCGTGGTAAAACACTTCGTACAGTACAGCGGCCCGCCGTGCAGGAACTGCTCCAGCCGAGAACGATCCGCCGCGGGCAAACCTTCCAGGCTCATCGGCAGCTTCACCTGCGTTTTGCACTTCTCGCAAGGTCGCTGGGCATGGTCTTCAATCACGGGCTTGAAGTGCTCGTGCAGGCCGCGTGGCACCACACCGGAGCCCACACACAGCGGGCAGGTCATGCCGAACTGAGCGAGAATCGCCTTGCGGATAAAGTCGCTCTTGTTGGGAAGGTTGTTCAAGAACTCGGCAAGGTCATCCTCGACCTTGAAAGCCACGATGTTCTTTTTCTGCGGGCTGGCGACTTTGCGGGCCATGAGTCTGCCTAGACGGTTGTAGATTGTTCATCATACAGCGAATGACAACAGAAGGAACAACTCCTTCCAATTCAATCCCCTCAATTGCCTTGACGCCCCCCGCCTTGTCGATTCACTGTTAACATCTGCTGATCTTCTCCCCACGCCCCGGCGTGAAAGGTGGTGCCAAGTGCAACGATGGTTCCTGCGAAGTGCGTTATGTCTGTTCAGTGCGGGTTTGCTGGCCGTGATACCAGCCTGCGGCGGTGGCGGTGGCAACGGTGGCCCGGCGGGTAAAACCCGCGTGGCGATTGTGACCAACTGCGTCGATCCGTTCTGGGATTTATGCCAGGCCGGGGCGAAGAAAGCCGGGGATGACTTTGAAGTCGAGGTGGTGTTCAAGCAACCCGATCCCGGCACCGTTGACAAGCAGATGAAAGAAATCAACGACGTGGTGCTGCTCGGCCTCAACGGCTTGGCCATGAGTGTGAACAATCCGAAGGAACAGACGCCAAAGCTCAAAGGCATTGTGGCGGACTTGCCGAAGCAGAACTTCCTTACCATTGATAACGACGCACCAGATACGGGTCGGCTTGCATTCATCGGTGTTGACAACGTGCTGGCCGGTAAAGAAGTTGGCCGATTGGTCAAGCAGGCCCGACCGGACGGCGGTACGCTGGCCCTGTTCATCGGCACGACGGACTCGGACAATTCCAAGAAACGAGTGGCGGGTGTGCTCAGCGAACTGGCCGGGGAAGATGTTCTCGCGGAAGTGACCGCCAGCAAGTACCGCGACACATACGGGAAGTTCAAGTTGCATCGCAAGGAACCCATTACAGACGGTCTCGCCAAGGACAAAGCCGCAGCGAACGCAGCCGATGCGATGGCCCAACTCCAAGGCACGCCCAACCTCGTGTTCGTCGGCCTGTATGCCTACAACCCAGCGAAGATCCTTGAAGCAGCCCGGGCGAAGGGCTTGGTAGGCACAATCAAGATCGTGGGCTTCGATGAAGATTCAGTGACCTTGGATGGCATCGATAAGGGCGAGATCGAAGGTAGCGTATCGCAAGACCCTTACAACTACGGCTACGAAACCGTGAAGTGGCTCGCACACGTGGCCCGTGACAAGGACAAGAAAGACCTGCCACAGAAGGCCACCGCCCACAGCATCATCACCAAAGACGGCGGCAAACCCGTGGAACACGATGGTCTGACGGTCCGATACCGCAAAGCCAGCGAGTACAAGAAGCTCATTCAAGATGCGACGAAAAAGTAAAAACGAATCGAATCCTTACTCAGCGGCTTTTCATGATCCAGCCTTTTGGATCGTGTACCCTGAGTTCTCCTGACTTGTGCCCGAATCGATCATCAAGAGTACTGATTATGTCGTTCAACCTCTTCGTTCCCAGTCGGCGGATCTTCCTAGGCACCTCCGCGTTGGGTGTTGCCGCACTCACCATGCCAGTGGCTTTCGGGGCCGACCCCGTGCGAACGCCCAAGGCTACCGAAGGCCCGTTCTACCCGAACAAGTTGCCACTCGATACCGACAACGACTTGTTGGTCATCAACGATGGCGTCGTGACCACTGTCGGTGAAATTGCTCACCTGACCGGCAAGGTGATGGACAAGAACGGCCTGGTGCTGAAGAACATCGGCGTGGAGATCTGGCAGTGCGACGGCAACGGTGTGTACCTGCACACCGCCGACAGCGACAAGAAGAAGGACAAGCAGGACAAGAAGTTCCAGGGCTTCGGCCGCTTCACCACTGGCAAGACCGGCGAGTATTACTTCCGCACCATCAAGCCCGTGTCGTATCCGGGTCGCACGCCACACATCCACGTGAAGATTAAGAAGAACGGCAAGGACTTACTCGTCACACAACTGTACGTGGCCGGTGAGAAACAGAACGAGCGAGATGGCATTTACAAGGACTTGAAAGACGAGAAGCAACGGGCCAGCGTGACGGTTGCATTCGAGAAGATCAAGGATTCCAAGACTGGCGAACTGAGTGCGAACTTCGACATCGTGCTGGGCGTTACCCCGGAAGAGTAGCCCGGTTGATCCGACGGGTCATTAACAGTTCCGCGAAGAATAAAAGCAACACCAAGCCCAGCACGATCCACCAGAGTTCGTGCTGGGCCGTTTCGTCCCGCTGCTTCACCGGTGGTTCTTTGCCGAACTCTTCCAGCGGTTTGATCGGCCCAAGCACAGCAGCCACTCGCTCCACGTCGGCCGGTTCGCAAGGCTTCAAATTCGCTTCACGCACATCATGCTGCACGGCATAGTCCACCGTTTTGCCGCTAGGCAGCGTGAGTTTGTACGCCCCCGGTTCTGCGGTGATCGGTACCACCAACGGCCATGCCGTTGGGTTCAGCGTCTTCACCCGTTGATCTGGCGACACGAGTGTGACTGGCCCAAGTGCCTCGACACTGCGTGGGGAATAGATGATCGGCTGACCGGGCAGCAGGTTTCTCTCGGCACTGCGTGCCGCGGCAAGGTACGACACCAACTCGTGGGCCAGGCGAACATAATCCGGCAGGCGAATCAGGTTCGTCTTCCAACTGGCATCCAGTGGATGGGCCGAGAGAATCACCTGACCCTTGCCGAAGCTGCGCTCGACGAACAAAGGTTCCTTGCTGCTCAGCAGCGCGAGGGCATTTCCGGTACGGCCATTGGCTCCAGCGTTTTCGTCGAGCTTCCAGCGTTTGGGAAAGTACGCCGTGTGCAGACCACCGGGCAGGGGTTGCTTGAACACTTCCGTGGCCGGGTGAGTGAAACTGGCCAACTGTGGAGTGGGTGCTTCGTTGATGTTTTTTTCATCGCCCACCACATCGACTAACCTTGCCGGGAGGAATCCCTGCCCAGCACGAAAGGCCACGCGGTTCCAACTGGCCGCATCGCAACGGTCACCCAAGGTCACGAGGACCGAGCCACCACCGGTGAGGTAGCGTTCCACTTCTTGCTGTTGCCACGTCGAGAGCTTTTCGATGTTCGAGAGGATCAGCACACGAGGCGCTACTACCAGTGTGTTGTTCGTCCACTCCGTGGCGCGGATGAGCTTCACGCTGAAACTCGGTGATGGATCTTTGGCCGGGGCCAACGCATCGCGCAGGAACTGCCCGCTACCGGGGGAGCCAGCAACTCCACCGTCGATGAGCAACACCGGCAGTGTGGGCAGCACATCAATGGCGTAGTCTTGCCGGTTATCGCTTGGCAGGGCGTCGTCCTCCAATTGAAGAGTCACGAGGTGCGAACCTGCGTTGAACTTGCGGGTGAGTTTCACGCTGAATGTTTCGTTGTTCTCTTTTGTGGTGGGTAGCTCGCCCTGCGGTACGCCGTCGAGCAGCCACTGCACCTTCACCGGGTTCGCCGGGGTCGTGCGGCCGGTGCTGCGGACTTGGCTCTTGAACGTGACTTCCCGATTTGCGGGAATGATGCCACGGGCGGTGGAGATGGGATCAAGACACCAGTTCGGCGGTTGGGCGGGGCGATCACCGGCTGCATTAGCAATCCAAAAGCGGGCCTGGTTGCTGAAACCCGATTGTCGCAGCAGTTCCCACTTGCCCAAGGTCGATTCATCCGCGAAGGCGTGCAGTTGAAGATCGGAGATCAGCACGACATCGCGGTTCGCCCCGGCGTTCTCGAACAGGTTGAGCGCCGCTTGCACCGCCGTTGGCCAGTCGGCTGTACCACGCGGTGGAGTCAGCAGCTCCAGCGAGTTGGTGGCTTGCTCAATGTCGGTACTCAACCGTGGCAGCACATTGGCGGGTTGTTGCTTCACCTGGATCACGGCCACGCGATCGCCGGTGTGCAACGTGCCAAGGAAGGCAGATGCCAACTTGCGGGCTTCCTGATCCGCCGTGCGCCCATTGTGCTGGAAGCTCATGCTTGCTGAACCGTCGATCAGCACCACGACATCCCGCGGGGCACTAGCCTGCCCACCACTCAGCAAAGTGCTGGTAATCGCTGGGGCCGCGAGTGCTGCGACCAACAAGCCGAGCAAAGCCATCCGCAGCATCATCAACCAAAATTGTTCGAAGAAAACTTTGCGTTGCGACTTGGGGCTGAACTGCAGGAACTGCATCGCGGGCCACGCCACCACGTCGTGCTTCTTCCTGCTGAAGAAGTGAACGACGGGCGGAACCACCAAGGCCACCAATCCGAACAACAACCCACCCGCAAGAAACGTCATGCGGTTCATGATACCGCAACGGTTTTGCCTTGCGAGCCGCGAACGAAGCGCAGCGAGAGAGAGCGTGAATCAGATGCGGTGCAGACTTCTTACGCAGGGAGATCATCGTCATCGCGGATGGCGGATCGCATGGTTATGGCCCAAGCTCGAAGAATTGGGGCATGTTCATCGGTATTGAATGTGTTCGATAAGTGACCGCAACACAACCGCCCAGTACATCGCCTCATTTCTTCGAGGAATTCATCCGGATAATGAGTGACAATGAAGCTCATCCACTCCGACTCATGGGACGTCCCACATGCAAGTCGATCAAGAAAATCGGCGCACTGTCGTCGATAGTTGCCTCGTTCAAGCAAGACTGCAGTTGTTGGCATTTCATCTGCTCGTATCTCGATGAGCGAATCTTACCAAACCCCGCTCTCTCTCGCTCACGCTTCGTTCGCGGCTCGCAAGATACCAAACCGGGTTTTGGCCGTGTGGATTGAAGCGGGAGAGATTTGTGAACTTGGGGCATTCGATTCAGTCGTCGAGGCCATGATTTGGTAGGGCGGTTCGATGGATTTGGGGTGGGCGCGCGCAAGAATGACCGGGGCGGCGCCGGCGAAAGCGAGTTACCCCCGAGAAACACGGGCTATGCGTAGTC
>JBBRME010000164.1:0-9797 GCA_038230995.1 Gemmatales bacterium
CATGGTCGTGGTTTTCCCAGCACCGTTTGGCCCGATGAACCCGAACACGTCGCCTTTGTCCAGCTTCAACGTGAGGCGATCCAGGGCGTACAGGTCGCCGTATTTCTTGGTCAGGTCGCGGCACTCAATCATGGATGTCGTCTTTCACGGGAGTGTGTTGAATCACTTGGAACCGGACGCTTTCACCGGCAGATAAAATCGGATGATCGTTTCCTGTTGAAGCACGCCATCCACTGGCGTGCGCTGGTCTCGGCCCGGCAGACCCTTCAGCCAGAGCTTGCTGGGCGAGGCCCCTTCAGGTTTGCTCATCAACTCTTCGGGGGCACCACTTGCTCGGCGTAGTTTCAGGATCACGATCACTTCATCGACGTTGCGATCCGATACACGCCACGATTGATCGAGTGTCCGCAGGCTGGCATTCTGAGTCTGGCGTACTTTGCCTACGGCTTTGTCGTGGAACAGGTACCCGAAGAAATTCAGCGGCGTTGAAGCACCCGTGCTCGACTTGTTCGATTGTGTTGGTGTCGTCACACGGTTGCGGTTGCTGCTGGGGTTCATGGTCACGTCACCTTTGTCTACTTCATACATTCGCTCATCAACGGTTATGAACTCTTCGAGCTTGACAGCATCGGTGGTGTTCATGCTGAACGGCACGGCCACATCCGGAGAGAGGCCAGTCTGAAACTTATAGGCTTTGCCACGATAGATGGCATACGCTTCCTGCACTTCGGCCAGCGGAATCTTAAAGGTGATCTTTCCTTCCACGCCGTCAGGTAAACCCTGGGCGTCCTTTTGAGGCAGATGCCGCAGAGTGCTGGTCGCAATCGGCGAAGCGGGATCAACCAGTGAACTCCAGTTCGCGGTGAAGGCCTTGGTGCTCCACACTTGAATCGGCACGCCTTCCAAGCCGTTGGCGTAGTTCAAGTTCTTGGCGTTACCGGTGGTGTCAAGTGCCCGGCGGTCGTCGCCCAGTGGGTTGATGGCCGCTTGGTACATACGACCCGAGCCACTGCCACCGCTCAGCGTGGCACTTTGCACGGTTTGCCCGAACCAATCGACAGTATTCACCGGGCTGAAGCCATTCTCGTCGGTTGCTTTGCCCCAGCCCTCTTTAGGCTCCACCGAAATGGTGTAGCTATCAATCCGTGGGCTGAAGATGGTGAACCAGGTACGGCCGTAGACCCGTGGTTGGGCGGCTCGCATGTCCACATCGACGATGTCGATCTTGTTGATCCGCAGGTCTTTCCCCTTCACTGCGTATGCAGTGAAGTAGGCAGCAGCGCTGACGCTCAACACGATGATCGGGAATGTGATCCACGTGAGTTCAAGCTTGCCAAACACCTTCTTCAGGATGATGTATTCCAGCGGGCCGATGATCGCGGTGTAGATCAGGATGAACAGAGCTACCCAGCCGAAGGAGATGACCGGCACCCCCTCAAAACTGTCTGTGTTCTTCCGCAGGGCCGCAGCTGCACCATCTTCAGCACCTACGCCAGTGACCGACGCATTAAACCCGCCATCGCTATTTTTGTTCTTGCTGCTATCTGGCACGGCAGAGCCTACGTTCGGGACGAACCAATCCCAGAATTCCCCGCGTTGCGGATGGTCGATAAACGGGCTGCGATCCAGATCAAACGCAACGAAGGTGATGCGGCCTAATCCTAGTGGCGACTGCACCACAAGTGGCCGTTTCTTGCCGCCAGCCTCGCTTAGGAGCGTGATGTACGGCATAGTTCCGGGTTTGATCTGCGTGACTGGCATCAAGTCCGGCATCATCGCCGCACCCAGGCCCGAGACAAGCGCCAGTTGTACCGACCGTGGCGAGGCACGCTCTTTGAAGCGCAGTTCAAGCCAGCTTTGCTTGGTTTCTTCTTGAAGCAACTGCAGGCTTGGTACAAGGTTCACTTCAGATATGGTCAGGGGTAAGACCTTGGCAAAATCCGCTGATGCCCGTACCAGATCCGCTCGTCGGGCAGTCGAGATGACCAACTTGCCGCCACGTCGCACCCATTCGAACAATGCCCGACGTTTGCGTTCGGCTTTGGCTCCTGTGAAGAGCGTTGTCAGGTAGCTTTCATCGGCCTTACCCGTTGGCAGAATCACAAGATCGATGGCTTCATATCCGAACCAATTGTCCGGCAGTTCCTCCACAGTGTCGCAACGCGCGAAAAGGAAGCGATCTTCCTTCAGATCGATTTTGTCGGAATCGCCATCACGTGGTTTGAAGGTGAAGCCAGGCAGGGACGTGCCGAGCGTGAGGATCGTGTTCTTCGAAAGTTGCTTTGGCCCGCCACTCGGGTTCACTTGAACGGAATCTGACAGTGGCGAATCTTTGCCGTCATCGGAGTAGATTCGCATCGTAGTCGTGCTGTTCTCACCGCCTACGCGGGTGTAGACCGTGTGAGTCAGTTCCGTTGCTTCAACCTTGCTGCCCTTGGTAGGTGCATCAATCCCTTCCGGGATGCCATCGACAATGGGGTAGCTACACCGCATGGTGTAACCGTCGCCGTCCATTGTTTTCAGCTCGACCTTCATCGGCACGCGAGTTTCGTCAAGATACTCCAGCGAAAACGATACAGGTGCCCACATCCCAACTTTAGCAACCGTGTTGGGGCCGAAGTCGGACGTCAGGCCAACGGAACGGAACCCAACCTGGACTGTACCGGCATCAAGCTTGACCTTCGGCTTCCAGAACTGGGCGTGTGAAATCGCGGAGAGCCAGCCACACAACACAACGGCTAGGCCAAATCGGAACCAAGTCGAGTTCATCAACGCATTCCGTGGAGTCAAGGTTTCGCAATCAAGCCGCATAGACACGGCGTTTGTTTGCAGCCCGGGCAACCTTGCCCATACTTTAGCCGCATCGCTTCTTCGAGTTCTACGCCGGCCCCGTTCGCCAGGGTCACCAGCCAGGCAAGTACGTCGGCAAATTCCAGCACTTGCTCAGCGTGAGTTCCCCCACGAAGTGCCGCGCTCAGTTCGCCAACCTCTTCCATGAACCACATAAACGTACCGGGTATCCCTCGGGAAGCATCTTTGCTGCCGTAGAGGTCGCGGATAAGCTGTTGTAGTTCGGTGATGGTCATTCAAATGGCTGACTTTTAGGCGTAAGCTTAACCTAGCACGGCAGTTGAACGGAGGCCATCGGAATCAGGCTTGTTGTCGCCTGATCAACTCATTTCGATCCATCAAGTTGTCAAACACACGGATGAACTGAGCAAGGTTCGCCCAGCGTTCCGATTGTGTACTAGCTTGTGACGTGGCCTGAGAACTGTACCTGTGCTTGCGCGGCTTAAATCGGTTTTTCCTTCGGAAGTGCTTTTCTTCCTAGTCGTGTGGCTGGGCCTCACCGCGCGCTTTCAGAGCCGGGCTTTTCAAGACCCCGGTGCACTCTGGCACATCCGCGTTGGCGATTTGATTCAAGATCGCGGCTTCATGACCACCGATCCGTTTACCTACACCTTTACTGGGCAGACCTGGATCCCCCAGCAGTGGGGCGGCGAAGTCCTGATGAGCGTTGCTCATCGCTTCGGTGGCTTTGATACTGTCCTGCACCTCTACACCGTGCTGATAACGGCGACGTTTACCTGGATCTTCTCGCGAATGGTTCGCAACGGCCTGCACCCCGCCTTGGCCAGTGTTCTGGTCATCGGTGCTGTGGTGACAGCCGCGTTCCACTTCTACGCTCGGCCACACATCTTCACCATTGCAGGCATGGTCGTCACCATGGCGGCACTGGTGGATTACGAACGCGGGCGGGCCAGCCTATGGCGGCTCTGGTGGTTGATCCCCTTCAACATTTTGTGGACGAACATCCATGGCGGCGTGCTGGGCGGCGTGCTGACCATGGGGATGGCCGTGGTCGGTTGGATCGGTGTGAGCCTACTGAGAAAAGAACCGGGCCGTTGGCGGACTGCCATCGTGTTGAGTGGGTTGGTGCTGGCTTGCGGTCTCACGCCGTTTGTGAATCCGTTTGGTATGGAGATGATTAACACCTGGCGGAAGATCGTTGGCTCAAATGCGATGAAGGAGCTTGTGAGTGAGCATCAACCGTTAAGTTTGCAAACCAGTTGTGGGCAGGCCGTGGTGGGCTATGTCGTGTTCTACCTGTTCGCCCTGGTGGGAACATTGCCGAAGTGGCCACGGGTCACGTGGCTGCTACCGTTGGTGTGGTTCGTGTTGAGCTTGAAGGGCATCCGCCAAGGGCCATTGTTTACTGCGATTGCTGTGGTGGCGATTGCCGATCTCTGGCCACACACCGTGTGGCACCGCTTGCTGAAAAAGTACGGTGACAGTCTGGCCCGTGAGATAGAACCAACCCGTAGGCCGTGGACATGGGCAGTGGTGTGTGCTGCGCTCGTCTGTGTAGCGGTGCTGTTGCAGGGGTACAAGGTTCAATGGCCCGTTGTGGGCCACGGTTGGGCACGGCTTGACCCAACCGCCATCCCGACGGATCTCACGGACACGATCAACGCCCAACCAAATCGCGGGGTCATCTTCAACGATGCTAACCTCGGTGGGTACATGATCTATCACGCCACAGGTCGGCCGATCTTCATGGATGATCGCTTCGAGCTTTACGGCGACGACTGGATGCGGGCCTATGCCGATGTGGTCTACGACCACCCGGAGAAGTTCGCCGAGTGGACGGAGATCTACGGTTTTGAGTTAGCTCTGATCTCGATCTATCCCGGTGAGCATCGTCTGCCGTTGGAAGTGTGGCTGCGGAACTCACCGGATTGGGATGTGCTAAAGGAGTGCGACGCCGCCGTGCTGTTCAAACGGCGACGGTGATTTCATGACCCGGCTACGTGAGTTGCCGGGTCACAAATACGCTGGCTCTACTTCTTCTCGGCCTCGACAACCAGTTTCTCGATTGCTTCGTCCAACACTTTGGCACCCGGGCTGCCCACATATTTGTGCTTGATGATGCCCTTATGGTCGATGATGTAGATCGTCGGCCAGCCTTCCAGTTCCCACTTCGTGGAGATCGGCAAGCTGTCTCCTTGCACGTCCTTGAAGCTGCGCCAGGTGATCTTCTTGGTTTTGATGATGTCGCGCACATCGTCGCTTAGTTCCGGGTCGCCGTTGATGCCAACCAAGGCAAACGGACGCTTGTTGTTCTTCTCCACGAGTTCGATTTCATGCGGAACGAGGCCCATGCACGGCGGGCACCACGTCGCCCAGAACGACAGCATGACGACCTTGCCCTTGTGATCTGAAAGCTTCATCGCCTTGCCGTCGAGGTCCTCGCCAGTTAAGTCCGGCACAGCCTTGCCTTCCACGAGTTGTCCAATCAGGGCCATCATTTCCAACTCGCCGTCAACCAACTTCGCGATCGTCTTCTCGCCCACCTTCACGGCGCCGTACTTTTCCTTGGCCTTGTTGAAGTAGTTCTTGGCGGTCTTCAATTCATCGCCTTTGGCCTCGCCCCCGGCGGCCCGCATCTTGTTCTTGGCGAACACACCCAAGCCGTAGGTCGCAAGGCCCCGGCAGTCAGTATCTGTGTTCTTCTCGGCAATCACACGTAGGATTTGATCCGCTTTGGTGTCCTGCTTCTCGATGAACTTGAGGATCAGTTTCTTCACATGCGGCTGTTCCAGGTGATACTTCTCGATCATCGTACGGGCGATCTTCGACTTCATTTCGTCAAAGCCACCGAACACGAGTTCACTGAAGATCTCGAACGCAATCTCGGTAGACGGTTCTTTCACCGCAACATCCATCAACCCATCAAGTTCAATCGCTTTGAACTCACGCAATTCCTTCTTCAAATCGTCGGCTTCCTCCGCTGTGCGCGACTTGCGGATTTCGTCTTCCTTCCCTTTCACATCAGCGTCGTACTTCGCTTTTGCCTTCACCAATTCGCTATCGGCCTTGGCGGGTTTCTTGGCTTCATCCGAGTACACCAGGGCAGTTGTACCCAAGGCTGCCGTGGCCAGTGCCGCCGTAAGGAACCAACGTCGCATGGGGTCATCTCCGCTGTGGTGAAAATCACTGTCACACAGTGTACACGACAGATCAACTCACACTACCGCACTGTGATGTAACCGATGTGGCAACCTATTTGATGGCGTCCAGCACCGCCGTCGCAACCGTTTTCGGTTCGCCCCACTCTGAGTTTGTCATCACCACAACACCACGCTGGCCCTTCGGGTCGAGGATCAGGCACGTTCGGGTTTTCTCTTGGCTACCCGTATGCCCGACCCATTTGACACCACCCGGAGTTGTACCGAGACCGAACCCAAGCCCGTAATTCGTTGCTGTTTTCGCGTCTTTGACTTTTGTGGCCGTCCACATGAGCTTCTCGGTTTTCTCCGAGACCAATTTATGTTTAATCAGTCCCACGCCAAAAGCGGCCAAGTCAGTCGCCGGTGATGTGTATCCGCCGCCGCCGAGCTTCCAACTCACGTCGGGTGCCTTCTCGTCAGGTCGCCGGGAGATCTTCGTTTCTTTCCGAGTGTAGCCCACGGCACGATTGGGAATGTTTTCCCAATCGTAGTCGGGTCGGAATCCACTCATACTGAGGGGTTTGGCAATACGGGACTGAACTTGATCAGCGAACTTTTCCTTCCCGGCTCGTTGAACCACAGCACTTAACAGGATGTAACCATGCGTGGTATAGGCGTACTTCTCGCCTGGCACGCTGAGGAGCGGAGATTCCTTGAACGTGTCCAACGCCGTGATGACATCTGCGAACGGATGGGCTTCTGTGTACTTCTTCTCAGTACGCACCACTTTGCCGTTGTCGTAGTGCACGATGCCAGCCTGATGGCAGAGCAGTTGGCGTGCCGTAATCTTAGCATCCTTCTCAGGAAACTCCGGCACGTAAGTCCGCACATCGGCATCCAAATCGAGCAAGCCCTTTTCAGCAAGTTGAAGAGCGACAATGGCCGTTACCGGTTTGGAAATCGACGCCCAGCGGAACTGTGTCGTTGCAGGATCAACGGTGATCTTCTTTTCCTGGTCGGCATAGCCGTAGCCCTTCGACCAAACAACTTTCCCATCATCAATGACAATAACCGCTGTGCCTACGAGTTGCTGCTTTTCAATCTCCACTGATGCTGTACGATCCGCTTTCTCCGATTTCGCATACGGGGCAACTTGCCCCAAGGCTGCAGATGCGAAAGCAAGGAGTAGGGCAATGTAGCGGAGCATCACGGTTGACTCACAGGCTTAACGAACTGTTTCGGTTGGTGATCGTAACACGCAGATGACGATGGAGTCGATCAGGAAATGTTCAGCGTTGGTTCAGGCGACGCAGCCTCGACAATTCTTCCTGTTCAACCACAATGCCAGTGAAGCCGACACTCTCCCCGTTCCATCGGAGCTTCTTCCATGTCCACAGCGACTGCAACCAAACGAGTTACCCCGCCGAAGATCACAAGTTCCCGCCCGCTGCTCATCGGTGGACACTGGAAGCAGAGCGTCAGCGGGAAGACGTTCGAGACGATCAACCCAACCACGGGTGAGGTCATCTGCACCGTGGCCGAAGGCGATAAGGACGACATCGACCTTGCAGTAAAAGCCGCGCGATACGCCTTCGACCACGGCCCATGGGGGCGGATGAACCCCAGCGAACGTGGGCTGTTGATCGGCAAACTGGCCGATGCCATTGAAGCCAACATCCATGAACTCGCTGCATTGGAGTCGCTCGACAACGGCAAGCCAATTGCCGATTCGCTGAACGCCGATCTTCCTCTCACTATCTCATGCTTCCGTTACTACGCCGGTTGGGCCGATAAGAACCACGGCAGCACACTGCCCATCGACGGTAACTACTTCGCCTACACCCGGCACGAGGCGATTGGCGTGGTCGGGCAGATCATCCCGTGGAACTTCCCGCTGCTGATGATGGCGTGGAAGTGGGGGCCAGCGCTGGCCTGCGGTAACACACTGGTGCTGAAGCCTGCCGAGCAAACACCACTGACGGCATTGCGTGTTGCCGAGTTGGCGATGGAGGTTGGTTTCCCACCGGGGGTCATCAATGTGGTTCCGGGTTACGGGCCGACGGCCGGGGCAGCACTCACCAGCCACATGGATGTGGACAAGATTGCCTTCACCGGGGAAACCGGCACCGGCAAATTGGTGATGACCGCGGCGGCACAATCGAACCTCAAGCGTGTGAGCCTGGAGTTGGGCGGGAAGAGTCCGAACGTAGTGTTCGCCGATGCGGACATTGATGCTGCAATCGAAGGTGCCTACTTCGGCCTCTTCTTTAATCAGGGCCAGTGTTGCGTGGCGGGTTCCCGCGTGTTTGTGGAAGAAGCGATCTACGACGAGTTCCTCGAGAAGATGACGAAGAAGGCCCGCAACCGCAAGATGGGCGACCCCTTCCACATGGACACCGAGCAAGGCCCGCAAGTGAGCCAAGAGCAACAAGAGCGAGTGCGCAAGTACATCGACATCGGCAAACAAGAAGGGGCCAAGCTGCTCATCGGTGGGTCGGGCATCCCGGAGGCACTCGCCAAAGGGTACTTTGTGGAACCAACCGTGTTTGCCGATGTAGAAGACGACATGACGATCGCGAAGGAAGAAATCTTCGGGCCGGTCATGAGCATCCTCAAGTTCAAGAACGCCGCCGAAGCCATCGAGCGCGGTAACAAAAGTTGCTTCGGCTTGGCCGCTGCCGTGTGGACGAAGGACGTAAAAAAGGCACTGACCATGAGCCACGCCTTGAAGGCGGGAACCGTGTGGGTGAACTGCTACGATGTGTTTGATGCCCGCGCACCGTTTGGCGGCTACAAGATGAGCGGCATCGGCCGGGAACTTGGCCAATATGCTTTGCAACTGTACACCGAAGTGAAGACCGTGGTGATGGCGATGGGGTAACCGGAGGATCATGCCAAAACTTCAAGCGAAACGGATGGGGCTGCCACTGCACCGGCGATGGATTGCCGACATGCTGCACTTCGCCAGCTACGTGCCGGTGGTCGCTGCTGAACGAATACTTCGCTTGAAGTCTCTTGCGTTGGCTCGGCGTACCATCAAGAAACCACCGAGTTGGAATTCACTCCTGGTGAAGGGCTTGGCAGTCGCCGCCCAACGGCATGCTGCCCTGCGGCAAGTGTACATGCCGTGGCCCGTGGCTCACCTCGCGGAAGTCGACCACAGCGTGGCCTGCATGGTGTTCGACCGCGATTACAACGGCGAGTTAGCCACCATGATGGGTCCGATCATCGCCCCGGAGTTGCTGCACACCGGCGAGATCCACGCCAAAGTACAAAGCTGGAAGACCGACCCGATGCACAGTCACGGGGCGCTACGTCGGCTCGAACGCAACGCCAAGTTCCCGTGGCCAGTGCGGCGGTTGCTTTGGAACCTCGGGCTGTACACCAGTGCAACGCTACGGGCACGCAACTTCGGTACGTTCGCCGTCAACAGCGTTGCGGCGATGCGCGGGAAGATGCTGATGCTGCAAACCCCGTTGACCAGTGTTTTCTACTACGGCACGGTGAACACCCAAGGCGAGATGCTGCTACAAATGGCCTTCGACCATCGCGTGCTGGATGGCTCCGGCATGCACGCTGCCATCAGTACACTGGAACAGATTCTGAACGACGAATTTGCGAAACAGATCGACACCATTTGAACAAGAAGCACCATGCCCAAGCCGACCAACCGCCTCGCGGTGCAAGCCAGTATCGTCACGCCGGACTTCGTGATTGCGCACGATTGGCATCACCGTGGGTCTTCCTTGGCGGTAGCACTCTCCACGGGTGCGGTGCTGATCATCGATCCTGTATCGGGGGCGATCCAACGCGAATTGCCTGGCCACGGCTTCGGCACAATGAGTC
>JBBRME010000165.1:0-9732 GCA_038230995.1 Gemmatales bacterium
AAGAAAACTGTCCAGTTGGACCGTCTTCCGGGTGGTGTTCAAGGTAAGGTTTGGGAATGCCGAGAGGATTCGGCGCAGGGTTGGGTATGGACACCCAGACATGTCCCGGGCGCGTGCTGGCGGCATACATCTGCTGATCCGGAAAGAGTTGCTCTTTCTGAATTTGGGTGCCAGGCGCGACAGACCAGGTACGCGCGGCGCGCTCGTCTCCGATGGCGATGACGCGATCACCAACTCCGGCGACCATACGGACTTCATTGCCGTGATAGAGCGGTTGCCCGATTGTACGGTGCGTTTCAGCATCCCAGACACGTACGGAGCGATCCTGTCCGGCTGAATACAAGTAGCGGCCATCGGGGCTGTACGCCACAGAGTGCACCTCGGCCAAGTGGGATAAAACGGCACCTGGAATTGGTTCGCGGGTTTCGGTTGACCAAACCTGCCCCTCGCCCTTTTTCGAACTGCCGGAGCCGGTCACAAACCGCTTCCCTCCGGGATGGAACCCCACAGATTGCACCGCATATTTGTGTTCTATCGGTGGGAAACTCTTCCACTCGACTGTGTCGAAGAGAATCGCTTCCCCGCGGTTGCCATTTTTCGTCTTCAGTGTCATGTTGCTAGACGCGGCACCGCATCCGACGAGCAGTAGCGGCACGTTGGGATCAGGGTTAAAACTCAGTGAGTTGATTTTGAAGCGAAGCAGGTGCATTTGCTGATAGACAGGCGGAAGAAGAAGATCGAGCCCACCAGCGTTTCCAGTACCCCTCCGGTAAACTCGCAAGGTGCCATCCGCGGAGCCGACGGCGACGAGAGTACCGTTTCTGTTCATGGCCAAGCTGAGTATTGGGAAACCCGAGGACACTTCCCGAGTATCTCCTAATGGTTTGCACTCATCAGCATTCCAAGTTTGCAAAAAACCGCGTTCATCGTTAACCAGGATGATCTTGCTGTCGCGCGGGTCGAAGCAGAGGGCGCGAACTGGAGAGTCCCAGTAACCTTTGACACCCGCGAGCCGTTCACCCGGGCTGTTTTGGTTGTATCGTAAAATCTTGCCCGATTGGCCAGCCGAGCCTGCGATGATCGTAAATTGCCCGTCCGGCGAAACCGCAGATACCAAAGGATTGAAGTCGAGCGGAAGGATGCTGTCGAGTGTGTTCAAATTCCAGCGCCAATGCGCTAGGCTTTTACGTGCCGCCTGAACGAGATCCGTAGCGCCGGAAGCCTTGGCTTCCCGAATCGCTTCCACGAACCAACTCATCCCCTGGGCGATTTCTCCACGTTCGCACCAACTGACGGCGTAATCGTAATGGGACGCCGCAAGAGTGCGTTGTATCTCCAAAGCATTCTTGTTGGCGTCCTCCCGGGCGATACGTTCGTTCTCAGCGTTCTCGAGTGCCTGGCGGGCGCTGGCCTCGGCCGCGTCCCGCGCAATGGTGAGATTCTTCGCCTGGCTGTTGGCAACAACACCGAAGATCACGCCCAAAACTGCCGATGTCAGGATCGCCAACAGGGCAATCGAGATGGCAATGGCCAGCTTTGGCTCCTTTTTTACCCAACGGTTCAAACGCTCTCGCCGCGTAAGCACTCGGACGTGGGGTGTTTCGCCATCCAGCCAACGACGCAAATCTTCCGCGAGTTCCCCGCACGACTCGTAGCGATCCAGCCGACTCTTCGCCATCGCCTTTTTGCAAATCAGGATCAGGTCGAGTGGTACATCAGGTGCGAGATCGCTGATCGGGGGTGGCTCGTTATGCACCGTCTGAAAAAGGACGTGGTTCGTTGGTCCGGAAAACGGCACCTGTCCGGTGAGCATCTCGTACAGAATCACACCCAAGCTGTACTGATCCGATTTATCGTCCGCATCGTGGCTTAGCCCCGCCGCCTGCTCTGGGCTCATGTACATCGGCGTGCCCATCACTGCATGCCCGCCACCTTGGCGATCATTAGAGAGCTTGGCCAATCCGAAGTCAATCAAGTGAGGTTGATCGGCTCCATCGAGCATGACGTTGTCCGGCTTCACATCCCGATGGATGACACCTTGACCATGGGCGTAGTCGAGAGCCTCCGATAGGCGTCGGACGATTTGTATCCGAGCCTTGAGATCCAAGGACTTTTCCAAGATGGCACTGGCAAGTGTCCGCCCTGGTATAAACGCGGATGCGATAAACCAGCTACCCTCGTGAATGCCGAGATCAAAGACAGGAACGATGTGCGGATGTCGCAACCGTGCGGCTGCCTTGGCGTCCCCCAAGAACCTCTGGAGCCGTATTTCCGTTGTGAGCGTACCGGCTTTGGGTACCTTGATCGCAACATCGCGCGACAACTCGGGATCGTGCGCGAGATACACAAGCCCGAACTGACCCTGGCCCAAAGTGCTCTTCACCCGGAATCGACCTATGAGTTCCGGTAACGGGATCGTGTAAGTTACTTTTGCACGTATTTCGACGCCCGTCCCATCAGTGCGAATCACATCAGTGGCCATGAGCTGTTCGGAGCCATTCGCAGAAACTGAGAGAGAGACTTTAAACCTGCTGTCGCAACCATGGCATCGTAATGTCTTCCCAACGAAGGTGCTGTGCACTCTCAGGCGTTTTGAGCAAGACAGGTTTGGGCAGGAGATGATCGTTTTTGCGACCATAATCCTTCTCGATGAGATTCAACAAAGCTTTATAGAGTTTAGCATAACTAACTAGGCCGTCGACGAGGCTGCTGGGTGTTCTGTGTTGTCGGGCGGGTCGTATTTGATCAGTAGGGGCCGCCATGTTCTGGTTGAGCATCTCAAGTTAGCCGGACGCGCCAGCGATGGCTCAGTTGTCGCCCGTCGCTAGCGCTTCCGGCTAACAAAAAAATCAACCTATTCGGGAACCGCTCTAATGATCCCTCTTGCCGTCCAATACTTGGCGGACAAAACGTGCCAGTGTGTCGGGTGTGTATGGTTTTTGGAGAAACGCCACACGATCCTCTTCAATACCGTGCCTCAACACGTCGTCGGCAGTGTATCCAGACAAGAATACCACTTTCATGAGCGGATATCGAAGGATGAGTGTTTCGGCTAACTCACGTCCGCCCATTCCCGGCATGACAACATCTGTCAGCACAACGTCCGGGGGAGTCGTTAATCCATTGCAGACAGATAAGGCTGTGTCGCCGTCCGCTGCCGACTCAACACGATACCCTTCACGCACTAAGATCGCGGTGGCAAGTGCCCGCACAGAGTCGTCATCCTCCACGACGAGAATCGTTTCGGTACCGGAGGTCCTCAATTTTGGTTGGAGGATCGACTTTGGGCTATCAATTTCTACATCGTGCTGGGGCAGATACACAGCAAACGTACTGCCTCGACCAACTTCGCTCTCGACCGTGAGGAACCCATCGGATTGCCGTACGATGCCATAGACCATGGCCAGACCTAACCCAGTCCCTTTGCCCGCTGGCTTGGTTGTGAAAAACGGCTCGAACAACCGAGCGCAAACGTCGGGAGTGATTCCCGAGCCCGTATCGGTGACGGACAATCGCACGAATCGACCTGGCCTTGCGTCGGGGGATGGAAGTGGGGAGGAATCGGTGAATTCGATTGTTGAAGTGCCAATCACTAGTGTTCCACCGTTGGGCATCGCATCCCTGGCGTTCACAGCCAGATTGATGATCACCTGATCGACTTGACCCATGTCCGCCTTGACAGCCCCGATCGTCGGGTCGAGAGAGAGGCTCAGCGCAATATTCTCGCCCAAGAGTCTCGTGAGGAGTTCTGCCGTCTCCGTGAGGACGTGGTTCAGGTCGAACACCTCCACACGGAGCATTTGCTGCCTGCTGAAGGCCAGCAACTGCCGGGTCAGGGCAGCGCCCCGCTCACCGGCTCCCAGGATCGCTTCTACCAGCGATCGGCGATCTGAGCCAGGTTGAAGATCGGCAAGCAGCAGTTCACTGCAACCATTGACCACCGTGAGCAGGTTGTTGAAGTCGTGTGCCACGCCGCCAGCGAGTTGGCCGATGGCCTCCAGCTTCTGTGCCTGCCGAAGCCGGCTCTCCATGTCTTTCCGCTCGCAGATGTCGCGACTGGTGGAGATGAGGCTCGTGACAGCTCCGGCTTCATCGGTAACCGGGGTGGTCACGGTCTCCAGCCAGATAAACCGGCCGTCCTTATGTCGGGATCGCCATTCGAGCTGGGTGACTTGGCCGCGGAGGTTGGCCTGATTGGCTTGGGCCAGCGCTGGCAGATCGTCCGGGTGGACCTCGGGGACGTACTCGCGGCCGACCAGTTCGTCGGCCCTGTAGCCAGTCACCCGCTCGCCAGATGGGCTGACATACAGGTACCGGGCTTGCGGACTAATATCGTGGACAGTGATGACATCCTGCATCCCATCGGCAAGAAGGCGGTACAGGTCGTTGGCGGTGGCCAGAGCCGCCGCGGCTGCACGTTCGGCCGTGATGTCTCGGTCGAACGCCAGTACCAGCGACTCGCCGCCGATCTCGACGGCTGCCGCCCGGACGTCCAGCTGTATTGGCGTTCCACCCTTCCGGCGGTGAGCAATCTCAAAGCGGAGGTACTCGCCTACTCGCATTCTCTGAAGTCGCTCCGGCACCATGATGGCGTGTTCCGGAGTGTCCAAATCCTGGATCTTCATGCCCAGCAATTCGGCCAAAGTGTATCCGGTGATGGTGCTGGCAGCCGGGTTGGCCGATCGGATGTGCCCGTCCATGTCGACCAGGTAGATGGCATCGGGGCACATCTCGAACAGCGTCCGGTACTGCATCTCGCTGGCCTGAATGGCCAACTCGGTCGCTTTGCGGCGTGTGATGTCCTGGGCGATGCCGAGCATGCGGATGGCTTGCCCGTTAGGGCCGCATTCGAAGCGCCCGTGGCCGTACACCCAACGGACGGAGCCATCGGGAAGCACGATCCGGCACTCAATCTCGTATTCGGTATGGGAAGCCATCGTGGCCCGCAACTTCGCTTCCATCACCTCGAGATCGTCCGGGTGCACGCGGTCGCTGAAGTGCCGGAACTCGACTGGGAACGGATCGGACCCGTCGTACCCGAAAATTTCGTAGTGCGTTGCGGACCAGACGATGTTGTCGGTGACAATATCCCAGTCAAAAGTTCCCATCTGCCCTGCCTTGAGGGCTAGGCGTAAGCGAGATTCGCTCACACGAAGTTCCTCGGCGGCAGCCCGCCGGGCATTGATGTCTTGGAACTGGGCGACGAAGTAGGCTGGCTGTCCGGCGACGTCCCGTACCAAGGACATTGTCAGGTGAGTCCACACTGTACGGCCGTCGTTGCAGATGTACCGCTTGTCCAGCGAGAATACGCTCCGCCGACCGTCGAGCAGTGGGGCGACGCATTGCTTGTCGGCCTCGCGGTCGTCGGGGTGGGTGAGGTTCTCGCATTTGGTGGCGAGCAGTTCGGCCTCGGTGTACCCGAGGAACGCCCGCAGGGCTTCGTTCACCCTCAGGAATTGACCATCCGGAGCGAGGAGGGCCATGCCGCTGCCGGAGTAGTCGAAGGCCTGGCGGAACCGCTCCTCACTCGCCTGAAGTTCCTCTGTCACCCGGAGTTGGTCCGTAACATCCTCGGCCTGCACGAGCCGGGCAGGCTGGCCCCTGAAGGAAAGATTGTGTGTCTTGACTCGGACCCGGATCAACCGCCCGTCCTTGAGTCGGTGTTGCCATATGCTGTCTTCGTCTGGCCCACTCGGTGTGGCCATCGCTGCCATGAGAGCTGGCAGTTCGTCGTGCGGACGGATATCCGTGACGGACATGCTTAGGTACTCTTCCCGGGTGTAGCCGTATTTGGCAACCGCCGCGGTATTCACTTCAAGAAACGACAGACTCTTCTTGTCATAGACCCACATGGGTAGCGGACTGGCATCAAAGAACAGCCTGTATCTCTCCTCGCTGTCCCGGATCACCTCCTCGGCTCGTCGACGGTCGATGTACTGGGCGATACCGTCGGCCGATCGGGCGAGGTCGGTCAAGACACCTGTCGAAAGCGGTTGATGAGAAAATAGCGCCATCACCCCGACGACTCGCCCCTCGACGACGAGTGGGTGCCCGGCAAATGCGACGATCCCTTCTCTCGCGGCCCATTCCGGATCGGAAATCTCCGGGTCGGTAACCACGGAATTCATTAAATGCGGCAGGAGGTTGGCAGCGATTCGGCCGATTTTGAACTGACCGACTCGGATTCGGCTATGCGGCCCATCCAGGTGAGTATACAGCCCGGCACTCGCGCGAAGCTCCAGTGTGTCGCTGCCTGCTGGTAATACCCAGATGCGGGCGAATGCCGCCTCCATGTGGTGGACTAACGCCTCGCAGCAGGCTTGGAGCGCTGCCGCTTTCGTTTGAGTGGCCGCAAGGGCGCTGGCGATATCGCCGCGCAGAGCGGACAGCCGGATCTGCTCGGCATGAACCGCCTCAGCCTGAAGCCGCTCACTCACATCACGGAACACCAGCACCGCTCCGGCGACTCCACCATTTCGATCCCGGATCGGGGTAGCACAATCTTCGATCGGACATTTCCGTCCATCCTTGGCAATCATGATGGTGTGGTTGGCAAGCGCAACAACCGAACCATCCTTGAGTGGCTTGAAGGCGGGATTCTCGACCTGAGTACGTGTCGTTTGGTTGACGACGTTGAACACATTCTGCAGTGGCTGGCCCAAGGCATCCTCCGGAGTCCAGCCCGTCTGCGAGATGGCTACGGTGTTGAGGAACGTGACTCGGCCTTCGGTGTTCGTGGCGATCACACCGTCCCCGATGCTCTCCAGGGTGGTGCGGAAGCGATCCCGCTCGGTGAACAGGGAGTTATTCGCCTGCGTCAATTCTTCAGTTCGTTCCTGAACACGCTTTTCCAAGTCGGCGTTGGCTTTGATGAGTTCTGCTTCTGCCGCCTGCCGGGCAGCAACCTCACGCTCCAGCTCTTCCGGCGTTCGCATCGCCAACATGCGCGGCAAAACTTTGATCAGCGCGACGACTGTAACCACGGAAATGATCGCAGTGACGAGCTTGAGTACTCCGGCGAATCGATAGACCGGCCACCAGAAGATGACGGCCTCCATCAAGTGTGTTGTGCCACAAGCCAGAATGAAAGCGGTGAAGAGCTGAAAGATGCGACGGAACGGCAGATCTTTTTTGCGAGAGACAAAGTAGAAGAGGACAATCGGAATGGCCATGTACGCCGACCACACTGTCAGATCTGACAGAATGTGTAACCAGCCATGCTCTGGAGTCCACTCACCACATCCCCAACGAGCTGGAAAGCCGCTAGGGTCAAACAGTTTCGTGAAGAAATCGAGCATCAATGTGGCCCAGTAAACAAGCTCTAGCTCTCGTTGCACTTACTGGCTGCCCGCCTTAGATACGGCATGCTGCCCGGCCCACTTGGAGAGGCAGAGAGAAGCCGAGTTGGCTGCAGATAGATGCAATGTTCAAACATGATAGGACATAAGCAGTGGGCTTATCAAAGAGACGTATCGGTGGTTTGTCGAAGTAGGTGCGGATGGCGTCGCGTCCCACCGAACCAGCTATTCGCCCCGGATTGTGTCTGGCAGTTGTTGGAAGAGCAGCAGTTGGGTGTTTCGGCCAAGCTGGCCTTGGGTCGGCGTCAACACACACGCCCGTGTACCGGGTCGAGCGAGAGGCCGAGTGGCCCACGAAGTAACTCAAAAGTTATAGCGTCCCGCTGCCCACGGATCAGAACTGGTGCTGTGTTGGGCGTGGCTGTGTTCCCGGCCATTGCCGTTCAAGTCCGGAGCGATCTTGTCTCCGCTGCGAGCAAAGGCCGTATTCACCTGAACGCCGGTCAGTTCGAGACTTCCAGTGAACGTGTTGTTGCCAAAGGCCCCGTGTCACATGCTTAACCTACACCGGGGCCAACAAATTGAGTTTACAGCAGTTCGTGAATCGGAGTGGGGTCGTCGAGCGTGTTGACAGGCCGACCGGATGGATCGAGCAGTTGTAGCTTGGGATCCATGCCGAGGACTTGATACAGCGTCGCGTGCAGGTTCGTTGGCGTCACCGCGCGGGTGTGTGGACGTTCGCCGAGTTTGTCGGTGGAACCCACCACTTGGCCGCCCTTCACGCCACCGCCGCCGATCAGGCAGCTCATCGAATCGCCCCAGTGGTCGCGCCCCGGTGTGCCCATGCTTCCGGCCGGGCCACCGTTGCCACCGTTGTTCATCTTCGGCGTTCGACCGAACTCGCCGCACAGCACCACGCAGGTGGTTTCCAAAAGCCCGCGTTCGTGCAGGTCTTCAAACAGCGTGGCCACGGCGGCATCTACTTGTGGAAGCATTCGCTCGTAGCTGGCTTTCAAATCCCAGTGGTGATCCCACCCACCGGAGTGAACCGTCACGAACGTACTACCGGCTTCCACCAATCGCCGAGCCAACAGCGTCGATTGACCCAAGCTGTTACGCCCATACCGATCCCTCATCCGCGTATCTTCCCGGCTGATGTCAAAGGCTTCGCGGGCTACCGGGCCGGTGACGAAATCAAAGGCTTCTTCATTGAAGCGATCCAACGCTACCGCCGTGGGGTGCTTGTCGAGGTGTTTTTTGGCGGTGTCGAAGTGAGTCAACAACTTCTTGCGGTCATCAAGACTCGCCAACGTTAGCCCACTCGCAAGGTTCAGGTTCTTCACGCGGAAGTCTGGCGTGTGTGGCTCACCACTCAAAAACGGATCGTGCTGCGTGCCCAGGTAATTGCCACCGAAGTAACCGGGGGCCAAGCCGATGCTCGCCGCGTGAGGGGCCGCGACATAACCCGGCATCCCCTTCACCCTTGGGCCGATTTCTCGGTTGACGATGGAACCAATACCGGGGAACTTGCCGGTGGTGTTGGCCCCGCTGACGCCCATGTCCTTCGTCGTCAGCATCCGGTGACCAGCGGCAAAGTGGTCGCCGGTGTTGTGGTGCAGGCTGCGGATCATGCTGAACTTGTCGGTGTGCTTGGCTTGCAGCGGGTACAGTTCCGTCACATCGAAGCCCGGCACTTTGGATCGAATCGGCTTCCAGATGCCCCGGTACTCTTCCGGTGCGTCGGGCTTCATGTCGTACATGTCCATGTGACCCGGCCCGCCGTCGAGCCAGATCAAAATGACCGACGTGTTCTTGCTGGTACTCGATTGCTCTTTGGCCTTCAGCAGTTGTGGGAGCGATACCGCTGCCAGCCCGGCCACACCCAATTGAAGGAAGCTTCGGCGAGAGTGTCCATCACAGTACCGGGTACTGTTACCTGTGTTCAGGCGGAACATGGTATTCCTCGGGAGGTTGAGGAGTTCGTTTTGGGTGAGGTCGATCAGCGTGGGAACTGCTGAGCCAACCCCACCACTTGGAGTTATGCAGAGCTTAGTTGCTGGGCTGGTGCCACGCAAGCGGAAAAGAAGTTCCACTTGCTCCTGTCATTCTGCCCGGTGTCGTCGTGTCCACGGGATGTATGTACCCCCCGCTGGACGCACATCATAAATCTGGACGATCGGGCTTGCATCTGTTACAAGTGGTTGGCTCAAAGTCAAATCAGCTGGAGTTTCATCATGTCCCGCTGGATTCGCCAACTCTTCCGCAGCACGCCGACAGCCCCCATCGTCAAATCGCAACGTGCTCGGCTTGGGCTGCAACGGCTCGAAGACCGGGACAACCCGGCGACGTTCAACGTCACTAACTTACTTGACAACGGCAGCGCCGGTAGCCTCCGCTGGGCAGTCGCCCAAGCCGACGCGTCGCCAGGTGCCGA
>JBBRME010000166.1:0-9644 GCA_038230995.1 Gemmatales bacterium
CGGCAAGGCTTGATGTCGGCCATACGGCACGTGCATCCAACACAGCCTGGGCCTTGGCTTCAACGGTAGCCATCTGCTTGTCCGTTGGTTGATGCGGCCAAGGGAAGTTGTTGTAGACGAGCTTTATGGAATAGCGAGGATCGGATTTTATTCTGCCGCCAACATGTCGAAGCCAGGCATTATGAAATGCCGATTGCAAAACACCAAAATAGTATAATGAAGTGCTTTCGAGTATGTTGGCCAGATTGCTAATAATGGTTTCAGGGCCCATATAGCCTAAAGGTACGTAATCACGATTCTCTGATGTAGCACCAGGTATAACTATAAATTTGTCCTTTGGGAATTTTTCAACGTGAAATCTAGTTGGTGTACTGGCTAGCTTTTGCGTTGGTGGACTAACGCTTTTAAGTCTAGAAATGCGTACAGCATCAACACGCTTAATACAATTCGGCATTGTACGTAGTTCGTCTGGTGGGCACTCACCGAGCCATAAACACCAGCGTTCTTTACCATTGATGAATTCTTCAGATCCAAGCCAGCGCCTAAACCACTTCTTCGAAGCTGGTTCAAGTTTGATGAATTCATCTCGTTCGTCCGTTTTAAACAAGTATTGCCCACCATCTATAGGTTTATTGCCGCTATCAATTTCAGGCACTTTGCACAACGGTTTGCTACGGTTCAGCACCACTACGTCCGGGCCCTCTACCAGATATGGGCTGATGTTCTTCGCTACGCTCGCCACCGGATTGATCGGGTCTTGTTCGTAATCGAAGATTCGTTTCGTAGAGGCTTCCTCTAGGCCGAAACCAACGATAACAACATGGACATGGGCTTTGCCGCTTGCTTCACTCATCCAGATAAAAGTGCGATGGGCGAACCGGATGCGGATACCGCTGCGGAACAACGCACCCCATAGGACACCGACTTGTTCACCCTGACAGATACTGTTGGTGGACACGAACGCCACAGGAATCGTGGTGCCCTGAATGTACTTGGCCGCAAGGAAGTACCACGCCGTCACGTAATCGAGCAGACCATAATTCTTCACAGCACCAGCCACGTGGGCCATGTCCGCCCGCTGCTCATCGCTTTGTAACTTGCCACCGATAAACGGTGGATTACCCAGCACATAGCTGCACTGGCTGGCCGGTAGCACATCGTTCCAGTCGATACGCAAGGCGTTGGCGTGGCGGATCGTGGCCGACTTGGTAAGCGGCAAACTTGCTCTTGTTTCGCCCATCGCTTTGCCAAGGGCCAGGTTCATCTGGTGGTCTACAAGCCACATCCCGGTTTGTGCAATCTGTGCCGGAAACTCACTGATCTCGATGCCGTAGAACGACGTCAGCTGCACTTTCGTTATCGTGGAGATATCAATTCTTCTGGTGTCCTGTTTCGTGCGCATTGCTATCAGGATCTCGATTTCAAGTTGCCGCAGTTCTCGATACGTGATGACGAGGAAGTTGCCGCAACCGCAAGCGGGATCGAGAAACTTGAGCGAAGCAATCTTGTCATGAAACTCTTCGAGCTTTGGCTTGCTCGATTTGATCTTCTCGAACTCGGCCCGCAAGTCATCCAGAAACAGGGAACGAACCAGCTTCAGGATGTCGCGTTCGCTGGTGTAGTGTGCTCCGGCTTGCCGACGCTCCGGCCCTTCCATGACGGACTGAAACAGGGAGCCGAACACTGCCGGGGATATCTTTGACCAGTCGAACCGGCAGCAGACCAGCAACTTGTCGCGCATCTTCTTGTTGAAGTCGGCGAAGGCCAACGGCTCTGCAAACAGATCGCCGTTGACGTACTCCAAGGCCCGCAGTTCTTCCAACAGGTTGGCTTGGCGTTTTTCGTGTGGGCGGTTCAGCACCTCGAACAGGCGGGCGAGCTTGGCACCGAGATCGCTACCATCTTCGGCGGTGTGGTTCTCGATGTACAGCGTGAAGGCATCGCGGTCGAACAGGCCGGTGTCTTCGGCGAAGAGGCAGAACAGGATACGGACGAGGAAACGCTCAAGCTCGTGGCCACTGTAGCCACCCGCCTTGAGTTCGTCGTGCAATGCGCCGAGGAGTTCAACGGCCTCAATGTTGATGGGGGCTTGATCGGCGAAGATGTGCTGCTTGTAACCTGGAATGAAGCCGAAGGATTCGATGTGCTTGACCAAGTCGGCCAGAGGGAACTTGATGCTGGTTCCTTCTTCGAGATCGTGTAGCGCTATGGTGGCGAAATCGGAGATGGCGATGTAACGCGGAATCTCCTTGTCGCGTTTTTCGTTCTTCAAGCCTTGGATGTAGTCCATGGCCTGCGATTGAGCTTTGTCGAGCGATTCACCCCGGCTCTTATGTTCGGCCAGCAAAGTGCCTTTCCAGAACAAGTCGATGTAGCCCCAATGACCTGTCAGTTTTTTGACAGGAGCTTCAAAGGAAGCAAACGTGCGTCGCTTGATGCCAAAGAGTTGAAAGAACGCATCCCAAAAGGTTTTGGCTTCTGCTTCTTCGCGTGATTCGTCAGCCCATTCCTTGCTGAACTGGATGGCATTGTTGCGGATTTCATTCCAGGACAGCGGCATGGATGGTATTCCGACGGGGCAAAGTGGCTATAGCAGGGAGATTGTACGACTCGTGCGATAGTCGATGTAGATGGTTTTGTGGCCGCGATGCGGAGCTGAGCGCGGGACTCATATCGCGCTCAACTTTGTTCCGCTTCGTTTCACTACGCATCGCGGCTAAACAGATTGGATGAATTCACTTGGATTGAGTACATGTGGCGTCAACAGATCGACTTAGCCGCGATGCGGAGCGCCAGCGGAGCTGAGCGCGATTCGGTGGAACGCCAAAACCAAACCCCACTCGCTGACGCTTCGTGCTCGTAGACACTTCGTTCGCGGCTCGCAAGATGAAACCCCACTCGTTCACGCTTCGTGCTCGTAAAGCCCGCCCGCCCTACCGCTGGTAGATCGGCAGGTAGTCCGATGGCACCGAGAGAATCAAAACGGCGATGGCGGTCTGGTACGCCGGGCCGACGCCGCTTTCGCGCGGGTCCTTCCAGCTACCGTTGCTCTGCTGGATGGCCAGCAGGTTCTTCTTCATGCGGCTGTAGTAGGATTCCCACTGCTTGCCACCGATTTGGTGGTAGGCATGTGCGGCGTAATAGTGGCCATACCAGTAGTGGCCGCGGTCGTCTTCCGTGGTGTCCAAGAACTTCACGGCCCCGGCGATCTCCTTGGCTTCGTAGTCGCCGCAGAGTTGCTGCACACACACACCGGCGGCGGTGCGGGCGTAGCCTGCCGGGCCACCACCGGGCTGATAGCGGTAGCCACCGGTGCGACTGTCGTAGCAGCTCTTCATGTACTTGAAGGCTTTGTCCATCGTCTCTTTGGGCACGTGCAGGCCGCTATCCTTAGCACCACGTAGGGCCATCACCATCATAATGGTGACGGAGATGTCGGCCCCTGTGGGCTTGGGTTCGTAGCGCCAGCCGCCTTCGCTGTTCTGCGTGTCCACGATCAGGTTGATCGACTTCTTCAGCACCTTCTTTACTTCCTCGTCGCCAGTCATACCCCACACTTGCGTAAGGGCCAGCGCGGCCATGCCGTGGGCGTACATGTTGCCACCGGTCGGTCCCACGAGGTAACCATCTTCACGGGCACCGGCCAGCAGGTTGCGGATGGCCTTGTTGACTTCCGGTGCGTACTTACCACTTGTAGGCAGGTGACCCTGGCTGAGGTAGGCCAGCAGCACGAACGACGTGACCGCCGTGTTTCGCCCCCAGCCGCCTTCCTTCTCCTGATTCTCTTTGAGCCAGTCGAGGGCTTTGTCGATCGACTTCTGGGTGTCGTCGTCGATCTTTACTTTCTCTTCCGTCTTAACCTTGTCTTGGGTGCGTACGCTCGCCACCGGCACGAGGAGTAGACAGGCGATAAGGAAGAATCGACGCATTTTCAGTACCAGTAAGAGCCACGCACGAAGTAAGTGGTCTGGATGAGCCACGCACGAAGTAAGTGGTCTGGATGAGCTACGCACGAAGTAAGTGTGGTGTTTATTCCGCTTACTTCGTGCGCGGCTCTTTTCTACTTCTTCTCGGCCTTCTTGATGTTGATGTTGTACTGCTTGATCAGTTCGCGGAACTCGGCGGGCAGGGCGGCTTCCACGGCAGCGGTGACCTTGTCGCGGTCCTTGCCTTGCAGCTTGATGAAGTTGCCGTCGCCGTCCTTCTTCACGCCGCTGGAAGCGGTGGTATTGTTCTTCCCTTCGCCGGTGCGGTCGCCTGTGGCATTCTGGCCTTCATTCTTCTCTTCGCCGTCGCCGGGCTTCTGCCCCGGTTTGTCGCCCGGCTTGCCGGGTTTGTCTCCCTTGCCGTCGCCGGGCTTATCGCCCTTGCCTTCCGTGCCATCGGGTTGATCGCCTTGGCCCGGCATCGGTTGACCCGGTTTGGCTTGTTGTGGCTGGCCGGGTTTGCCGGGTTGTTGGCCCATCGCCTGGGCTGCTTGGTTAAGTGTGTCAAGTGCCCGTTGTAGGTCTTGTGCGGCTTGTTGCTGTTGCTCGCCTGCCTGACCGGGTTGCCCATCTTGCAGTTGCTTCTGGGCATCGCCAAGTTGCTTTTGGGCCTGTTGAAGTTGTTCCTTCACGGCACCGGGTGCTTGAGCCTGGGCCTGTTGCAACGCCGCTTGAGCGGCTTGGTTGGCCTGTTGCGATTGTTGCAGGGCCTGGGTGGCGTCCTTGAGTTGCTTTTGAGCCTTGGCCAGTTCGCCGTTGTTCTTGGCATCGGCTGGCTTAGGTTCACCCTGACCCTCACCCATCGGCTTGCCTTCGCCCATCGGCTTGCCTTCACCCATCGGCTTGCCTTCGCCCATCGGTTTGCCTTCACCCATCGGCTTGCCTTCGCCCATCGGTTTGCCTTCACCCATCGGCTTGCCTTCGCCTTCTTTCGGCTCACCCTTGGCGGCATCGTTCAGCTTGTCGAGTGCTTGCTGTTGTTTCTCCAGAGCCTGCGGAATGTCGCCCTTTTCGATGGCTTTGGCCGCTTCGGCAGCGTCCTTCGCGGCCTCTTTGTTTTGAAGCTGTTCGGCTTTCTTAGCCACTTGATCCTGGAGCTTGGCCAAGTCCGCTTTGGCATTCGCTTCCATAGGCTTCTGTCCGAGTTTCTCGGCAGCCTTGTTAGCTTCGTCCGCAGCCTTGTTTGCCTCGTCAATCGCCTTGGCAATCTGTTGGGCGGCTTGGGCGGCGTCGGTCTCTTTGGGTTGCAGGCTTTGCTGGTCTGCGGCTTCCTTGGCCTTCAGTTCATCGGCCTTTTTCTTCAAATCGTTGGCCGCTTCGTCCAGTTTCTTGGCCGCTTGCTTGGCTTCGTCAGCGGCGGGCTTGGCTTCGTCCTTGTTCAGGTTGTCTTTGGCGTTCTCTTGGTTTTTGGTGGCCTCTTCCGCTTTCTCACCGGCCTTGGGGTCGAGTTCCTTGGCTTCCTTAGCAGCGTCCTTTGTCGGCTGGTTCAGTTTGTCCTGATCCTTAGCTACATCAGCGGCTTTGGGTGCGTCCTTGGCGTCGGCTTTGTCCTTCGCATCGGCGGCCTTCTCGGCCTTGTCGGCGACCTTCTTTTCTTCCTTAGCCAGTTCTTCCAGCTTCTTGGCAGTCTCCTCGAGCTTGGCGATTTCATCGCGGCGTTTCTCAATCTCTGCTGCCTTTTCTTCCAGCCCCTTCTTGGCTTGTTCAAGTGCCTTGAGCGCCTCGTCCTGTTTCGGTTGGGCGGCTTGGGCGTCCTTGTTTTGCAGAGCTTCGGCAGCCTTCTTGGTTTCCTCGGCGGCTTTAGCTAGGGCGTCCTTCACCTCTTGCTTGTCGGGCAGTGGCAGGTTCTTAACGTCCTCAGCCTTCTTGGCCACTTGCTTCTGTTGATCCGCTGCGGGCTTGAGGGCTTCCTTGTTGTTCTCGTTTTGCTTGGTGGTGTTCTTGGCGGTCTTCTGTTCCGCAATCAGCTTGTTCACTTCCTCAATGGCCTTCTTCGTGGCCACGAGTGCGTCTGTCTTCTCGGCGTCCGCCTTGGCGATGAGCTTGTCGAGTTCCTTCTTCGCTTCTTCCAGTTGCTTCTCGGCCTTGGCCTCGGCATCCACAGCACTCTTCTGGTTCTGGTTGTTGCGCAGTTCGTCCTGTGCTCGCTTCATCTCCTGTTCTGGCTGTTGAAGTTTCTGTGCTACCTCTTTAGCCACTTGCTCGGTGAACTTGCGAACATCACGGGTGTCGAACTCGATCTTGGCTTGTTGATCGGCCAGCTTGTTGGCGTTTTCCTTCACAGGGTCGGTACTGGTGCTGGAACGACGGGTGTATTCCGGTTGATTGCGGTCGAACTTCTTCTCGTCTTCGGTCTGTTTCTTGAGTTCCTTCTCGGCAGCAATCAACTTCTCGATCTTCTCGCGGGCTTCCTTCATGGTAGCCAGCGCGTCCTTCGGACTACGCAGGGCGGCGGCCAAGCCTTGCAGTTCCTTGGCGGTACTCAATTGCTTGTCGGCCCCGCCCCGGTAGTCGCCGTTGGTCAATGATACTTTCGCCAGTTCCATGTCGGCGATGATCTTGCCCGAGCGTGTGCCCACATCGGCGGCATCGAGCCGAGTCTTCTGTTCCGGATTGAGCTTGGACTTCAGTCCTGAAATCTGCGTGAGGAAGCCGGTCATTTCGCCGCGAAGGTCGACCTGGGCATCCGATTGTTCATCGCGTTCGTCGACCACTCGCTTGGCCGCGGTGCGGCTACCGGATTGGTTGAGCGCGTTGGTGGCTGTGGCTTTGAGGTGCAGATCAAATTGATCTTTGGCGAGGCGATCCAGCTTCTCCGCAGCGTGGTCAAGGCTCTTCAATGTTTCCAACTTCGTCAGCATCCCACGCAGGCTGGTCACGATCTGGCGGTGCTTTTCGTACGCCCCCTTTTGCTCGATACTGGCCGAGGCTTCGTCCGGTGCCTTCACGGCCTTATCGAGGTGATCCAGCACAGCGATCATCTGCTGTTGGGTTAACCCCTTCAACTTGTTTGCCACTTCAGTGAGTGCCTTTTGCTCTTCGGCTGCATCAAGTTTCTGAAACTGTAATACGCGGATGGCGGTGCCCACCCGGCGGGCCGTGGCTTCAGCATCCTTGAGGGCGTTCTGTTGGGCCAGCTTTTGGGCTGCGGGGTCTAGTTCCTTCTCGGCGGCGGTCGCATTGAACACCATCACACTGGTGAGCAACCCGGCAGCAAGTTGGCGAAGCGTCATGACAAACTCCGAGGAAGGACTGACATAGTATTCCGTATCTTTTGATTCTTTGCCACGCGGAAAGTTCCGCCCTTGTTACTTCTCATTTGTCCGCTGGCCGAACACGCCGCGTTGGAGCCGTTCGATATCCCGTAATCGTTCCCGACTGCGGGACTGCTGATCCCGCCATTGATCAAAGGCCTGCGTGGTGACCACGGCTTTGATCCGGCTTTCACTGTACCCGGCGGGTCGACCCAACCCCACACGTTGATCCGGCAACCGATTCGCCAACTCCGTCTGAGTGACGGGTATCTGCTGGCCAGGTTTGCGGTCGTACACCGCCACGCGGAATTCAACCCGGTCGCCGACTTCAAGTTTCGTTGACTGGCCGTTCTTGATCTTGGCGAGGGCCGCGGTCTTGAAGTTGTACCGTCCGCCGGCACTCAAGCCGGGTGCTTCGCTGTCCGGATCGGCCGAGGGTATCTGGTAGAACTCCACGTTTTGATCCACGTCGTAACTGGTGAACACGCCGAGTTCCGGGCGGAACTTACCCACTTCTTCCTCGTTAGCCACCACGGGGGCGAGGCCCAGCAACGTCCAATCGCCGTCGTTCACCCGGTAGACCACGTACGCCTTGGCACACCCCAGCGGGCTGCGGGCGGTGTAGCCAATCTGGATTTGCCCGCCAACGACCAGCGGCATTCCACGCACCTCGAAGTCGTCCAGCGTGGCGGTCTCGCTACCGTGCATGAGTACTTCGTCGTTCAGGGTCACCGCTGGTGGGCGATCCGGCAGCACATTGATGCTCCGGCGTGGTGGCTGAAGGTTGGCGAAGCCGTTTTCATCGGCCACTTCGATCCGGTACATGGTGGCACCGGGCGTGATGTCGAACGTGGCACTCACTCGCACGCCATCCTCGGAGATGGTCATCACCGTGGGTACTTCCACTTGCTTGCCGAACTGAATCACGCGGGCAGCCTTCACTGCTTTGCTGCAAACCGCTTCCACACGTAGGGCACAGTCCGGGTGGCAACTGGCATCGCCTTGGTTGGCCAGCTTCTCGTACCGCCGTTTCCCGTCGGGATCGACGTACACCGGGGCCAGGACCCAGGCTTCAATGGTGGTGACAACTGGTCGCGGTGCAAAGTCCACTGCTGCGGGCTTGTGCATGCGACCATCGTTCAGCTTGGCTTTGAACGTGAAGGGAATCGAGATCGGCGGCAGTTCGGCAATGAAGATGGCCGAGCCGTCGTCCAGCTTCTTGTCGAACTTCAGTACGTACTCTTCTTCCGCACCACCGTTGCTAGGCTTCATCATCAGCTTGCCGGTGTCGCTTTCTCGCCACTCGCCAGTCACGTTGAGTTTCAGCGTCAGCGGATCACTGGCCGGGTACACGGCGTTGCTTGCGTTGGTGAGCGATACGGATCGCGGGATCTCCACATCCATCAATGCCTGACGTTGCAGCAGGGCCATGCTGAGGGTGTGGAAGAACACGAGGAAGAACCCGCAGAGCAGCACCACGGGAATGAGCAACAGTGCGGCATTCCACAGCCGTTGCGGGTCGGCCAAGTTCGTCAGGCGTTCTTTGTCGCTGAGAACCCCGGCTTCGCGGGTCACGTCGGCGATCAGTTCCGCACTCATGCCACTGGTCTTGGCCCCAGTGCGGTTGAGTTGTATGGCGGTCACCAAGCGATGGTCGAAGTGCGGATAGGCTTCTTCAGCGCGGCTGGCCAGCTCCACGGTGCTTGGTGCTTTGATGCGGCTCAATCCAAGGATCAGCAGGCCGACGGCGAGAACGATTTGTACCACCAAGCCGGTCACGCGTAGCCAATGTGGCGTCTCACCCAGTGCGGTGTCGAAGCAATAGTCGGCGTAGCACGCGATAGCCAGCACCACCGTGGCGATGAGCAGCACACTGGCCAGCAACAGCGCGACGGTGTAGCCCCACTCGCGGAACTGCCAGGCTTTCAGTTGTTTGTGCAGGCTCTTCATTCAAGGTTCCTTCTTCGGGAGGGCGAGGCTCCTGCCGAGCCGAAGCCACGGCTCACCGGGAGGTTCGCCCTCCCAAAGCTGTTAACTCAGGCTGTTGAATTTCCGGATCGTCCACTCGATGGCAAACAACGCAATCACCAACATGAGCATCCAGCGGTTCCACAGCACGAACTCTTCCTTCTGATGGAACTCGACGGTCTTCTTCTCCAGTTTCTCTCCCAGCGTGTGCAAGTCTTCCTCGCGGTAGAACTGCCCACCGGACTGACTCGCTAGGTTGCGTAAATCCTCTTCCGCTAATGGGCCGATGGCTTTTTCGTGGTTCGGCGGCAAGCTCACGCGGTACTCCAGCGTGGCGGTGTCCTCGCCGTTGTCCACCTTCAGCAGATAGCGGCCTTCGCGGTCAAATGGCACCGTGGCCACGAATTCCCCGGCTTGGTTGGGCAGCGTGTTCAGC
>JBBRME010000167.1:0-9636 GCA_038230995.1 Gemmatales bacterium
CGTGTGTTTGACGCCAACGGCAGTAACCCACGCATGATTGCAAATGCCCATACCGACACCGTATTCGGTTTGGCCTTTCACCCGAACAGCACGCTACTGGCAACGGCCGGCTCGGACAGATACGTGAAAGTGTTCGACGTGACCACGCTCAAACTGGTGAAGACTTTTGAAGGCCACACCAACCACGTACTGGATGTTGGTTGGGCCAACGATGGCAAGCGACTGGTGTCCTGCGGGGCCGATGTCGACAAGATGGTGAAGGTTTGGGACTACGAGAAAGGCGAGAAGATACGCGACATCACGAGCAACCTGAAGCAGGCCACCCGGTTGCAATTCGCGGGTAAGTCGAGCCTGTTCCTACTGTGTGCCGGGGATGGTAGTGCCAAGTTGTGGAACGCCGATAACGGTAATCAACAGAAGACCTTCGACAGCGGCAAGGAGTACCTGTACGCCGCGGCCATCAGCCCCGACGGCAAACTGGTGGCCACCGGCGGCGAGGAAGGAATCGTGCGCTTGTTCAACGCCGAGAGTGGTCAGTTGGTGAAAGCATTACTGCCACCGGGGGCTGAGCCGAAGAAGCCGGAAACCAAGGAAAAGAAGAAGTAGAAGCTATTTCAAAAGGGGGACAGGCACCTCGAAGACTCGGAGCCAGTCCCCGTTTTGAAATAGCTTTTAGGCACTCGGCCCGTCGTCGTTCCGCAGGCGATGCGTAAACCATCACCATCGCTTTCGGAGCCAACCAGTGCGTCGACTCTGGATCAATACGATTTTGCCGTTTATCTTCTGCATGCTTCCGCTGCTGCTCTCAGCACTGATTTACGCAGCTATCCCACCATCTGCACGCCAAGAGTACCTGCATCGCTTACAAGACTCACCGATGGATTGGATCATCCTTGGCCTCGGTGGTGTGCTGTTTCTCGCGCAACTCTGGCTGAGTTGGCGGGCGATGCAATGGAAGGACTCACACAATTCGTTCGACGACAAAGCCGATGATTGGCTCACGCATACCGCACAAGCTGCGGAGTGGTTCCCACTCCTAGGATTGATCGGTACCGTTGCAGCCATTCTGCAAACCTTCAGCACCTTTGCCCCCGGCAGTAAGCCAGCAGCTGAGGAGATCATCCAGAAATATGGCCCGGCAATCACAGCCACCGGCAGCGGCTTGTTTATGGCGTTCCTCAACATCCTGCCAAGTTGGATCGTCATCGCGGCTCGCAAGTTGTTGCAGTCAATGGCGGAGAGCAACGCAGCCGTTCCGCTGACGCCCATCGTGCCACCGAGCCAAGCAACGGCCTACCGTGGGCCAACGCCACCCGGCTCGGGGGTGAACACGTGATTCAACTCCCCAAGCGCTCGGTCACGCGGTTCTTTATTCCGCTGATCGACGTGTTGATTTTGCTGTTCTGCATCTTCTTACTGTTGCCGTTCGTCAGTAAAGCGGATGATTCGGTGGCGAATACGACGCCAGCGAATGCCGATCCGGTGCAACTGGCGAAGCGCGTAAAGGACCTTGAAGATCAGTTGAAGCTGCGTGACGAAGAACTACAGCGGCTGATGGAAGAACGGGCTAAAATTGCGGAGCGGACGAACGTGCGTGTGCTGGAGATCGACGCAGACACCGGTGAGCTTTACTACACAACACAGGATGGCCTAAAGCCACAACGGGTACGCTTGGACAACGCGGGCAAGGCACTGGAATTGGTTCAACGCACGAAGCAGACGGCGCAAGATAAGCAGGCGTACTTCTTGATTCTGTACCCGAGAACACGCTCGCGGTATCCAACAGAATCTCAGGTGCGGACGTACGAATCGTGGTTCAAAACCGTACCGCATCAGTTCGATAACCCCTTTGCGGCGAGGTAACCATGCTGGGCTTCACGCAGGAACAGATCACCCAGTTCGGCAGCAAGCTGCTTATGGTGGCAGGCGGCTTTGCAGGTGGATATTTGCTCGCCATGCTCGCAGGCATCGGCTACGACAAGATGTTGGCCCGCAAGCAAAGCCCGGCTTTTTTGCACCGTTGGCTACGCCGTATTGGTGGAGTGCTGGGTGCGCTCATCATTGGGTTCCTTGTGTTTCGCGGTGGTGGCATCGGCAACGGCACTGGTAACGGCAGCGGCGGTGACACGCCAAGTACAGGCACACAAACTGGTAGTGGTGGCACAGAGGATTCAACAAACACCGTCAAGCCTACAATGAAGTCCAGTGACACCTCTGTGACACTGAAGCCACTGCAAGTAACAATCCTTGCGGGCGAAGAAGTCGAGAAAAACACTGAGAAGTTTTACATCGTTGGCGAGGCATCTTTAAAAGTGGATCGCGGGGCGGTGCTTGCCGCTGTCACTGATTTACAACGCAGTAGCCAGGCAATTGTCGTCGTGGTCTATAAGTTTGGGCGAGACGCGGGCACCAAGACGATCGGCTTTACAGATCTTGAAACCGACTTGAAACAACTCAAAGTTCAGTTCCTTTCGGAAGACGAGTTCAAGGTCCTCAGCCGCAAGACACCGTGAGAAGAGTGATGCGTTTCGCCATAGTACTCCTCTTGCTGAGTGGTCTTGTTTCGGCTGCGGAGCCCGTGAAGCCGATGATGATCGAGTTGAAGGCGAACACCCTCGGCGAAGCCGTGGCCGAGTTCAACAAGCTCACTGGCACGGCGATATCGCTACCAGATGAGAAGAAGAATCTTGCATTTCAACACGAAGCTACGACCACCTATTGGAAAATGTTAAGTAGCTTCGAGCTGGCAAGCCAGATGCGGTTGAACGTGGCGAACGGCAAACCAACGTTGGTGAGGGGTGCCCCGTCAATTGCGAGTGTGGATAACGCCTTCCGGTTGGAACTGAAGAAGGTGAACTCGCGGCGAGACTTCGACACCATCCGCAGTGAGACGGAGTGGACATTCGAGCTGCACTGGGAACCAAAAATTCCCGTGCTCATGATGGATGCCGAGCCGATAGTGACGAAAGCCATGGTGAAGGATGCAAAGGTCGAGTTTGCCAAGCCCACGGGTAAGTTGCTTCCGCGTGGCTTATCGCAAACCTTGGTTCTTAAAAGCACTGGACTTCCAAGAACCCTGACACAAGTTGATGAACTTCAACTCTCGCTGGATGTTGTGGCTGCGCAGAACTGGCTCAGCTTCGACTTCGCAGATTTGACGAAGACGACGGACAGCAAAGCCGAACTTGAGGGAGTGACAGTCCTCTGTCACCCGCTGAAGTCGAGAGAGAAACGCACAGAGTTTTCATTGAGTCTCACGTATCCGAAGGATCACCCGGAGTTCGAGAGCTTCCAGCAATGGGCGGTTGAGAATCGGCTTCAACTCGTCTCGCCGGATCGTGCCAAGGTCATCGACTGCCATCCTGATGATTCATCGGTGGACACCGATGGCCGCAATGTGCGGGCGGTGTACAGCTTCCCTAAAAACGGGCCGCGTGGTGTCGATGGCGGCGACTGGAAAGGTTGGAAGCTGAACTATCGCACACCGGGGCCGATGGTGACGCAGAAGCTGAAGTTCACCTTCAAAGACCTGCCGCTGCCCTGATGGCTTGTGCTGCAAGTTGGCCACTGCGTACGGCACCTTCCATCGTGGCGGGCCAACCGGTTTGTGTGTAGTCACCCGCGAGGAACAAGCCGGGGATGCTTGTGGATTGTGTTGGACGCAGTTCATCCACACCGGGCACCGCACTGAACGTGGCTTTGTGTTCTGTAATGACTCGAGTGCGCAGAACCTTGGCCGATGCAAGTTCGGGTAGCAGTTGCCTCAACTCCGCAAGCACAGCGTCGACGATCTTCTCTCGCCCCCAATTAGCCAGTTCTCGTGTGGCACTGATCACCACCTGCAAGTACCACTCGCCATTGCTGGTTTGCCCACGATTGAAGATCCAGTGGCCAAGGCCATCGACGATGACCACATGCGGACGCGTCATCACCCGGCGATCCGTCCAGACATGGACACTGGTGATCGGCGATGGTGAGAGTTTTTCGAGCTTGGCAAACTCAGCTCGGTTGGCCCACTCTTGTGGGAGTAGTGAGTTCACTCGGTCGAACGGCACGGCCAGCACAACTCGGTCTGCGGTGTGAACTACTCCGCTGCGCGTGGTAATGCGGAACTGTTTTCCATGGGGTTCAACGATCCGCACCGCACAATCTTCTTGAATCGATACGTTCCATCGACGGAACCACGCCAACAGTTCGTCGCCATACAGCTTGGCTAGTGGCACTGTTGGCACATGCACCGTGAAGCCGTCGCGATCCTTCAGAAACCCATCGACGAACACCTTCCTCGCGTACTTGGTGCCCAGTTGATCAACGGTGTCGTTCAAGGCACTCACCAGTACGACGGCCCAAAACCGCTTGATTGTCCGTTCTGTTTGACCATGTTGAAGGAGCCAAGGCATCAACGGCTCGTCGCGGTCCTTCTGCTCAAGCACCAATCGAACCACACCATAGGCCACGCGGAGCTTCTCCGTCATGCTCAGGTAGTGGGCTGAGGCCAAGGCACGGGCCAAGTGAAACGGCGCTGGCCAAGGGTCAGCGCGAAACCGACTCAAGCGGCGGTCAGTGGTTTGGAAGAAGAGTGTTGGCTGTGGTTCGAGCAACGGCAGAACACCAAGTGTCTTGCAGAAGTCATGGAAGGCCGTGCAGCAACCCATACTCACATGCTGGCAGGTATCGACCCACTCGGTCGATGATGGATCATAAAAAGAAGAAGCCCGACCACCGAGGCGTGCCCGCGCTTCGAGAAGTGTGATCTGATCACCATGAGGTGCCAGTGCCACCGCCGTCGATAACCCCGCCAAACCAGCACCAACGATGACCACACTCGGCATGACAACCCCACAACGAACGACTGCATTATCTTAGCTTCAACTTGTAGCGCTGCTCCAACGTTGGTCCAGTTCCGTCTCGTCGAGTTGGCACGATGATCGTGGCGATGTTATCGGCGATCTCGTACTGAAATGGCTGGTTCGTGATGGGGTCTCGTGGCACCGGCACCAGTCGTATGTCCGCAAGTTCCTTCGGCCAGCTCTATGATGGTCAGCGTGAATACGCATGGCTTCGATGGTGCGGAGTACGGCAATCTGTTCAGGTGTCATCTGGAAGAAAGACGCCGTAAGATCTTGGTCATTTCAGCGAACAACAACTACCGACAGTTTAGCCTAAGATGTACCTGGCTGAACGTTGCCAACGCCTGGAATTCCTCCGGGCGGGTCTATTTGGAGAAAAAACGATGCGATTGATGCAAGTGGGGGCGATGCTGTTCGCCCTCGGTGGTGCTGCGGTAGGTCAGGACCAACCACCTAAGGTTGAAGCCCCGAAAGCCGCCGAAATAAAAGTGCCAGCAGGGTTTACCAAAGTTGCCACGGTGGAAGGGATCACGGAATACAAGCTCAAGAACGGTTTGCGATTGCTCCTGCTTCAAGATGCCAGCCAGCCAAAGGTCACCGTCAACAACACGATTTTCGTCGGCAGCCGACACGAAGGCTATGGCGAAACCGGCATGGCCCACTTGCTCGAACACATGGTGTTCAAGGGCTGCCCCAAGTTTACCGATGTACCCAAGGCGATCCGCGATCACGGGGCCATCACGTTCAACGGTACCACCTGGCTTGACCGCACCAATTATTACTGCACGTTCCCGTCGAACGACGACAACCTCGAGTTCGGTATCGAACTCGAAGCTGACCGCATGGCCAACAGCTTCATCAAGCGGGAAGACCTGGTGAGCGAATTTACGGTCGTACGCAACGAGTTCGAATCTGGTGAGAACAGCCCGGAGCGCATCCTCAGCCAACGCATGGTGGCCACGGCCTTCGAGTGGCACAACTACGGCAAAAGCACCATCGGCAACAAGACCGACATCGAGCGCGTGCCCATCGACAACCTTAAGGCCTTCTACAAGAAGTACTATCGGCCGGATAATGCCATGCTGATTGTGGCTGGCGCGTTCGATCCCAGCAAGGCACTAGCCCTGGTGGACAAGCACTTCGGTGGATTGAAGAACCCGGAAGAGCCACTGCCAAAGACGTACACAGAAGAACCAGCACAAGATGGCGAGCGCCAAGTGATTCTTCGCCGCGTCGGCAAAGTGGGGGCCACCGGCGTGGTGTACCACATCCCGGCGGCAGCCCATCCAGACTTCCCGGCAGTGGAAGTGTTGGAAGCCACGCTGACGGACGCCCCGTCCGGGCGAGTGTACAAAGCACTGGTCGAATCAAAGAAGGCGAGTGCCATTGCTGGTAACGCCTATGCCTTGCACGACCCTGGCTTCATCGAAATTGGTGTAACGACAGAACCCAAAGACACCGAAGTTGCACGCGAGACATTAATCAACACCTTGGAGAAGTTGAGTGACCAGCCCATCACCAAGGAAGAAGTGGATCGTGCTAAACAGAACCTGCTGAAGGGCCGCGAACGCGCTCTGACGAACAGTCAGCGGTTTGCAATTGAACTGAGCGACTGGGCGTCAAGCGGCGACTGGCGTTTGTTCTTTGTGCATCGAGATCGCGTGGAGAAGGTGACTGCGGAAGACGTGAACCGCGTGGCGAAGACCTACTTGCTTCGCTCGAACCGTACTGTCGGAATCTACATTCCGACCGAGAAATCCGAACGCGCTGAGGTGCCCGCCGCACCAGCGATTGCCACGCTGGTGGATAATTACAAGGGTCGCGCTGCCGTGGCTCAAGGCGAAGTCTTCGACCCAACGCCGGAGAACATCGAGCAACGCGTCAAACGTGGCACCATTGGCGAAGGAATGCAGTACGCTGCACTCGCCAAGAAGACACGCGGCGAGATCGTGACGATGACCATGAACATCCGCGTTGGAAATGCAGAATCTCTTGCTGGGAAAAACGCTGCCTTCGACTTCGTTGGCGACCTGATGATGCGTGGGACGAAGACGAAAACCCGCCAGCAGATCAACGATGAGTTGAGCAAGCTCGGTGCTGTCCTGAGTATCACCACCGATGGCGATGCGAAGATCGGCGTGGTGGATGTGAGCCTCACTGCGAAGAAGAAGGATCTCCCTGCTGCACTTGCCATCATGAATGAGATTCTGCGAGAACCAAGCTTCCCGGAGAAAGAGTTTGAGGTGCTGAAGCGACAAGCAATCGACCAACTCGAGCAGGGAAAAACGGAACCAGTTGTTCTGGCCCGCACCGCGCTGATGCGGAAGATGATGCCCTACGACAAGACGGACGTTCGCTACTTGCCGACAATGGATGAAGCTGCCGAGCGATTGAAGACCGTCACCCTCGACAATGTGAAAAAACTGTACGCTGAGCAATTGGGCAGCGGGGCAGGCGAAGTGGCCATTGTTGGCGACTTCGACACCGAAGCCACCATCAAGCAACTCGATGGCATCCTCAAAGGCTGGAAGTCTGCTGTTGCTTACAAACGCATCGAGAAGCCATACAAGCCAACGGTTGGCTCGACAGAAACCATCAACACGCCAGACAAGGCTAATGCACTGTACCTTGCCGGGATGACAACCGAAGTGAGCGACAGCGACCCTGATTACGCTGCCCTGGCCATCGGCAACTTCTTGCTGGGTGAAGCTCCACTGTCCAGCCGCATCAGTAACCGTATCCGGGGCAAAGATGGACTGAGCTACGGGGCAGGATCAAACATCAGCGCTTCTCCTGTCGAGAAAACTGGTGTGATGATTCTCTTCGCCATCACGAACCCGAAGAACCTCGACAAGGTCGATGCGGCGATGTCGGAAGAAGTGAGCAAGTTCTTGAAGGAAGGCGTGAGTGCATCAGAGTTGGAAGACGCAAAGAAAGCATGGATCGCCGCGAAGAAGGGCGACCGCACCAATGACCGTGCCCTTGCTGCTCAGTTATCAGGTGCCCTGTACGCCAAGCGAGATATGCGCTACTACGACAACCTCGAAAAGAAGATGGAGCAAGTCCAACCGGGCGATGTGAAGGCCGCGTTCGATAAACTGGTCGATCAAAAGCGGTTGGTCATCATCAAAGCCGGTGATGTCAAAAAGGGCGACGAAGAGAACAAGAAGGACGAGAAGAAGAAGCAAGAGAAGAAGGACGAGAAGAAGTCAGACAAGTAAATCTCGTTGATCGAGATAGCCTTGCAGAATGAGCGTCGCGGCCAACTTGTCGCGGCGCTCTTTTCGTTTCTTGTGGGTCAGCCCGGCGTCCCACAGCATCTCTTCGGCAGCAACCGTGGTGAGTCGTTCATCCCAAAAGATCACTGGCCGTTGCAGGGTTGTGCCCAACCAGTTGCCGTATTCCTGATACTTCAACGCCTGCGGGCCGATGCTGCCGTCCATGTTGAACGGCAGGCCAATGACGAGGCCGACGATCAGTTCCTTAGCCACCACTTTGCCAAAAGCGATGGCATCGCGTTCCGGCGAATTCCGTTGCAACTGATCGAGTGGCGAAGCCATGCGTTGCTCAGCATCGCACACGGCCAGCCCCATGCGGACGTTGCCAACGTCGACACCTAGCAACCGACCAGCGCGGGGGAAGTCGGCCATTACAGATACTCGGCTTTCTTCCCGGCCTTGAGTTGATCGACGATCTCTTTCACGCGGGCTTCATCGGACTTGCGGGCCACCAGTGTGGCGTTGCCTGCTTGAATGATGACCAAGTCATCCATACCGATGGCCGCGATCATGTTGCCGGGTTCGGCGGACACAACGCAACCGCTGGTGTCGATCAGCAGGCTCTCCCCCTGCACGGTGTTGCCCTTGGCATCCTGCGGGTTGTGTCGTTCCAGGGCCAACCAACTGCCAACGTCGTCCCACGTGTACGGGGCACGGAGCATTCGCACCAACCCGGCTTTGCCAGCATCCTGCATCACCGCGTAGTCGATGCTCGTGCCCTTGATGGCCTCATATTCCTTGCGGAAGATGGCTTGACCGTCCGCGGTGTCCCACGCCGCAGCAATGCGAAGGCACGCATCATGGATGTCCGGGCGGGTCTTGTTCAGTGCGGCAAGAATCGTCTTGGCCTTCCACACGAAGATTCCGCTGTTCCACTCGAACTCGCCAGACTCCAGCATCGTGGTGGCCGTGGCGGTATCCGGTTTTTCCTTGAACTCCTGCACCTCGAACAACGAGATGCCGCTACGCTCACCCACTGGGGCACCACGGTGAATGTAGCCGTAACCGTTACTGGGGAACGTCGGCGGAATGCCATAGGTGAACAGGCACTCTGGGTATTCGTTGGCGAACTGCTCCGAGGCATGAATGGCCCGGTGGAACTCGCGTTCCGGCTCGATGAGATGATCCGCAGGCATCACCACGATGGTGGCGTCGGGGTCGGCCTTGGCAATCAGGGCTGCGCCCAGGCCAACGCACGGAGCGGTATCGCGGCGAAACGGCTCGCCCACGATGTGGCTCTTCGGCAACTCCGGCAGTTGGCTGGCTGTTTCGTCGATGTAGTCCGCACCCGTAATGACCCACTGCCGTGCAGCGGGCACCACGGCTTGCAAACGATCCAGCGTTCCTTGCAGCAGCGAACGCTCTCCACTGAACGACAGAAACTGTTTGGGTCGGGCGTTTCGGCTGCGTGGCCAGAACCGCGTTCCGCCGCCACCGGCCATAATCATCGCGTGCAGCATGGAATCCTACTCGGAGTCATCCCGACGCACCTGTCCGTCGGTATCGGC
>JBBRME010000168.1:0-9603 GCA_038230995.1 Gemmatales bacterium
GGCAATTTGCCCTTCGCCGACCACCAGGCTATCGAGGCTTGCGGTCACCCGGCTGAGGTGGCGAACCGCTGCGATGTCGGCCTGTTCGTAGAGCAATGGTCGAATCTGATCCACCGGAACGCGATGCACTTCGGAGAGGAACTCAGCCGTCAAACCGCCATCGAGCGGTGTCTGCTCAGCAGGTCGATTGACGTAGAACTCCACACGGTTACAGGTCGAGAGCAGCACCACCTCGGCATCGTACCGGGCAGCAAACTCGGTCAGCGCGGCCTGTTGCTTCGCATCATCAAAGGCCAGTTTCTCACGCAGCTCAACCGGGGCCGTGCGGAAGTTGCAACCCATCACGCGGAGGTTCAAAGTGCCCCCCCGCCTTGGGCAAACGGGTGCGAGGCAAACAGGACAGCCAGCATCAACAAGAACGCCAAGATCGTCAGCAATGCCAACACGCGACCAGCCACGTTTTTGGAATACCGGGCATACAACAACACAAGGAAGGCAGCCCACAAGCCAACCGTACCCAGCACTTTCATGTTGAGCCAGTGTTCTGCAAAGTCGTGCGTTTGCCGAAGCAGGATGACGCCAAGTAGCAAGCCAATCGTCAACAACGGAAAGGCGACGTTCACCGCCCGGCGGTTCATTTGTTCCAGCCGTTCAAGGCTCAACATCTTCAAGCCACCCAGGGGCGGCTTCTTCAATCGCAGTCGACGGGTTTGAACCAGATACATCACACTAGCGATGCAGCCGATGCTGATGCCCACCGCCGCCAGCAGCACAAACAGACCATGAATCATGCCCCACAGGTGATCGACCGTGGCCCAGGTGGGCATCTCCATTGCGGGTGGGTCGGTCGGCGAAACGGCGAAGAAGGCCAAGCCCCACAGGGCCAGCACGATCGGCAGCACGAACACGGACCACAACTGCCGGGTGTGTTGCAGTGAGCCAATGAGGTAGAAGATGGCCAGCACCCAACTCACACTGAGCGAAGCACCAAACGCCGTGGCCGGGTTCGGGCGATGCCCTGCGAGATAGACCGAATGCGCGAACAGCCCTGCCGCACCAGCCACCCATGCTAGGATCTTGACGCTGTTACGTGGCCAGCGAAGACGCACCAATTCCAACACCAAGGCTAGCAGGTAGCTCAGCCCAATGCAGTTGGTGGAAATACGTAGAAGGATGTCGAGCATGGTGAGGTTCAGTCGTCGCTTTTAGCATCACTCGTTGCAGCTCGCTTGGTGCGGGCATTCACTAGCTTCTTCAGTTCAGCCAGTTCATCAATGCTTAGCTTGCGGCTCTTGCCCTTGGCGAGTCTGTCCAACTGAATCGGCCCAATTCCGATGCGTTTGAGCTTCATCACCTTGTGGCCCAGCTTCGCCAGCATCCGGCGGATTTCGCGGTTCTTACCTTCGCTCAGCACAATCCGCAGCTGCGTGGCATCACCCACCGGCTTCATCCGCTTCACTTTCTTTGCCGCGACTTTACCATCGCTCAGCCACACGCCTTCGGTCAGGCGGTCGAGGTCGTTGATGCTCGGTTTCCCGGCTACCAGCACCACGTACGTCTTCTCGATCTCGAACTTCGGGTGCATGAGCTTATGGGCCAAGTCGCCGTCGTTGGTCATCAACAGCATGCCTTCGCTGGCTTCGTCTAACCGACCGACCGTATACACACGCTGCTCGACGTGCGGGATCAAGTCCTTGGCAAGTGGTCGGCCACTGGGGTCATGGTTGGTGCACAAGTAACCCACGGGCTTGTTCACCACCCAATACACGGCCTTTTCGGTCTTGATCGGAGTGTCGTCGACACTGATCTTGTGAACCTCAGGGTCCACTTTGGTGCCCAGCGTGTTGACGATGCGGCCGTTGACCTTGATGCGGCCAGCTTGAATCATGCTCTCGCACTGCCGACGTGAGCCGACACCAGCGTGAGCCAAGTATTTATTGAGGCGTTCCATGCACACATCTTACAGCACGGTTGGTAAGGCATGAACCGCAGAGACGCGGAGAATACAGAAAACTATTCACCGCAGAGGGCACGAGAGAGCACGAGAGGCAGACAATGAAAGACAATCTTCACCACACAGAGCACAGAGGACACAGAGAAAAAACAATTCAAACTTGTGTTCAACCTCTGTGCCCGCTGTGTTCTCTGTGGTGAATCATGATTTTGCTTTCTTCTGTGCCCTCCTCTTTCTCTGCGGTGAAATTCTTGTCGACTGCTGATACATCAACCGCATGGCGATTTCTTTCCAGTTGAACGGCACCTGCGGCACTGCCCGTGCGGGTAACATCACCACGCCCCATGGCGATATTCCCACGCCGATCTTCATGCCCGTAGGCACGCAGGCCACGGTCAAGGGGATGACGCCGGACATGGTGGCGGCCTGCGGTGCCAAGATCATCCTCGGGAATACGTACCACCTCACGCTTCGCCCAGGCGATGAACTCATCCGCGATCAAGGCGGCCTGCACAAGTTCATGAACTGGCCGAGGCCGATCCTCACCGACAGCGGCGGATATCAAGTGTTTAGCTTGGCCGAGCAACGCAAAATCACGGACGAAGGAGCCAAGTTCAAGAGCCACATTGATGGCCGAATGCTGGAGCTGACGCCAGAAAAAGCCGTGGAGATCCAGGAAAACCTCGGCTCGGACATCGCCATGGTTCTGGACGAATGTCCACCAGCCGATGGCACGCCGGAAGTGCTTCGCAACGCTGTGCGGCGGAGCATCCACTGGGCTGAGCGCTGTCAGAAACATCACACCCGGGCCGATCAGGCACAGTTCGCCATCGTGCAAGGCGGCTGCGACCTTCAACTGCGAACGGAATGTGCCGGGCCACTGGTGGCCATGAACTTCCCCGGCTACGCCTTGGGTGGCTTCAGCGTGGGGGAGGCCCCGGAGAAAATGCACGACGCCCTGCCCGCCTGTGCAGCCCTGTTACCGCACGACAAACCCCGCTATTTGATGGGTGTTGGCACACCGCGAGACCTCATCATCGCCGTGGGGGCGGGGCTGGACATGTTCGATTGCGTGATGCCTACCCGCAGTGGGCGAAACGCCTTAGCGTTCACCAGTACCGGCCAAGTTCGCTTGAGAAATGCAAAACACCGGCGAGATTCCGCTCCGCTGATGTCCGACTGTACCTGTTATTGCTGTGCGAACTTCAGCCGGGCCTATCTTCATCATCTCTTCCACGCCGAAGAGATGCTGGGGCCAACTCTGTTAAGTTTGCACAACATTGCCTTCTACATCCGCTTGATGAGCGAGGCCCGCGAGGCAATTCTGGCCAATTCCTACCCGGAGTTCGCCCGGAGTCGCCTTGCCGCACTGCAAGGGCCGAACTAACATGCGGGTTCGGAAAAGTCCGCCTTCTGTGGTAACATCGTGACATTTACACCGATTTTCGCTCAAGACCCTGTCGCTCCTCCTCCAGCCGGTGAAACCGGTGCAGGAACTGGCCAGGCCGACCCAGCAGCAAAGGGTGCCCCACCAGCCCCATCAATGCTGATGCAGTTTGCTCTGCCAGTGCTCATTATCCTGTTCTTTTTGGTGATGGTCCTGCCGCAGAAGCGACGTGCCGCCAAGGAAGCTGCAGCTCGTGCAGCGGCGATGAAGCCAGGGGCCAAAATCATGACCAACAGTGGCATCGTAGGTCGCATCGTCACAATGAAAGAAGGCGATACTGAGATCGTGATCAAATCGGAGGACACAAAACTCCGCATCCTCAAGAGCACGATTGCCAGTGTCATTAGCGACGACGCACCCGCAACAGAAACGAAAGCTTAATTCGCCGAATTTGCCCCTGAACCTACCATCGGCCCGCGTTTGCGGGTCGCTTGACTTTCGGATCGAACCATGCGACGCAACTTTCTTCGGTCGTTCCTCATCTGCCTCGTCCCGACGCTGCTCGCAGCGTTCTTCGTCGGACTGGGCTTTTATAACCAGTCGGTTGGCAAAGCAGGCTTCCGTCAGGGGATCGACCTCGCTGGTGGCACCATCCTCATTTATGAGGTGGATAAGGATCAACTGAAGGGGAACTGGGGCTCCGAAGATATCAAGCAACTGGCTGACAAGCTGAAAAAGCGGATCGACCCAAACGACTTGCAGAACGTTGTTGTGCGACCACTTGGTACAGAACGCGTTGAGATCATCCTTCCGTTCGCTGGTAGCAACACAGGCGAAGGCAAAGCCAACAACGAAGAATTTATTGACAGCGTCCGCCAGAAGGTGAAGCAGACGGGCGTGCTGGAGTTCCGCGTTCTCGCCAACACGCAGGACGACAAGGAAGCTGTAACCGATGCACAAAAGATGATCGATCAAGCTGACGAGGCCACCAAGCTTGATCTGAAACAAGCCGCTGAACGTGGGCTGCCACCATCAGCACCCATCAACAAGACGTATCTCGTCAAAGCCGCCGGGGAAATCGAACTTCCAGTGACGTACGAGTGGGTCGAACTCGGCAAAGAAGAACGTGAAGGCCTCGGCCTGAGTTCCAAGTACGACGAAAGCCCAAAAGTGATTCGCTCGACCAAGGGCGACCGAATCGAGATGACGAACCAGATCCTAGCAGCCAAACGTGGCATGACTCATGTCGAAAACAGCGCTGGCGATCGAGGACCATCGAGTTACTTGATGTACAGCCGAGTGATGTTGAAGAAAGAACGCCTGACCGACGAAGCCGGAAAGAAAGTTGAGTACTTCGTACTCACGCGATCCAACCCGGAAGATAGCATCAAAGTCACTGGCGACGTCCAAGTGTCGGCAAACTCAGATCGCGACTCAAGTGGACAACCCGCAGTTGGCTTCCAGTTCGTTCGCGGTGGAACACAATTCGAGAATCTTACCCGTCGCAACCGCGCCACATCGATGCACCGTCACATGGCGGTCATCATGGACAGAAAAGTGGTGTCGATGCCACACCTGAACGACCCACTGCCAGGTCGGGGCATCATCTCCGGCAACATGACGCAAGCCAACGTGAACTCACAAGTGGCTATTCTTCAATCGGGGAGCCTGAGTGCAGCACTCAAGCCCGATCCCGTCAGCGAAAACACCATCGGCAGCACACTTGGCGAGCAGACGAAAACCAACGGCCTCATCGCTGTTGCGGCCTCGTTCCTCACCGTCTTGCTGTTCATGCTGGTGTACTATCGCTTCGCCGGGTTTGTGGCCTGTGTGGCTTTGTTCATCAACTTGCTCATGACTGTTGGTTTCATGGTGGCCATGAATGCAGCGTTCACCTTGCCCGGCCTCGCCGGCATCGTGCTAATGCTGGGCATGGCCGTGGATGCCAACGTGCTGATCTACGAGCGGCTACGGGAAGAACGCGAAAAGGGTGCCACACTGGCCACGGCCATCCGCAATGGTTACGACCGTGCCCTGCCAACGATTATCGACACCCACCTGACTAGCATCGGCACGGCCATCGTGCTTTACATGTTTGGTAACGATGCTTTGAAGGGTTTCAGCGTCAGCCTCACGGTTGGCCTGATCATCAGCTTGTTCACCTCGCTCTTCATTACCCGCTTAATGTTCGACTTCTGGACGGCCAAGAAGTGGTTGACCGAACTCAAGATGATGAAGCTGTTTGCACGCCCGAACTTCAACTTCATGAAGATTCGCAAGCAGATGTTCTGGCTCACCACAATTTCCACGGTGGTTGGCTTGGCGTTGTTCCTCTACCGTGGCGAGAAGGTGCTCAACGTCGACTTCACCCAGGGCACAGCCTACGGTGGTCGATTGATCGACGGTCAAGCGAAGTCGATGGCGGAACTGAGCAAGATGCTGGGCGAAGATCAGCAAAAAGAGCTGCTCAAAGTGAAGGATGTCAGCAAGAGTACGACCTCCGCTTCAGCCAATATCTACGAAGTGACCTACGAAGATGGCACAACGCAATCGATCTCGATGGTCACCCCACCGGAAGGGGCCACCGACGAAGAAAAGAAGAAGAACCTCATCGAGCGATTGAGCAAGCTGCCCGACGTATCGGTTGAGCAAGTGTACTTGGCAAGCGACAAAGACCTGGGCTTTGGTAAGAGCCTGAGCTTCACTGTGCGAACGACCGAGAAGGAAAAGGAAATCGTTCAGCTGAACCTCGACCGGTTGCTCCGCGATGGAAAAACTCCACTGCTCACCTTCACGAAGGTCAAGGGCTTTGCAGTCACTAGTCCGCTGGTGCAAGTGGCCTTCGATAAGCCGGTGTCGCCAAGTTACTTCCGCGACTTTGTCTCTCGTGCACTCAAAGTGCAAGGCAACGAGGCCACCGACGACGGCCAATCCGTGGTGGTGACGGGTGTGGTGAATGCCGACCCCGCAGTTGCCAGCGAGGAAAACAAAAACCAGAAGTTCTCGACCTTGCTGCTCGACTTTACCAAGAACAGTAACTTCGATTTGTTCGCCAAAGCCGGGGCCGATACCACGGCCAGCAAGAAGGCGCTGACCGAAGCAATTCAATCCGCTGTGACCACCTTCGAGAGCCGTCCACTGCCGGATCGCCTCGAAACCTTTGACCCTGCACTGGCGAAGGACACCCGAGGCAAAGCCCTCTTCGCCATCCTGGCGAGTTGGATAGCGATTCTGGCCTACCTCTGGTTCCGCTTCGGCAGTTGGCAGTTCGGCCTCGCCGCCGTCATCTGTCTGATCCACGACTTGTGCTTTACTCTGGGAACCATTGCGGTGTGCCACTACGTTGCAGGCACGACCTTTGGCCACCTGCTCGGACTGCACGACTTCAAGATCGACCTGACCGCCGTGGCCGCGTTGCTCACCCTCGTCGGCTACTCGGTGAACGACACGATTGTGGTGTTCGACCGCATCCGCGAAGTGCGTGGCAAGAGCCCAGCCCTGACACCTGCGATGATTAACGAAAGCGTCAACGGCACCTTGAGCCGAACCGTGCTGGCCGCCCTCACAGTGTTCTTAGTCGTCGTGGTGCTGTACCTCTTCGGTGGGGATGGTATCCACTTGTTTGCCTTCGTCATGGTGATGGGCGTGATTGTGGGAACATACTCGTCGATCTACATCGCCAGTCCATTGCTCCTGATCTTCGGTGAAGGCAAAGCCCGCACGCCAAACGTGACCATCGGTAGTTCAACCGGTGGCGACAAGTCATCAGGTGGCGATGTCGAAAACACTGGCCCGGCCATCGATCCAGCAACCGGCCTGCCACAGGTGAAACTCGCCCCGGTCTCGGCGATACCTTCGTAATTGTGCTGATGGATCGAAAAAGCCACCGACGAATGTCGGTGGCTTTTTTTGTGGACAAGCAGGTTTTGGTGAGCGGTGGCCGTGAGGCCGATGTGTTTTTTCAACACGCACGTCGGCCTCACGGCCACCGTTCACCAAAATTACAAACTCAAAAACGGCACGGGTACAAGGAAGGCGTGTTGTTCGTACAGGCTCCACACTCCATTCCAACTGGTGTACTGCGTGAGTGACACAATCACCACGAAAGCAGCGGCGATGGGGATGAACGGCAACCGACCCGTCCACCGGAAGAACCAGTGCCGCGGGGCTTCGCGGCGATGGGCCAAGGCCAACGCCCAGCCACACAGCAACCGTGCCGGGTAGATGAACAGCATGAACACGAGGCCGGGCAGCCACGCCGCTTCGGATGGCACGATCTCAATCTTCAACAGATACAGTGGCACAGCGAACAGCAGGGTGACGACGAAGGCCAATGCGAACAACCACGGGGCTTTGCGATAATCCCTCCGCACAGCAGTAACGTCGAAGCCAGTTGCCAAGCGGTTGGCCGCTGCCATCTTCAGTTGCAGGAACGGCAGATACATGACTACGGGGATCAGTAGCAACCCACCGAACCCTGCGATGATCGGGGCCACGGGATTGTTCCATCGACCGGCCACCATGAGTGAGACCGGCAGCACCAGCCACACCACCGCCACGCCTAAACCCTTAACGCCGAGCAGGAAGAAGTACGGCAAGCGCAGTTGAGCCAAGCCATCCCACACGGCATCTCGCTTGCGGGTGTACCAACCACCACGCAGCATCGCCTGAATCACAAACACGAAGTTGAATGGCTGCACGAAGTGCCAGAGCCTGCCACCGTGGGCGATGGCCAACATCAGGTGAAGAGCCGTCAGTGCAGACAACACATAGAAGCCGACACGCCAAGCCGTGGCGGTGGTGCTGCCCGGATCAATAATGCTGGCACTCACAGCGAAGTCGGCCACGAGGCGGATGGGCAAGAGAAACAGCCAGCACATCAGCACTGCCCCGCCGATGCGGGCCGCCGGGCGAATGCCGATAAAGCCGGTGCGGAATGATCCGGTGCGGGCCATGCGCCCGCCGCACTCCAGCAGATAACCCAGACTGAAAAGTTGCAACACCGGCACCGCCGAGAGCATGGCCAAACCCACGAGCAGGCAGGCCAGGCCGAAGCACCACTCAATAATCCGGTAGACTTTGACAAAGAAGCCGTAGCGCGGCTGCACCGTGGGAATGACCCGCGAGGCCACGGGTGCATCCAGCGGCGTGGCGATGGGAATGGCTTGCGGAATTGGCGTGGCCGTTTGCATATTGCAAAAGCCTACCTCGCAATCGCTGGGCAGTTTCACGAAACTGCGCGGGAATTCGTGAGGTAACATGGATCAACAACACGTGGTTCGTTCCCATGCCCGGCCTGCGCGACGTGACATTTCTTGGCCTGATCCTCGGCGGTTGCGTGCTGGTTGGCTCGCAATTGTGGTGGTCAACCAGTGCGCCGGAAGCCAAGCGCTACGACACTTCGGCTTACAAGGATTCAGATCAGCAACTCGATGAACTGTTTCAAAAGGAGTGGAACAACAAGAAACTTCAAACGGTGAAACGAGCCGATTCGCTGTTGATTGCCCGTCGGCTGGCGCTAGGCCTGACTGGTTCCGTGCCATCGCTGGAAGACATCCGCACGCTGGAACGCCTTCCTGAAGTGGAACGTGTGCCGTGGTATCTCGAACATCTGCTGGCGGATCGTCGGAGTTCAGAGTTTCTTGCAGAGCGATTTGCTCGCACTTTTGTGGGCACGGAAGACGGGCCGTTCATCCTGTATCGTCGTCGACGCTTCACCAACTGGCTGGCCGATGAGTTGCAGAAGAACAGACCTTACGATGCGTTGGTTCGCTCCATCCTCACTGAACGCGGGCTGTGGACGGACAAACCCAGCACCAACTTCTTCAGCGTGACCGCCCAAGCCGATGCCAAGAACCAACCCGATCCGGTACGCCTGGCTGGGCGGGTCACTCGGGCTTTCCTCGGCCTGCGGCTCGATTGTGCGGAGTGCCATAACCATCCATTCGCCAGTTGGAAGCAGATCGATTTCCGTGGCTTCGCTGCGTTCTTCGGGCAGACACACATCGGGTTCAACGGGCTGCACGACGGCCCCGGCGAATATCAGGTGGAAGACAAGCTCACCAAAGCGTTGGCCGCTGTGCCGCCTTCGGTTCCGTTCGCCAAGGAACTACTACCCGATACTGGCGAACGCCGGGAGCGACTGGCGGCCTGGGTCACGCACCAGCAGAACCCGTACTTCGCACGGGCAGCGGTGAACCGGGTTTGGGCCAACCTGTTCGGTACTCCGCTGGTCTCACCCATCGACAATCTCGACCCCGAA
>JBBRME010000169.1:0-9585 GCA_038230995.1 Gemmatales bacterium
GGCATCAGAAGCAGCATCACGCAACTCCCCACCTTGAGCGACCTGTGGCAGCACATTCGGATCGCCAGCGGCGAACTTGTTCGGGTTGTTGTTCGGTCCCTGCATGATGGCATCAGCACCAGCACGTGGGAACTTGAACGAGGCCACTGGGTGATAGCGTGAGGTCGCTCGCACGATCAGGGCATTCGTGACCGGGTAGTATCCCAGTGAGTTCAATTGGCTTGGCTTAACCAAATAGGTTGGGCCTTCATCGTTCGGGTCCTTTGGCGGTTGAGCAATACCAGGGGCAGCCGTATCCCACTCGCCACGAGCCACGAGTGAGGCGATCACTTTGATAAGAACCGACGACTGATTGTTTCCTTGGATACCGAACTGACCGCCGAGGTTACCGAATTGACCGAGTTGTCCCCCGCCCACCCCGAACGCTCCGCCACCCACACCGAGGTTCCCGCCGGCCCCCATGGCACCGGCAACACCTTGGCCACCTGGTGCACCGCCACCCAACGCACCACCACCTGCACCTAAAGCACCACCGGGGCCCCCAAGGCCACCACCACCAAGGCCACCACCACCACCAAAACCACCACCACCGAATCCACCGTTACCGAGTTGGCCGAACTGTTGGCTTTGACCAATTCCTTGACCAATGTTCTGTAATGTCTGACCGAACACAGCAAGGTTCTGTTGTAGTGCGGCAGGGTTCACTGGGTTCGGTGGTGCCAGAGCAAGGTCGCCGATCTCGAACACACGAGTGACCTTCTGTTCAAGGCGTTGCTCTTGCGTCGTGATTTCGATGTACTCAGGTCGCACGATGAAGCTGGCTTTGAATTCGCCCAGTGCGACATCGAGGAATGAACCAAGTGACATTCCCGAGTAGTTTGCATCCGTTTGGAATTGCTTCTCGCGGATGTTCTCAAGAGTTGGATCACCCGTAGCGCGGAAGAGTTCTTCCCGCACAACGAACTTGATCTGCTTCTGGAACTGTGCTTCCAGCGTTTGCAGTAGCAGATTCAGTGTGGTGCCCTTCAAGCTCGTCTCAAACTTCACTCGCTTTGGCAGACCAGGTATTTCATGCGTACCTTCGATGATCGACTGGTACGCCCGTAAGGCCTTTGGTGCCTCAGCACCAATTGTCTGGTTCTTGAACTCGAACTTCTCGCGACGGCTTCGCAGTTCACGCCACACCGAGGCCGGTGGGAAGTGAACAGGTGGCTCATCGGGATAGGGAACAAAGCTCTTGTCCACTTGCAGCATGGTGAGCAAATAACGGTCTTCGCGGAGTCGCTTCATTTCCTTCTGTTCACGCAACTGCGTCGCACTCTGACCAATTCGGTAAGTTGCGTACACCTCTGGTGGCACCACGAGGCCACGGTTGATGCGCTCTTGCTCCATCACCTGGGCTTCACGGTAGGCGAGTTCAAACCGGGCTTGGTGCATCAGACTGCGGAAGCGGTCGATGCGGGCCTTGGTTTGCTCGTCTTGCGACAATTGTTGTTCGTATTCGTTCAGGATAGCCCGGCTGCGGCTGATGCGTTCTCGTTCAGCGGCCAGCCGACGCTTTGTATCGCCAGACTTGCGGCTGACGTCGCTCATTGCTGTTTCGAGATTCGACACCAGACGACGGCGAACCGAATCTGAGAGCTTGTCGAGGCTCAGGATCGTTTCGCGTTGGCCCTTCAGGTCTTCGTAGGCTCCGTCCGGGTCAGTCTCGCGGGCCTTGCGGACTCGCTTGAGTGTTTCATCCACAATTGCTGTGGCTTCTGCGTCGGCTTGGCGTTGGGCTGCTTGAGCTTGGGCGACAAGCGCTTCACCACCAAGATCGGCCGGGGCCGATGGTTTTGCTGGTGCAACGCCGCCAGCGGCTGGCTTTGGTTCTTGTGGCAGTTGCAGTGCGGCCAGTTTATGACCAGCCACTTCGTCGTCAGCCACTTTCTTCTTCAGTTGATCCTTGGTCATTTCGCCGCTGCGGAGCTTGGCAACGACTTTCATCCCAGTCTTGGCTTCATTCAGTTCGGGGTCGATGTTTGTCGCTGCTGCGAAGAGTTTCTCGGCGTGATCGAGTCGATCCACAGCAATTGCGTTGAGTGCAAGTTCAACGAATTCATCGCGATACAGGCGGAACTGTTCGCTCGCCATGGCCAAGGCGCGGTCGGCAGGTAGCACCACGGGTGCGTCCTTGCTAGCCGCCCCACCCCATTGCTTTTGCATGGCGGCGAGGAAGTAGTTGTCGGCGTTGCTGGCTGGCATGACTTCGTTCAGCTTCACCGTGGTCGGCTTGCCAGCCACGGTACCGTCGATGGTCACAGCCAGTTGCTTGGCCTCGCCTTTGAACGAACCCATCACCAACATGGCTCGGTCGGCTCGCAGCGGGGGCAGTTGCCCGGGCAGGAACTCGGCCTCAGCTGGTGTGAACGTGACTTTTTCTGGCTTGATGACCGGCACATTGAGTGCTGTCGTTAAGCGGGTGGTGAACTCGTATCGGCCAGCGGGGGTGTCGATGTTTTCCTTCACCCGCACTACAGTGCCACCGGTGAGCATGCCGAAGCCGTGCAGCGTGTTGGCGGCGATGGTCAGGCCAAGCGGCACGCTGAAGAACTGAACATTCTTCTCGACCAACTTCTTGCCAAGGTCAACGCGAATCGCTTCGCTCAACGGTGTGCCAGCGGCACTTTCGCCGTCACCCAAGTACAGAATCACTTGCTGGCGATCGGCTTTGTTCTCGAACGACTTCACGGCGTTTTCCACGCCTGCTTTCATGTCGACAGCACCAGCGGCGTATTCATCGAACACCAGCGCTTCGGCGGCTTTCTTCACCGCGCGGTCGTTGGCACTCTTGAATCCACCGGTCAAACTGCGAGTGTGCTGTTGGTGATCGAGGTTGATCGTCCAGACGTCAAGGCGGTCGTTCGCCCCCAGTTCATGGCCGAGCGCGGTGAGGATTTGTGCGGCTTTGTTTAGCGAATCCCCCGCTTGGCTGGCGGAAGTATCCACCATCACGAGGATGTCTTTGGGCCGAACCTCAGAGGTGAGTTGCGGCTGCAACTGCCAGGCGAAGGTGGTCTCACCGCTTTTGGCGGTGTAGGCCAACGCTGGAATGTTGCTGTATTTTGTCTTTGCCAGCTCGTCGATCAACTTGGGTGCGGCGGCGGTGGCAACAGGCTTCGCAGGGGAAGTTGTTGATCGCAAATCGCCGAACACCGTGGTACCGATCGCCACACAGGCGGCTCCAGTACCGATGATCGCAGCCAGCAACCGGAGACGTTTCAAAGTCGTCATACCGGGCGCTCCTCACTTAGAACGGGTCAGACCCGAACGAACAGGGGGTAAATCAAAGGTTCACGAGTGTAACGCGCGGACGATTCCCAGCGTGAGTGCAATCAGGCCGATTCTTCGCAGAACCCTGCCCCTACCCGTGTTACGATCACGATAATTGCACCGAAGCCAGATCCAACCCTCACGTTATCCCGCAACTCTAACCCCTTCAACGTGTCTCGCACGACCTCGTTGGCAGGATTGTGTGGTTGACCGACCTCCTGCGCAGGCGCAACCGTGCTCGGCCGACGAACTGCTAAGGCCGGATACAAGGATTTTAACTTGACTGCCCACTGCGCCGTCCTAACTTTCGTCGCGAGCTGAATTCCGCTACTAGCGTTGCACAACCGTAAACCCACTGCGCCCCGCAGCGCTTTGCCGAGCCGGAGACTTCTCAAGATGTCGTTTCAAGATACGCCGCAGGATCCACCACCATCGATTTCGGCAGCAGAATTGCGACGTCGCCTGCTCGCCTCGACTCCCCCGCCAGCGTTATCCAGTGCTTCCGGAGTCGTTGATCAGCCCGCCGTAACAATGCGGGTTGGGGTCAGAACGAACGCACTGAGCCAGCAACTCAGCCGACTCACCATGCCGGGTACGAATGGGCCGGTTTCGGCTGGCAGCATGGCACCAGTCGCCGATTCTTCCCCATTATCTGAAACGCCTTCGGCTTTGCCGTCCCGAAACAGCCGCCTGCAGAGTGCTATTGAGCAACCAGTTCCCGTCAGTGGCACCCCTAGCGCGGTCATGGGTGTATCTCACAGTCGGGGACCTGCTACGGAATCCGGCACGACTTCCACCGCGGGACGTGTTCACTCGGAAGACGACTACCGCCGGATCAAGCAGGAGAACCGCGAATTACGCAAATTGCTCGACGAAATGAAGCAACTCCTGCAAGAAGCCAGCGATAACGAGCAAAACCACGCGACACGGGAATCTCAACTGACCGATCAACTTGCACAAAAGCAACGTCAGATCGACGAACTGACGGACCAACTGCAATCGATCGAAGAACAAGTGTCCAGCGGTATGCTCATGCAAGCCCCGCCGACGCCGAAAACCCGCACCGAACTTGAAGATTGGAACGACGAACTGGAACAAGAATCCAACAAAATACAAAAGACGAAACGCGACCTCGAAGACGAACGCAAACAACTTCGTGATGATGAAGAATCGCTGGAACGACAAATGCGGCAGATGGAAGTGAGCATGGCTAAGGAACGTGCCCAAATGGCTCGACAGGAGATGGAACTGAAGCGACTGAGTGCGGAAATCCAGCACGAATTGGAAATCATGCAGCGTGGCGATGCTTCACTACGCGAGCAACTCAGTAAGTTCCAACGCCGGGCAACGGACGTCGTCACCGGTCGCCCTGGCCAACAAGGTGGCCCGCCACCCGCGCCGAATGGTCGGCGATAGTCAAGTTTGCAGAATCGCCTAAACTATCCTCACACAAGCGGGACCATGGTGGCCCCGCTTTTTGTCGTTCGTGTGCAATTGTGAGGAGAAGGCTGACATGGCTGCGGAGCAACTCGAATTCAAAGCGGAACTCAAAGAACTGCTGCAACTCATCACGCACAGCTTGTATTCCGACCGCGACATCTTCCTGCGGGAACTGATCTCGAACGCCTCGGATGCCATCAACAAAGTGAAGTTCGATTCGCTGGAGAACGACGACCAGTTGGAAGGCAACAAGGACTGGAAGATCAAGCTCACACCGAACAAGGAAGCGAACACACTGACCGTCTCCGACAACGGCATCGGCATGAACCGCCAGCAAGTGGTGGATCTGCTGGGTACTGTGGCGAAGAGCGGCACCAAGGCGTTCATGAATGCCGCCAAGGCGAAGAACGAAGGCAAAGACACGCCCGGCCTGATCGGCCAGTTCGGCGTGGGCTTCTACTCCGGGTTCATGGTGGCCGACAAGATCACCGTGCATTCGCGCACCTTCGGCCACACCATCGAAGGCGTCGAGTGGGAGTCGGACGGACAAGGCACGTATACCGTGGAGGCGAAGGAGAAAGCCACCCGCGGGACGGATGTGGTGCTTCACTTGAAGGAAGACGCCAAGGACTACCTCGACGGCTACAAACTGCGTTCCTTGGTGAAGAAGTTCAGCGACTTCCTTGAACACCCCGTGGTCATGGACGAGGAGAACGAAGCCGAGGATGGGACCAAGATCACTGAAGAATCCACGCTGAACACCCGCAAGGCCATCTGGCTACGCACAGCCCGTGACGTGACCACCGAAGAGTACACCGAGTTCTACAAGAGCCTGACGTACGCTGGTGAAGACCCACTCAAGACCCTGCACTTCTCCGTGGAAGGAAACAACGAGTTCAAGGCGCTGTTGTTCATCCCGGCGAAGAAGCCGTACAGCTTCGAGTATGAGGAACCCAAGGCCGGGTTGAAACTGTACATCCAGCGCGTACTCATCATGGAGCGCTGCGAGGAACTGCTGCCGTTATACCTGCGCTTCGTGAAGGGTGTGGTCGATTCGTCCGACTTGCCGTTGAACGTGAGCCGGGAGATTCTGCAGAACAACCGGCAACTGGAGAACATCAAGAAAACCGTGGTGCGGAACGTTCTTGATGGCCTCGCCGGGGTCAAGAACACCAAGCCCGAAGCGTATGCCGAGTTCTTCGCCGATCTTGGCCCGGTGCTGAAGGAAGGCCTGACCCGCGACTTCGAGAACAAGGAGAAGATCGCCGACCTCTGCCTGTTCACCTCGAAGAACACGGAGCCGGGCAAGACCATCACGCTGGCCGATTATGTGGCCAAGATGCCGGAAGGGCAGGAAGCCATCTACACCCTGAGCGGGGAGACCGAACAACAACTCCGCAACAGCCCGTTCCTCGAAGCGTTCACCGCCAAGGGGTACGATGTGCTGTTGCTGAGCGACCCGATCGACGAGTTCGCCGTACCTGCTTTGCGGGAGTACAAGGGCAAGAAGTTCCAGGCCATCGACCGCACCGACACGAAGCTGAACACCGACGACATTCCCACTGATGTCGCCGAGGCCTTCGCCCCGATGCTGGCCCACTTGAAGACTCTGCTGACCGATGCGGGCGATGTGAAGCTGACCAACCGCCTGACCAGCACGGCCTCCTGCTTGGTGGCCGATGCCCATGCCATGAACGCCCAGATGGAACGCCTCATGCGGAAGTGGGGTCAGGAGACCGACGGAGCCAAACGCACGCTGGAACTCAACCCGAACAATCCGGCGGTCATCGCGCTCAAGGACATCTACACCGCCAACAGCACCGATCCGCGCTTGGAGAGCTACGCCCGGTTGCTCTACGACGCCGCAGTCATTACCGAAGGATCGAAGGTGATGGACGCAGCGGGCTTCAGCAAACGGATCAGTGATTTGATCGCAGGTAAATAGGAGCCGCGCACGAAGTAAGCGGGCGTAGTCTTGGGCGAATCAGTAGCGAGGTTAGTCATGGGGCTGGATGTCTACGTGATGCCGTTGTGGCGATTCAAGGTCGGCGACTTCCGGTCGCCGATCGAGGCGGACGACCCATTGGTTGACGTGAAATGAGCGTACCAGCAACTTGTGGAAGTCGCCGAACTGAGCCAGCGGCATGGGTTGCCGGTCATCTTCTGGGGGTATAGACGTTCTTTTCTCTCGACGACAAAAACCACAGGCCCGCTTACTTCGCTAACGCTTCGTGCGCGGCTCTTTGTCCAACGCGTACAACACCTCCATGCTTCCTGCCGTCGAAATCCATGACCTCACGGTGGCCTACCGCGAACAACCGGCCCTGTGGGACATCGACCTTGTGGTGCCGCCCGGTTGCCTCATGGCACTGGTCGGGCCGAACGGGGCAGGCAAGACCACACTCATCAAGGCGATGCTCGGATTAATCAAACCGGTCAGTGGGCGGGTGCTCATCCACGGCCAACCGTACACCTCCAACCGGCAGGCGGTGGCCTATGTGCCGCAGCGCACCAGCGTCGATTGGGAGTTCCCGACCACGGTATTCGATGTGGTGCTGATGGGTACTTACGGTTCACTTGGTTGGTTCCGCCGACCGGGTGCCTTGCAGAAGGATGCCGCCCGGCTGGCCCTGGCCCGCGTGGGTTTGCGCGACCTCGAACATCGGCAGATCAGCCAGCTTTCCGGTGGTCAACAGCAGCGGGTGTTCCTCGCCCGGGCCATCGTGCAGGATGCACCGGTGTACGTGATGGACGAACCGTTTCAGGGTGTGGACGCCCCGACTGAAGCCGCGATTGTGACCATCCTGCGGGAGCTGCGCGACCAAGGCCGCACGGCTTTGGTGGTGCATCACGATCTTTCCACGGTGCCGGATTACTTCGACCACACGACGCTCTTGAACGTCCGCCGGATTGCCTCCGGCCCAACACCGGAAGTGTTCACCGAAGCCAACATTAAGCTGGCCTATGGCCCACCGGCATAGATGAGTGTGAGTTCTGAGCACAACCTAAAAACCACACTCCATCCGCCCTGCCCCTTGACATTGGGACACTGCACGGGCATGGTAAGAGTAGCCTACCACCGTGGACTGCGTTCGGCGTTTGTGCCTACGCTGGCTCATCGTTGAAAATCTTGGTCGAATTCGGTTGCAATGGCAGCCTTCTGTTACGAGGTGTGGCATGCGCCCTACGGCTCTCCTTCCGTTTGGCTCGATGGTACTGGCCGTCGCGCTTATTTGTATTTCAACCGAACCGCGACCCGTGCAAGCGGAACCAAGTTCCCTACCGGATACCAAAGCCCGCACCGGCAAGCTGCTCTACAACCGCGATGTGCGGCCGATCTTGGCTGAGAATTGTTTCGTATGCCACGGGCCAGATAGCGGCTCACGCAAGGCGGGCCTACGGCTCGATCAGCGTGACTCCGCTATTAAGAAGGGGGCCATCGAACCGGGCAAGCCGGAGAAAAGCGAGATCATCACTCGGATCAATCTGCCGAGTAACGACGATCAGCTCATGCCACCGCTCAAGAGCCATAAGCAACTCACCAAGGAGCAGAAGGCTATCCTGACAACTTGGGTCAAGGAAGGAGCGGAGTACGAAAGCCACTGGAGCTTCCTGTCGCCGAAAAGCCCTGCCCTACCCAAAGTGTCCGACCAGAACTGGGTCAAGCAACCGCTCGATTCATTCATTCTTGCCGAACTCGATAAACGCGGGATGAAACCAGCAGCAGCAGCGGACAAACGCACTCTGGCCCGCCGCGCGAGTTTGGATTTGACGGGTCTGCCACCGACACCGGAGGAACTCAATGCATTCCTTAACGATACCTCGCCCAAGGCATACGAAACCTATGTCGACAAGCTTCAAGCCAAATTGACGTGGGGCGAGCACCGCGGGCGCTACTGGTTGGACTACGCCCGCTATGCGGACACCCACGGTATCCACTTTGACAACTACCGCGAGAACTGGGCCTACCGCGACTGGGTCATTAATTCGTTCAATCAGAACATGAAGTTCGATCAGTTCACCATCGAGCAACTCGCTGGCGACTTGTTAGAAACGCCGACGCTGGAGCAGCGAATCGCCACGGGCTTCAACCGTAGCCACATCACCACGAATGAAGGCGGGGCCATCAGCGAAGAGTACCTCGTGCTGTACACCCGCGACCGGATTGAAACCGCTAGCCAGGTGTTCTTGGGCCTCACTGCTGGATGTGCGGTGTGCCACGATCACAAGTTTGATCCGATCAGCCAGCGCGACTTCTACAGCATGTCCGCGTTCTTTAACAACACCACACAAAACGCGATGGACGGCAACATCAAGGACACCCCGCCGATCCTCTTCGTACCCGCCAAAGACGACCGCGAGAAGTACATCACCTTCAAGGCGAGACTGACGGAAGCGGAGACCGCACTCAACACCCGCAAGGCAGCAGCCCGCAAAGAATTCGATGCGTGGTTGGGCAAGGCGAAACCGACGGACGTACAAGCCACGGCTGATGGCCTGACCCTAGCCGCGTGGATGGATGAAGGGGCCGGCGACACCATCCGCTATGTGTGGAATGGCAAGCCGATGACGGCGAAACTCCCTGCGGGCTTCAACTGGCGTGCAGGAGCTTACGGGGATAGCAAGGCCCTGGGTCTGAAGCCTGATGGAGCCGGGGCACTGGAGTTCCCACCGGACGTGGGCGAGTTTGAAGCCGACAAGCCGTTCAGCTACGCCGCATGGGTGCAAGTACCACAACGTGGGCAGAACGCCGCGATCTTCGCCAAGATGGATAACGACAAAGGCTATCGCGGTTGGGACTTGTGGTTGGACAACGATAAACTGTCGGCC
>JBBRME010000170.1:0-9501 GCA_038230995.1 Gemmatales bacterium
CCCGAACGCGGCGGCCCGGTGCGTGTCGTCGTCCCTGAGGATTACGGCTTCAAGTCCATCAAGTGGTTGACGCACATGGTGCTGACAAACCTCGGCACGGCGAATGACACCTACGTCGAACAGAATAACGATGTCGACAGCCCGATGAAGACGTTCGCAGCCACGTTGGCGGTCCCGAATATGGTGTCGGCTGGCGGGAAGATTGCCGTCTCGGGGTACGCTCAGGTGGGGCAGGCGGGCCTCGCGAAAGTGCAGGTGTCGCTCGAGGCTCTGGGTGCGCCGCGGAAGAACGACCCGTACTTCGCCACCGCTCCGTGGGTGGATGCAAAGATCCTTCCTGCCCCGACGCGGTGGGGCGCGGTTCCGGACGGCAAGGTTCCCGCTGGGACGCACGGATTCACGGCCGCGGGCGTGCCGAAGGTGTGGCCGATGAGATTTACCAACGCGCACTGGGCCGCCGTGCTGCCGGGGGTTGCAAAGGGTGAATACGTGTTCCGCTGCCGGACGATTGACGAACGGGGGAATGCGCAGCCACTTCCTCGGCCGTTCCGCAAATCGGGCCACGCCGCAATTGAAGAGGTGGATGTGAAGGTGGGAGCGTGACCGGGCATCAGCAAGGCGATGGCGAGTTCATGGCAGAGGTAAGCACAAAAGTCGCAGCGACAGCAGAAATCAGGTGTTGCTTACCTGCTGAAGCGAAAAGTGCCGTGATCGACCTTGGCACTGTAACGCGCCTCGAAGACGTTTGCTGTTGCAGTGGCCTGTGTACTGAAGGTGCCAAACGGCGGTAGTTTTTTCTCCGCGGAAAGCGACATACCGCTGTCTGTAGCACCAGTTGTGCTCAGGTGACTGCGATAAGCGAATGGGATCACCTTGGCGAAGCGCCCGATGAACAACACGTTGTAGCCATCCGTGGCTGGGCGAACGAAGGCTTGCATTGGCCCGTGGTGGCCGGTTTTATCGCTCTGCCAACTTCCACGCCACCGACCGCTAACGGGGTCATTCGCTAGTGCGAGACTTGGCAGAAGTAGTAGAAGAATCGTTGTGATGGGCTTCATCGCTAGTTCTCTTGGTGGCACTCCGAGATTGTAGGTACTTCAACCAGAGTTGATTCCAACACGGGGCTTGCACCGCAAGACTCAACGCCAAGGACGGAAAGAGGAAACGGTTGCCGTGGATGCTGGCGTTCCACTCGTCGTACTTGGCAAAGAGCAGCAGGTTGAGCCAAAGGCCGAGCGTCATGAGGATCGACCAAACCCGTTCTTCTTTGCTCAACAACTTCCATGTCACGATCAACAACAGCCAGCCGAGCCAGATGGGGGACTTGGTCATGAGGCCGAGTTGGCTATCGAAGAGCAAGCTCCACAGACCAACGAAAAACGGCTGATGAAAACGTGCGGCGTGACCCAACGGGTAGAGTTCACCTACTTCGTCGAAGTGAGCTTCAAAATCGTAACCCGTGGCCAAGGGGTTGCCATAGAGCCGAGCGTGCAGCAACAGCATGGGTGTGAGCATGAGCAAAGCTGGAACCATCAACTTCCACCATTGCTTCCAGGGATGGATCACGAGCAACCACCCGAGTGGCAAGAGAATCACGAGCAGATACACCTTGGCCCACACTGCTAAAGCACACAAGACACCGCACGATACAAGTCGTTGTTTTCGGGCTGCAACGTAAGCCCAAAGGACGATGGCCGTGCCGAAGAGATCCGGCGAGTAGTTGAAAATGTAGCTCAACCACGGCGAAAGAATCAGGCCCAAGAGTGCAACGATTCGCGATGTCGGAGTATCTCCACCGAGCAAGCTGATACCCCAGAGCAATAGAACCATTTGCAGCACGTTGAAGACCAGAAAACCCGGCTTGCCAGCAGCGAGATAAAACGGGACAGAAAGAACCGGCATCAACGTCGAGTGCTTGGGCAGAATTGCTCCGTTGACTACGGCAAAGAAACTCTCGTGATCAAGAAGCGTTTTTCCATCTCGTTCCAGTTGATTGCGAAGTTCAAAGTCTCGATCTTCAACAAGCGATATAGCGGTGGCCGCATAGTACGGGCAATCGCCGGGAAGAAAATTGATTCCCGGTGGGGCACGGAGCAACGCTACTACAGCGATGCTCGCGCAGAGCACGAGGGTACAAGTAAGAAATGCCCAACGCGGAAAGCCCATGTGGTATCACCGTTCAGCGGATGACGATGTATACCATACTGTGACGTTGCAGGCGGAGGAACGCGGATGACCACGCTCGAAGTTGAACGCACCGTGCCACGGTTGGCCGACATTCTCGCGCCAGTGGGTGACATCCCCTTGTACCGTATCCTCTGGGATCCATTGCCCGGCACCGCCACCGAAGCAGACATGATCCGATTGGTCGATGGTGAACACAAGGTTCTTGTGGAGTTGATCGACGGCATTCTGGTGGAGAAACCAATGAGCAAGTTGGCTTCATACCTGACTGCTACGTTGCTTTCGATGATGTGGAACCATTCAAGGAAATATAAGCTTGGTCTCGTCGCAACCCCGGATCTTATGACACGAGTTACCGAAACACGAACCCGACTACCTGATGTTTCGTTTACGTGTTGGGAGCGACATCGTCGATTGACCACACCGCAGGAACTTGTCATCCCTTTCTCGCCGGATCTTGTCGTGGAAGTGCTCTCCCCATCGAACACACGGGGAGAAATTCGGCAGAAGATCGCGGACTATTTCTCTGGCGGCAGTTTGCTCGCTTGGGTAATTGATGCAGAGGAAGCGACGGTCGATGTGTACCGCAGTCCTACGCAAATGTCGCGGTTGACTATCTCGGACACTCTCAACGGGTTCTCTGTGTTCCCAGGCTTCGAATTGCCTTTGACGGAATTGTTTAACGACCCACAAGTTCAGTACTACGTTCAGAAATCCAAAGACTCGGAGTAGATCACGATGTCCGCGATGACGTTAACGGAAAAATGTTTGGCGAAAGCCGCAGGACGCGATTCGGTTGCACCGAATGAAAACGTCTGGGTCAATGTGGATGTGCTAATGACGCACGATGTCTGTGGGCCGGGCACGATCGGCATCTTCAAGAAGCACTTTGGCAAAGAGGCCAAGGTATGGGACAAAGAGAAAGTAGTCATCATCCCCGACCATTACATCTTCACCAAGGATGTGCTTGCGAATCGCAACGTCGATGTGCTGCGTGAATTCGCAAAAGAACAGAACCTGCCGTACTACTACGACGTTGGCACCGAACGCTACAAGGGTGTCTGTCATATTGCACTACCCGAAGAAGGCCACACGCGGCCCGGCGAAATCTTGCTGGGTACGGACAGCCACACTTGCACGGCCGGCGCTTTCGGGCAATTTGCCACAGGCATCGGCAATACCGATGCGGGCTTCGTCATGGGCACCGGCAAGACATGGCTGAAGGTGCCGCCGACGATGCGGTTTGTGTTTCACGGCAACCTGCCGCCGTACCTCATGGCCAAGGATTTGATCCTCGCAGTCATCGGCGACATCGGTGTTGATGGAGCCACCTACCGGGCCATGGAATTCGACGGTGATGGCGTGTTTGCTCTGAACATCGAAGAACGGATGACGCTCTGCAACATGGCGATTGAAGCCGGTGGCAAGAACGGTTTGATCCCTGCCGATGCCGTGACAACCAAGTACGTTGATGAGCGGGGTAAACGTACTGGTAACAAGCCCTATACCGTGCTGAAACCCGACGCCGGGGCCAAGTACATTTTCGAGAAAACGTACGATGTATCGAAGCTCGAACCTGTCATCGCCAAGCCGCACAGCCCAGACAACAAGGCGTTTGTAAGCGAAGTGAAGGGCACAAAGCTGGACCGTGCTTACATCGGCAGTTGTACCGGGGGCAAGCTAACGGACTTCCGGGCCGCAGCGGCCATCATGAACGGACACTCCGTGAAGATCGACACCTTTGTTGTGCCTGCCACTACGGAAGTGGACGCCGCTTTGGACACCGAGATGATCGGTGGAAAGAGCCTGCGAAGCATCTTCCTGAATGCCGGTGCCAAGATTGGCGAAGCCAGTTGTGCTGCTTGTTTGGGTGGCCCTGCAGATACGTTTGGTCGGCTCAATACACCGATCTCCTGCATCAGCACAACCAATCGTAACTTCCCTGGGCGGATGGGTCACAAGCAGGCGCAAGTGTTCCTGGCCAGCCCGTTAACCGTTGCCGCTTCAGCCCTTACTGGTGTGATCTCTGATCCACGCGACTGGGTCTGAGCCACGCCTTTATTGATACCGTGATACTCTCGCACTTGGAACCCGGCTCATGACGAGCGGCGTCGATCCTTATCAGATGTTGCTCGATCGATGGTCGCCCGGCACAGTGCTGAACGACCCACTGGCCACCGGAGATGGGGTGCGCTTGGCCGTCATCGACACGGGCATCCAGCGTTCGTTAATCGCGCAACGATGGCCTAACGCCAAGCCGATTCCGGGTGTGGTTTATGAAGCCGGATCCATGAAGCCGAACGAAGATGACGGTCAACACTCTGCTCCGCACGGAACTACGGTGGCCGACATTGTCCTTCGACTTGCTCCACAGGTTCAGCTTTATTCTGCAGATGTCTTTGGCAAACGTGGTGAGAGCGACTTTGACCGACTGAATGCCGCGATACGACACAGTCTTGAAGTGTGGAACGTCAATATCATTCAGCTTTCGGTGGGCATTGCCGAACATCAACTCACTCAACCTGCAAAGCGGTTGCAACTTCAACGGCTGATTGAAGAAGCGTATTTCCGCGACGTGATGGTTGTTGCCGCTACACACAACGAGCACCCGCATCAGCGGAGCTATCCATCGTCATTCGGCCCGTTATTGTGCGCTGTGGATAAGTCACTATTCGACAGTCCGAATGATCTCAAATACCTGCTCAATGAACCTGCAGAGTTTGTAGCCCACAGCCGTGGGTATTTAGGGCCTTTTGCCAAGGAACCAGCAACCAGTTGGGCAGCACCACACCTGAGCGGCTTCTTGGCTAAACTGTTATCTCGTTGGCCTAAACTCAAGCCGTTTGAGGTCAAATCAATCCTTTACTGGATGAGCCAACCTCATAATGAAGAACCTGTTTCTTCCTGAACAACACGGATCTGATCAAGAGACTGCGATGCCGCTTCGCGAAGCCGACCACAAGCTTTCTGGCTCATTGATTGCAGTACCGATATTGCTTCATGAGCTGAAGTGCCAATCCGGCCCAACGCTTGGATGATCAGAATCAGCGAGTTCTCCTCGCTTTCGTCGGTTTGCTTGATTTGTCCAACTGGGGTAGTGCGTTCGTGGATGCCGGAGTTTCCATCAGCTGGTTGATGAATGAGATGCATATTGCTCCAAGTCGTCAGTGTCGTTGTCAGCATGGGCACTGCTTGGCTAGCTGCCTGACCAATCCAACCAAGAGCAAAAGCTGTCTCTCCACGAACGAATGGATCGTGATGGCCCAAGTGTGTGATCAGCGTAGGAATGGCCGGTGCACCGATCTGACTCAGCGCTTTGCTGGCAAGCCGACAGAGCACGACGTTCGTTCCACGCATTGCTTCTGCTAACGCCGGGACGGCATCACCAGCATCGCGGCCAATTGCGCCCAGAGCTTGGGCAGCGCCGCCAGCCGTACGCGAATCCTTGTCTTTTAACCGTTCGCACAGCTCACGCAGTGCAGGTAAAGCTGCTAACTCGAGCTTGCCCAATCCCCACACGGCTTGTCGACGAACGTACTTACAGTGATGTTGCAAGCAATCGAGAAGTGTGTCGAAAGCAAACAAACCGTAGGTACTAACGCCCTGCAAGGCTAATTCGCGGATGTTATAATCAGGATCGTGGATTAATTTCGAAAGCGATTCATAGCACTCGACACCCGCAGGACAGTGGCGGACGATGATTTTGAGTGCCTTGATTCGTCTCGTTGGATCTGGACTTTTTAGCGCAGGCATGTACTCGACGATGGCTTCCACCGTAATGGGTACAAGCTCGACAACGGAATCGGACATACAGACTGCACACGTACTACAGGACGACAGTCGAAGGTAGAACACGAACGTTGATGGGATGAGTAGATTGCACGGAATGAGTCAGCAAATATGGATGATCGCAATCAAATCCAAAATGTCTTCAGGAGAGCAACGAGCAGTCACACCGATGTCGCAGCTGGAAATACAGAGAACGTCACCCTGAAGTAACTACACAAAGCGAAAATTATGGTTCCACGGATTCTGATCGGTAGAGAGTGACTCGAACGTAAGCGTCTGATTTTTGGCTTTGTGGATAAGTCCCGAGCTTCTGCCAGTGGAACTTCGGATTGCGAAGTAAAGCGACGGCCTCTTGATGGCGAGGGCTATCGAACTTCGGTGAGTCAATTTCGCCTTCTTTTTCTTCCAGAACTATAAAACGGACGCGTTGTTTCTCAACTGGTGGATCAGGTGGCACCCGATAGAGATTTTGTGCCCAACGCGTACCAGGCAGTACGCCGATGTGGTACTGTGCCCAATCGTAGTGATCGAGAATAACAACACTATCCTGCTTAATAGGTGAGAGTTTCAGCAGTTCCTCTTTCAACGCGGCACCAGCGTCGGCGTGACCTAGGCGATTCTCGTGCAGAGGTTTTGCTAAACCGACAAGACAAGTTGCCACCAAGACTATGGCTGTCACTGCCGGCCAGTGTTTCCAGCGTAAAAATGCTTGAGCAATAGGCACTCGATGCCAGAGTTGTTGCCAGGGCTTTAAGCCGCAGGCCGCGGCGATGGCCAAAATAGCGACGAGTGGAATGGTATGTCTTTCAGAGACGTAGCCACTTCGGTACGCGAGAGCCACGATTACCCCGCTATGAACAACGAGAAACATGAGTGGAAACCAATACTTCGGCTCGCGTCTCCACTTCTGAGTTAAAACGATCAGACCGATGACACCGAAAATAGCCACTCCGTAGTGTCCGGTCTTGAGCACTTCTCTAACACATGCCATAACAGCGGAACCGATTCGACCGACACCTTTCTGAGTAGTCGCAATCGACTCTGCCAACAGTGGCCCCGCATGCGGTTCAAAAGTGAGTTCCTGTTCGACCATCGCGCTTTTGTTCGTCAACTTGCCAATCAACAGCATGTAAGGCCCAGCACAAACTACAAAGCCCAGAAACATGAACGCGAAATCACGAAGCACAGTCTTAGGCTTGGCCACCCGTCGTACCAAGCAAACAACCATGACGAGCAAGCCAACAAGCGGGAGCACCAGTCCCTCTGGTCGAACCAGATAAGCAAGGCCTGCTGACACTCCAGATGAGCCACACCAGAATGCAGAAGCCCAGTTTGTGGTCGCCAGAACCCTCAGACACTTCACGCCGAATGCTAGTGCCACACACACGAACAACAAGTAAGGGCCATCGCTCAGGCCATCACTTGTGTCGCGAGCTAATACAGGTAGTACGGTTACAAAAAACGCTGCTACGAACCCGACATTCGAGCTTGCCCAAGCACGGCCGATCCAAAACACTGGAAATACTAGGAGAATGCCACAGATCGCACTGGTTACCTGTGCAGATCGCAACATCTGCGAATGTTCTTGGTTGGGCAAAGAGCCAGGTACAAATGCAGAGACAGCAGCAACCATTACGGGATAACCAGGATGCTGCGGACGTTGTTTCATGTAAACGAGGCGCGAGCTTTGCGGGTTTTTGTAGTTCCAAGCATCGCGCACGAAGCCAATGCTGTCGCGGGCAGTCATTGCGCTGTTGATGATGATTAAAACGTGCACGACGATCGCTACGACGACAAGTAACAACAAACGCCAGCGATCCAAGATCGGCGGGAGTGGCTCTCCGCGGTTCGCATACGTTACTGGCATGATTGTTCCGTGCGGATTCAGGCCGACACTGTAGGCCGTAGTGATGCCTCGTCAAGTACCGCTGAGTCATCCTACTGTGGCGTTGTCAGGCCCAACGCTCTTTGAATCATGTTTGGTTCCGGCGATAAATCAGCCCCGGCTTGCACGACGGCCGACCACTTCTCGGGGTCCGCTTCGAAGTTTTTGCCCGTCAGCCTTTTTAGTCCATCGACTGCATGTCCAGCTATCACAACGTCGCGACCGTTTTCCGATTTCAATACTTCCGCAAGCACCGCAACTGACTCTTTTGTGCGAATCGAACCTAAACTTCGCACGGCAGCCGCGCGAACATCGCGTTCTGATGGATCTTCAATCGTGGTGCTTGGTCGCGTTTGGGCAACTTTGGCCAAGAACTGTACAGCTTCAGGCTGCGAGGTATTGGCCAGTGCTGTGGCAACTCGGGAACGAAGCGTTGTTCTAAAAGCTGGTTCAAATCCGATTGGCCCTAACAGGCTCGATGGGTTTTGGAAAGATTCACTTGAACTGGCACCCACTTGCAGGATTTCGCCGTTCGGGCCGGGTTCGTTCGTATTACCGTCGGCTTTGTGGTACGCAGCAATGAGGATGTTTACCGCTCGTGGGTCTCGGAAGCGACCCAAAGCATCGATTGCTGCAGTTCGAACAACTGGGCTAGGGCTGGTTGTCGCCGCTTCAGCCAGTATTTGGAGTGCTTCGTTTTGTATTTGCTCTGTCTGACTATTTGCCAAGGGCTCTCTGAGATTCCTCATAGCCTCTGCACGCGAATTACCGTCTGACTTTGAGCGGAGAACTAGCATTGCGTCGTCGTTCTTTGTCATGGATTTGAACGGTGCTGCGCGGAATGATTGCGAAGAAACACGATCCCATGTGCTGGCACAACCAACCAAAGTCATGGAGCCAGTAGCACAAAAGATCACAATCAATCGAAAGTTCACGTGCCACTCCCCCGCAAATCGAAGCGCGGTTGCATACCTCGGCAGACCGATAGCGTCAATTGCAGGTCGACGATGGGTTTCGTCAGGGGGATTTGTCGTTTACGCATCGATAAAGTACCCGTTTAATTGTCAGGATTAGGTGAGGCAACACAGTTCGGCCATCCGGTTTGCCTCATTCGTTTTCCGATCAGCTGTTTGCAAGCACTTTCAATCAGTCCACTGCCGACGGGTTCACCGCAGGCGAGTCGGTAGCGGTCGTTCACGCGGTGGGATTGGTTTTCCAGGTAGGTCATGAACTGTTCGGGGTTCCCGATCCGAATAGGTTGTCGGCCATGGCCGCAATGTTTTGGGCGGCGTGGAAGAAGTAACCAGAAGTCCCAGAGAACTTTATCGCACCAACGGGAACCGCTCTAATTAAGACTTGTGCACAATTTCACTTACCCTTTCCCGCGTCATTGATCCACACTTTGAGTGGGGAACTCGATTTGCCGCCGCGAATGTATTTGCCCACGACTAAGTCGGGTTTGCCATCGCCGTTCACGTCGCCGACTGCGCAGGTCAGGTGGTCGCACTCATCAGTTTCGAGTGCGTAGCGATTGAATTTGCCCGGAGCGTACTGATCGAGCAACACCACGGATTCGAGGTGCAACAGCGATCGCAGTGGGAACCGTTCGCCCGGCAGAAAACTGACGAACGCAATATCGAGCA
>JBBRME010000171.1:0-9486 GCA_038230995.1 Gemmatales bacterium
CACGATATCCGAAGGGACTGAAAGTGACGAAGGAGATGCTGGCAACGATCCAGTGCCAGCGGGAATCGTTCCATGGCGAATGGAACTACCGCATCACGCCGAGGAAAAAGTTGTAACACTTATTTCGAGACAGGCCCTTAGGAATATCGCTTTTTGAGCATACAGCACGTACAGCAAGTGCCGCGTGGCTCCTTACACATTCGTCGGGATCTCGCGTAATCATTTCTATTACGCGAGGAGCGAGCGTAATCAGCTTCAAAGTACGCGCGCAATCCATCGACATGAATCGCACACCATCGTCCTGATCGTAGGAAAGAAAAAGACATAGATCATCTACAACAAAGCCAGTTCGTTTTGAAATGATTAGCTATCTATTCCGAATTTCCGCGTTCGAGTCTCTTGACATTTGTTCAAGTTGAATCCGCTTCGCGTTAACCGATAATGCCTGAAACGCTGCAATTTCATCGTTCATCGTAAGCCAAATACTCATAATGCTCCTTTGAGTAACTAGTCTGGGTGCCAAATGTTTTTCCATTTAACATTAGTGAAGAAGTCAAAGCAGCCATCACGATCTTTGCAAGGGCCTTTTGGATTCGAAATCCCTATCGCATTGATCTTACCTTTGTAGTCATTGTATAGCCGATATTTAGCATGACCGAAACCACCATGCTTGATATTTATCTCAACACCTGGATAAGCTGTCTGTAGATCAGTTCGCAGTTCTTGCATCTGTTGATCGCTAACTGTGACTTGTGGTGAAAGATAAAGATACATAAGTTCTTTATCTTTGGTTGCACTCACTGCAATCGTTGTCTTTTGTAAATACCTGGGTAATGAATCCCACGCTGCCATTGCGACTTACGTGTAGGCAATTCCTACTTTCTGGAAGCTCATGTCTGCACCCGGCATGTATGCATTATGCGCCCAGGCGGCCCATCCCCATGTATCGTCCCCCACGAAGTAGGTGTGGTGGTCGGCCACGCGGAGGTTGTATACCACCTCCCACTCGCCCGTGTCGTCCACACGTTCCACCCGAACCCACTCGCCGCTGGCTGTGAGCAACTCCATCCCGGTTGTCAAAGAACTCGCTTCGGTCCAACCCAACCCAGCCGCATAGAACGAATGCTCACTGCTCGTGCGGATCGTCTGCCCGCCCACTCGCAAGTCGTAGACACGAGCATAACGCCGGAACGTCTCTTCCACCACCTTCGCTTCCACCGGAGCCGCCGGGTCGAGTTCCACAATCTGCTTCTTGGCCTGCTCTTCTAGCGCATGTTCCACCGGGCCCAGGGCACCATTCATCCGATCCGAGCTTCACAAACCGAATCGGAGCGCGCGAGCGTACAATATCTATCGAACCGCCACGATGAGGGCGTACCCCAAAGGAGAATCGCCGTGCTCCTCCATGAGTTCAAATGGAAGCAGGAAGTGATCGAATCGACGGAGGCAGTCCTCGTTGATTTCTGGGCCGAGTGGTGCGGGCCATGTCGAACCATGAACCCGGCGATCGAAGCGCTCGCCAAGGACTTCAAAGTCTGCAAAGTGAACGTGGACAAGAACCAAGCGCTGGCATCCGCCTATGACATCGCATCCATTCCCAGCCTGCTGATCTTCAAAGGTGGGAAGGTCGTGGCCCGTCATGCTGGTGTGATGTCGGAAGCTGCACTCCGCGCCGAGATGCAACGAGCCATTCGCAGTTGAAACAGCAAAAGCAGATCGTGCTGGCGTAATCGTGAGACCAAAAGAACAGACCCCAGCAATTGCTGGGGTCTGTTCGTGTCCTGATGCTCTACTTCACCATGCCCTTAACGAGGTTACCGTTGTTGTCAGGGATGTTCATGCTGAACACTTCTTCACCGGTGGCCGTCTTCTCAACGATCCGGTTCGGGTAGTTGTTTTGATCCACGTACATCACGTTGCCGTTGGGCAGGCGTTGCAGGCAGATCGCGTTGTAAATCTCTTTCACCTTGGCTGGCTCGGCTTTGCCGGTCTTCAGGTCGTACTCCACGACCTGTGATTGCTCCAGTACCAGCACTTTGTCTTCACCGCTCTGCGCGAGGTTCTGGCGATACGCTGGTGGCTGAGTCGTTGCACTCTTGCGTTCTTTGTCTTCCTTCAACTTATCGTCGAGCATGAACAAGCGATTCGTGGTCAGCAACACGGCCGTGCGGCCATCCGTCATGCGCAATGAACCGGAAACATCGAACTGTGGTTGGTTGTTGACATCCGGGCGCGTATACCGCGACACTTCTTTGAAGTCCTTATCCACTTCCACAAAACCATTGCCCGATACGATCAGAATGTTGTTGTTCGGCAGCAGTTGAAGGGTCTTGCCTTGGAAGCCGAATTGCCGGGCATTGTTCTTCTTATCTGCAGAAGCAGGCACGGTTCGAGTGGCGATGGTTTTGCCCGTACTGTCACGCTCAGTCAGGTTGAAACTATTTCCATCCATCATCAAGGTGCGTTCACTATCGAGGTAGATCATATCCATGAAGCCACTGTTATTCTCGAAGGCGTAGCGGTTCTTGATGGTGTCGTCACGGCTGTACTCAATCACCTGAATTTGCTGTCGGCCGTTCCATGTCTGAATCATCATGACGAACTCGCCACGAAGCGTCTGCTTCAGGTTCAACTTCGTGAGGTCCACCTTCGCCGAGTTTGCATCCCACCATTTCTTCCAGGCATCGCGAACCTTTTCACGGGCTGCCTTGTTGCTGATCGGTTCTTTAGTGTCTCCTACTTGACGGGAGTGTTTGCAGCGTTCCTTGGGCGAGTCGTTCCCGGCGATCTGTACAAGCAACTCTTCAATCACCCACGATTGACCACGTGTCGATGCTGGGAGCGTGTCGATCAAGAACGCCACAGCCTGTTTCTCTCGACACTCCAAAAGCAAGATGCGTGAGAGTTCAAATCGCAGCGAGTTATTTTTGTCCACCTTGGCCATTTCAATGAGGCGAGGGTGAATCTCCTTGAAGCGAATGCGATCCTTTTCAGTAGCACCCGAAGCGAGAGCGATCGCTGCCACGCGGCGACGATTATCGTTTGTATCGTCGAGGGCTTTGACGAGTGTGGGATTCGGCTTACCCGGCTCACCAGCGTTCATGATGACGGCTTGCTGGATCAGTTCGATCAATTGCGACGTATCCGCCAGGGGCAGGAAGCCGAACAAGGCTTCGACAGCTTCCGGCGAATTCGATCGACCCAGCGCCCGCACCACGGAGGCCGTGATATCCCCGCTGATGGATTTTTCCTTTTCCATCCGCTTCAATGTTTCTTTCGCGCGGAATGTGGTCTCGGCTTCGTTGTCGTCCTTGATCGCCAACTTGAGCGGGGCTACAGCAGGCCCACCGATCTTGAGGAGTTGTTCCTGTGCCGCGATCCGTTCATCGTACGGTACGTTCCACTCGAACTTCTTGATGAGGTTCTGGATTGTTGTCAGTGAATCCTGACTCAGTGTGCGATCTTTGAGGTAGGCAATGAGCTTCGGGTAGTCGTCTTCTTTCAACCCCACAGCTTGCAGGGCTTTCTTGTCGATTTCCTCTTGCGATTCGGTTTTGCCCGGTGCTTTCTCCGTCGCCTTCAACGCGGGGAGGACGGCTTTCATGACCGGTTGAAAGACGACCTGTTGGGCCACCGCGATGGTACTGGTGAATCCTGCACCGAACAAACCTGCACAGAAGAGAAGTCTTTTCGCTTGCATGATCGCCTCGCAACCGGGAACAGCACGGTTCAACAGAGACGATTGTACGGGCGAAACCGAACGAGCGAGAGTGTGAAAACGTTCACCTCGTTACTCATCTGCCACAAACAGCAACCGTTTGCGGAACAGTTCCCGGCGATCTATCGATTCTTGACGCAGAACGATATGGGTGAGGTGCTTCAACACTTCATCCAGTAACGCCACCGCTTCGTCGAAATGTCCGTCGGCAGCTAGGGCGATGGCTTTGGTGTCACGATGCCACCAGGTTTCCGGGCTGTTCGAGTCTTCCGCCAGCGACAACGCCTTGTCACACAATTGAAGTGCCAGCTTCACATCGCGGTGGGCTTCAACCGGGCAAGCACCCAAGGCGTAGGCGTATTCGTTGGCGTGTTCAGCACTCTCCGGCTCCAAGTCCATCGCACGGGCATAGCTCTTGTAGGCGGCCGGGTAGTCGCCCAAAAAGTAGTAACAGTCTCCACGCACGATGTACACGTCCGCGTCGTCATCGCCTTTCATCGAAAACAAGCGTTCCACATCCGCCAGTGCTGCCTTGCGGTTCTTCAACTTGGCGTTGGATAAAGCCCGAATCTCCACCGCATCGTCATCCTCGGGGTTCAACTTCAAACACTCTTCGCTGCTGGCCAGTGCCTCGGTGTATCGCTTCTCTTCGAAGTGCAGTTGGGCGTAGAGGCAAATCGCTACGGCGTTCTGCGGGTCGATCTTCAACGCCAGATCGAGATCCCGGATCGCCTCGGCGTAGTGTCCTTCGAACAGGTGAACTTGCCCACGGAATTGCAGGAGATCGTCGTTCTTAGCATCATCGAGTTCAATAGCCTTGTTGAGATCGGCCAGTGCAGCCGCATAAGCATGTTGCCGGACGTGAACCTGGGCACGCACCTGATGTGCGTATACCCAGTCCGGGTTGTGCGTCACGGCGAGATCGACATCGGCTTTCGCATCGTCAATCCTGTCTTCCAGTTCCACCAGTGCCTCGGCCCGGTAGGCTCGCGCTGCGTACCAGTCTGGCAGGGCCTCCACCACGCGGTCGAAATCTTCTGCGGCTTCTTCATACCGCCCGGTGTACAGCAAGTGCCTGCCGCGGTATTCGAGCGCCCCGATGCATTCTGAATCGAGTTCGAGTGCCTTGTCCAGGTCACGCTCGGTGGCTTTGTCTTCATTGAGGTAGAAGTTGGCTCGCCCACGTTGGTACCACGCGGCAGCGTACTCGTTGTCGAGCTTGATGGAGCGTGTACTCGCTTCAACGGCTTTCTCGTACTCACGCTGTTCCACGTAAAAGAAGCCGAGTAAATCCCAGCCAAAGGCCGATTTGACATCAAACTTGAGCCCTTGTTGAACGTCCGTCACGGCGACTTCAAAGTTCTTCAAGCGGCCGTGAGCATCGCCACGCAGGAACCACAGGCGAGCGTTCTTGCTGTCCAGTGACAACGCGGTGTCACAATCCGCTATAGCTTCCTGGTATTGCTGCTGAATGAAATACGCCAAGCCTCGGTGGTAGAGTGTCTCCGTCGATTTTGGCGACTGCCGTAGTGCGAGGGAGAACTTGGCTATGGCCAATGGAAAGTTCTCGGCTTCGTAGGCGCGGATGCCCTCGTCGATGATCGCCTGGAGTTCGGCAGCCGCGTTGCGTGGCTTGGGCTTCGGTGCTTCAAAGTCGTTCGATTGGATGGCCACTGGCTGGTTCCCGTCAAGCACATACGAGGAGTTCTAGCACATTATCATCGGCAGATTTCGTCGGCACAACAATGCCTCATGCCATTAAAAATCACTACCAACCACACCGCCGTCGGTTGCGTGAGACAGCATTCCCAGGGTTTGCGGATCGATGGAATTGCGTATCCCCCGCACGTGCCCATCACAAAAAACAAAGTTGACTCGCCCACCACTGTGCCGGCTTCCGAACTTCCATCCGGGTTCATCCGTGTTCAACGCCAGTGGGAACGCAGGCCCGGCTGGCCGGGTGCTGCCATGGAAGAATTGGCCATCGTAAATGGAGTTGTCGTAGCGTTCCACAATGTTGAAAGCGCCACCGGTTTGTTTGCTATTTTCGAACACTCCTTGCCCTTCCGTGCCACGTTGGACATGTTTTTCGCCGATCAGAAAAGTGTTGCTGGTTCCATCCGAGATGCTGGTGAGTGCGAAGCCACGACCGGTTCGGAAGACTCCACCTCCGCTCGTTGTCCCGCACATTTGTCGCACGAGGAACGAAGGCGTGGCACCCAGTGTGTAGTTCCCCACGTTGTAGTGCGGCGGTACACCATCGATGTCGCCACCAATCAACGCCCAAATTGCGGGGATATCGCGGTAGGGATCTTTTTCGTAATCACGTGCGAAGCGGCCGGCCAGGAGTTTGTCGTCGTCTTGCAGGCCGATGAATCCTGTCGGGCCGATGCTTGCGGCATAGTCACCTAACCCACTCGTTATCTGCTGAAAACGCCCTGAGCCACCAGGGTTGCCGATGCGTGCCCAGTCGATGATATTCAACAAGTCTCCATCGATGGATTGCCGATCCGCCAACGACGAGTTTCTCAGGCTCGGGCACGAGTAAACCTTCATCGCCGGGCTGCCACGACCCTGCCGAACGAAGGCGTAGTTCTCATCCCAAGTGCGGTAGAAACTGTCTTGCTCCAAATGTGGCAGTAGCGGTACGGCCCAGCTTGGCCCGAGGCTATTCGTGCGCACCGCCGGGTACACCCCACGCTCGCTCTCGTAGTTCATCGCCGCGAGGCCAAGCTGTTTCAAATTGTTCTGACACTGGAGCACCGCTGCTGCATCACGCACCCGTTGCACGGCTGGCAACAAGAGGCCCAGCAGTACAGCGATGATGGCAATCACAACCAAAAGCTCGATGAGCGTAAACGCATAGCGACGACTCATCAGCTTCTCCGCATGTCGACAACAAGTCAGTTCCATCTGCGAACGTGTCATTTTGTCGGCTTCTCACCCACGGTGCCAAGGGCGAGTGCGAGGAACTCATCTGCCAAGGCCTTCACGACTTTATCCACCTGTTTGGTGATGGCGTCCCAGTCGGTGTCTTTCCCTTTCGGCGGGCTGCTTACTTCAATGTACGCCTTGGCCTTCGGCTCGGTGCCGCTGGGTCGCAGGCACACCTTGGCTTCGAGGCCATCGTGTTGCATGCGGAAGATCAGGAAGTTTCGTGCGGCCTTGTCGGTGGCTCCTTTGAACGGCCCCATCTTTCCATCTTCGTTCCACAGGTCTTCGACACTTGTCACCGGGAAGCCAGCAATCGACTTGGGTGGTGAGTTGCGAAGGATGTCGAGCATCTTCGCCATGTTCTGCTTGCCTTCCAGCCCCGGCATGATGATGTTGAGCAACTCGTTGCGGTAGTAGCCGAACTGCTGGCCGAGGTCGTCCAACAGCGCGGGGATGGTGTGCTTCTGTCGCTTCTGGTGCAGGGCCAGTTCGGCCATCAGCAGTGCCGCACAGGCGCTGTCTTTGTCGAGCAGGTGTGGCGTGGCGAGGATGCCGTGGCTCTCCTCCGTGGCGATCACGAAGTCCTTCGTGGTGCCAGTGACTTCGCCAAAGCTGCCCGAGGTTTCGAGGTGATACAGCACGTCCGCGTGGTACTTGAAGCCCACGAGTAAGTCATTGATGATCTGGGAACCGAAGTGCCGGGCGATGCGCGTGATCAACCCCGTTGTTACTTCCGTGGTCACCACGATCGGCGAAGCCGGTAGATCGCCCTGTGAACTCAAGCGTTGCAGCTTGAAGTACGTGAGTAATGCTGCGATCTCCTGCCCGGTGAGGAAGCGGTAATCGCCTTTGCCATCGGCACTGGTGCAGGCCAACCCGCCGATGCGGTCGGCATCCGGATCGGTGGCAATCACAATGTCCGCACCGATGCTCTTGGCGAACACTTCGGCCCGATCCATGCACTCGGGCACTTCGGGGTTCGGGCTTTTGGTCACATTGGGGAACAGGCCATTCGGCTCGCTCTGCTCCTTCACCAGGTTGATGGTGTACCCGGCAGCCTCCAGCGTTTCCCCCGCACAGAAGTAGCCCACACCGTGAAGCGGGGTGTACACCACCACCAGTTCTTTGAGCTTCGGTGGGGGGATGAGTGCGGTATGTTTGCAGAGGTCGATGTACGCTGTGTGCGTGTTGTCATCCACGTAATGCACCTTGCCCGTCTTCACCGCGTCGGGCCAAGGCAGGGTGCGGATCGTGGTCACTTGATCCACCAACTCACTCATCAACTGATCTTCGGGCGGCACCGGTTGCGCCCCGCGTTCGTCGTAGAACTTGCTGCCGTTGTCGTCGGGTGGGTTATGGCTGGCGGTCATGTTCAAGCCGCCGTGTGCTTGCAGATGACGGAGGCAAAAACTGAGTTCCGGCGTGCTGATGTACCGTTTGGCATCTGGCGACAGGATGTGGCTGTGGATGCCGTTGGCGGCGTAGACTCCCGCTGCGTACTCGCAGAAGTTCCGGCTGGTGAGGTTCATTACCGGGTTGGGCAACGCTGGGTTATAGACGCCGCGTTTGTCTTTGAAGATTCGCACATCGTACGCCAGCACCACGTGCAGTTCCTTCATATCGGGGAACTTCTGCTTGAGATACTCGCAGTGGCCCTGCACGCTGGCCCCGAGGGTCCACAGGTTCATGCGGTTCGGCCCAACGCCCACGGAACCACGGCGGCCCCCGGTGCCAAACGGCATGATCTGATAAAAGCTGTCGAGCAGCAGGCTCCACTTTTGCTCAGCGATCATCCATTCGAGTTGCGGGCGGTAAGTGGAGTAGTCCGCATCCGTCAACCAAGTGAAGAGGCTCTGTGCGGCTTTCTCTTTCAGTGCCGCGTCGGCGTCAATATTCGCAAAACCCGCGATAAGGATATCCAACGTCATGAGAGAGATTCCGTGAGCAAAGTCCTTCCTGTTGTATGGGTACGGCACTCGCCCTGCCGGAGTTGAGCCTGCCTGCGTTAGCGGCAGGAGTTGTGATCGTTGCTGTTGAGCCTGCTCGCGTCAGCGGCAGGAGTTGTGATCGTTGCTGTTGAGCCTACTTGCGTCAGCGGCAGGAGTTGTGATCGTTGCTGTTGAGCCTGCTCGCGTCAGCGGCAGGAGTTGTGATCGTTGAACTCGTCGGTTACTTATCCTTCTTCTCTTCCGTTTTGACACGACTGAAGGTCATAAAGTACGTTTCGCCTTTTATGGCTTTCACCTCTTTTGGTCTATTTAGATCCGAGCGGAGCGTGTAACAAATCTTCAAAGATTCGCCATCGAGTTCATATAGGCCTAAGAGTTTTTGCTCGAATGGAGTCTTTAACTCGATGTCGATAGATTTGGGAACACTTGTAGTATCCAACTTGAAGCTGCCTTGGAATTCATCGTTTCGTCCGGTGAGCATTTTGAACTCATGATCTTTGTTGAAAACATAACGCAACTTTTGGAATTGTTCTTGGCTTGGGCCCTTGCCAGCTCCTGAATCATCAAACTTCTCACCCGCCCAATTTCCAAGGAGAGCATCTTCATCCTTCGGCTTGGCTTTGTCCTTGGGCACCGGTGCCGCGAGGAGTAGGGTGGTACTTAACAGCAGCGCTAGAAACAGTCGCATGGGGGAATCCTTGGGTCAGGGGGTTACTTGTCCTTCTTCTCTACCTTCTTCGTAGGCTGGCTGAGGGGTGAGTGTAGCTCTCCCCTCAGCCAGCCTACGCCATCAAAAAAGGATTCTTGCTCGACCGCTTGTTGACCTACTTCCGCTCTTGAATCAGCAGATGCACGCCCCGCTTGTTCGACACGATCACGTCGAGC
>JBBRME010000172.1:0-9474 GCA_038230995.1 Gemmatales bacterium
ACGATATCCGAAGGGACTGAAAGTGACGAAGGAGATGCTGGCAACGATCCAGTGCCAGCGGGAATCGTTCCATGGCGAATGGAACTACCGCATCACGCCGAGGAAAAAGTTGTAACACTTATTTCGAGACAGGCCCTAAGCAAGTATTGTATATCTACTTTCGGAAGAAGAACAGCCACACACAGAAGCCTACAATCAAAAGTATCCCAAACACAAGGTCCATGACCTTGAAATATTTAGGGTTCTGTGCCTTGATGGATTGGCCATGTTCGTAGCCTTCTTTGGCACTGTCACGGAAAGCTGGAATGAATCGAAAAGCAATGATTACAAGAATAATGCCGATTGGTATTGCTAGTACTTCAAGTTCTTTCATGCCGAATGCAAACATCATAATTGATACCCATGGAAGTTATCGTGAGTTTGGATCATGAATAGACAACATCACAGCGACTCGACCGTGTTGATCTCGCAGGCCCGGCGTACTTGGGCAATCACCTGCGTGAGTTGATCGACAGCGCGCAGCAGTTGGGTCACTTGGTCATCCAGCGGCGCAATGATCTCTTCTTCGTGTTGTTTCTGCGTAGCGTCGTTCCATTTTTCCGCAGCGTTCGCCCAGTGAGCGCGGGCCACCTGCTGGGCATCATCGAGTTGACCGCGATTGGCACCGAACATCATGGTTGAATCCTCCGAATCTCACAGAGTGCCTGTTTTTGTAGGGCGGTACGAGGCTTCCGAGTGCCGCAGTGCGATACCGAATCTTCAGCGGCACTCGGAAGCCTCGTACCGCCCTACTTCATTACCCCGCCAAACACGACTGCACACCAGCCGTCAGCATCGCACGATCCAAGTTCCGCCCAATGAACACGAGCTTGCTGATTCGTTCTTCGCCGGGCTTCCACGCGCGATCCGGCTTGCCGTCCAGCATCATGTGCACGCCCTGAAACACGAACCGCTTGGGGTCGCCGTGCAGGTTCAGCACACCCTTGCTGCGAAAGATATCGGCCCCGTGAGTTTGCAACAGTTCGCTGATCCAGCCGTTGAACTTCTTGGTGTTCAGCGCTCCCGGTTGAACGATGCCCACCGAACCAACTTCTTCATCGTGAACATGGTCATGCTCATGCTTGTGGTCGTCCTCAATCGTACTCAGACTGAGTGCCCCGGCCTTGGGTGCCCCGCGCAAGAAGTCCGGTTCATGTTCCAGAATGCGATCCAGATTGAAGCCCTGCACGTTCAGGATTTGATCCATGTCGATGATGCTGTTCTGCGTGCGATGCACCCTGGCCACGGCATTGAGCTTGCGAATCTTCGCTTCCAATGAAGTCAGTTCTTCTTCCGTCACCAAGTCGATTTTGTTCAGCAGGATGACATCGGCGAACGCCAGTTGTTCCTGCACTTCGTGTGTGCCCCAATGTTGCAGAACATGCTTGGCATCCACCACGGTGATGATGCCATCGAGCCGGGTGTGCTTCTGCAGGTCGGCATCCATGAAGAACGTCTGGGCGACGGGGCCGGGATCGGCCATGCCGGTGGTTTCAATCAGGATGGAATCGAACTTGTCGCGTCGCTTCATCAGGTTGCCGAGGATGCGGATCAAGTCTCCTCGCACGGTGCAGCACAGGCAACCGTTGTTCATCTCGAAGATTTCCTCTTCGGAGCGGATCACCAGTTCCTGATCGATGCCGATCTCGCCGTATTCGTTCTCGATCACGGCAATGCGCTTGCCATGGTTGGCTGTGAGGATGTGATTGAGCAGCGTGGTCTTCCCCGAACCGAGGAAGCCCGTGAGCACCGTGACCGGAACCTGCGTCGCCATGAAATCCCCACCGCACTGGATGATGGGGTATTGTAGCCAGCGGCAGCATCACAAGTTACAATGCCATCATGAGCACCATCAGCCTGCAAGAGTTGACTCAAAATGCTGACAGCTTCCTCGACCGGATCGAGGCTGGCGAACAATTCGTCTTAACTCGTTGCGGTCGCCCTGTGGCTGAACTCACGGCTGTTACTCCGACCCAGTTGAAACCCCGACCATACGGTCTGGCGGCAGGCGAATTCACAGTTCCGGATGACTTCGACGCTCCGCTTCAAGAGGATGTACTCCAGGGGTTTGAAGGTCGATGAAGCTGCTCGTCGATGCCGAAGTCCGTGCGTATCCCGTTCCCTTGTTCCCGATTGTTTGACATGCTGGTTAGCCGCGAGATGCAATCGAGCGCGTTAAGTCTCTCGCACTCGATTGCATCTCGCGGCTAACGGTTGATTTCCACCTCGCAGAACAGTGTTGAACTTGCCGATGCCGATAGCGAGACTTATGAGTAGGTTCGTCGCCAACTCATGTTTCACATGGATGTTTTCGATGGCAGAGTCCCACTGTTGCGAAGTCATGCAACGGCAGGTCGAATCAGTGTGCGACATACATACCGAACGGCACGATTGCCCAGACGCCCTCATCGGTTATTCACCGCGCTTCCGCGAGTATGGATTACTTATTCACGACGGAGGGTGTTCCTCGGTGTGTATTCAGTTCTGCCCTTGGTGCGGTACCCGGCTCCCAGAGTCGTTAAGGCACCGTTGGTTTGATGAACTGGAGGCACAGGGCATCGACCCCGGCGATGGCGAAATACCTATTGCGTTTCAATCTTCAATGTGGTGGGAAAGAGCAGATGTCACCTCACCCGCTGACACTTGATTGTCACCCGGCACAAACACGCTCAGCTTCGCCTCTCGGCTACTCTTCCACCCGCCCCGGCGTAAAACAGTTTGCATGACCTCACAACCACTGCCTGCCGATCAACCTGAGAACATGGCCCGTGCGATTGCCGTGCTGTTGGCCGGCGGCGTGGTGGCGTTCCCCACCGAGACGGTGTACGGCCTGGGTGCGATGGCCCTGAACCGCGAAGCTGTGGAGAAGATCTTCCTCATCAAGGGTCGGCCCAGCACCAACCCGTTGATCGTGCATGTGAGCGGTGTTCCGCAGGCCAAGGAACTGGTGGCCGAGTGGCCCGACGTGGCCGACGACCTCGCCAAGATGTACTGGCCCGGCCCACTCACCTTGGTGTTGAAGAAGAACCCCTTGGTGCCCGATGAGATAACCGCCGGGGCCGACACCGTGGCCATCCGCTGCCCGGCCAATGCGATTGCCCAAGCGTTGATTTCCGCAACCGGCCCGCTTGCCGCGCCGAGTGCCAACCGCAGCGGGGAACTCAGCCCGACTACGGCAGCCCACGTGGCCCGCAGCCTAGGCGATGCCGTGCCGGTGATCCTCGACGGTGGACCGTGCGCAGGCGGGTTGGAATCCACTGTCATCGACTTGTCACTGCCCAAGCCGCGGTTGCTTCGCCCCGGTTTGCTCGACCGCACCAAACTGGAAGCCACCCTCGGCCAACTGGAACTTGGTACATCCAGTGGAAGCGGGGCCATGCCTTCACCGGGGATGCTCGCCCGGCACTACGCCCCACGCACGGCCCTGGAGTGTGCGAACTCTGCTGATGAAGCCGACTTCCTCGTGAACCTTTACGAAACTGCTGGCCTGAAGGTGGCCCGGTACGTTCCGGCCAGCGATCCAGTACAGGCCGCGTTGCGGCTGTATGCCGACTTGCATCACCTCGATACCAGTGGTTTCGACCGCATCATTGCTACGCTGCCACCGGATGAACCGGTTTGGCAAGCGATACGCGATCGGCTCACCCGTGCCAGTGCCGAAGAGTAAACGCCACAATCAATCCCCCGATATCGCACCACCTCAGGCATTGCCCAGGTGGGCGAATCGCGTAGGTGTAATGCATTATGAATGCACCCTCACCCCATAACAACCCGGCCCTTGGCGGCCTTGGCTCGCGGACGTTCATCGGCTTACTCATTGCACAGTTCTTTGCTGCGTTCAACGATCAAGCCATCCACGCCGCCGCCATGTTCTTCGCCATCAACAAACAGTTGATGACCGAGAAGGCCGCCATCTCGCTGATGCCGATTCTCTTTTACAGCCCGTGGGCCATCTTCTGCACGCTGGCCGGGCACATGGCCGACAAGTACAGCAAGCGCACCACGCTGGTGGTGTGGAAGATTGTGGAAGTGCTGGTAGCAGGTGTCGTGGTGGTCGGTTTCTACATCGGCAACGATGGCCAGGAGGGGCACGACCAACTCGGCCCGATGATTGTGCTGGGTTGCGTGTTCCTCATGGGCATGCACTCGGCGTTCTTCGTGCCAGCCAAGTACGGCGTGATGCCCGAGATTCTCCCCGCACATTTACTCAGTAAAGGCAACGGGCTGTTGGAATCGCTGAGCTTCCTCGCCGTGATCCTTGGTACGGTGTGCGGGGGCGTACTCTCCGAGTTGTATCGCGGGCAGGAGGTCATGATCGGTTGGGTGCTGTTGAGCTTGGCCATCGTCGGAGCGATGGCCAGTTTCGTCATCAAGAAGATGCCCGCAGCAAATCCCACTCGCAAGCTGCCGCTGAACATCTATGCACCGATTGTGCTTTCCCTCAAGACACTCTTCAGCACCAAGGCACTGCGTGTGGCTTTGCTTGGCATTGCCTTCTTCACCTTCGTGGTGGCGTTCATGCGGGCCGCGGTGTACATGTTGGGCGAGAGTCAGGTTCCCCGGTGGGATGAACTCAAGACCAGTGTGGTCGTGGGCACGGTGGCACTGGGCATCGGCCTAGGCAGTCCGTTGGCAGGATTTCTTAGTGGCAAGCGAGTAGAGCTTCGGCTGGTGATCGTCGGAGCCATCGGCATGATCTGCGCCTTGGTGGGTGCCGCACTCTTCATCCAGAACACTGCGGTGCTTGTGGGCTGCACCATCGCCATCGGCTTCTGCACCGGTTTTTACATCGTTCCGCTCTTTACGCTGCTGCAACACAAAGCGCCGAAGACGGGCAAAGGCGAGATGATCGCCACCAGTAACTTCATCAACGTCGTGGGGGCCATCACCAGTTCGCTGCTGTTCTTTGGTGTGGTTACAGTAGCCCAGAAGACCGGCCTGACCCCGGAGATGAAAGACCGTCAAACCTTGGGTACAGGCACACTCAATGAAATGCTCATTCATCGTGGTCGGCCCGTGTACTTCTCGGTTGAAGTGAATGACGGCACCATAAGTAATGGAACACGACCCGATACCACTTTATGGAAGCCACTGACCTTCGATGAAGTGGTGCACGACATCACAACCGAAGGCAAGAAAGAAGACGTCATTGAAGTGTCGAACGCGGTGAAAGAAAAGATGCGAGTGAGCGTGACCCGCTTCATGCAGAACGGCATCATGCACTACGAAATCGTGCCGGAAGGAGCACAACCAACGCCGGACTATGACTACAAGACGCTACCGACCTACCTGTTCCTGGGTGCAGCCGGCATGACGCTATTGATTGCAATCCTGCTGGTGCGCCCACTGCTCCAAGTGCAGAAGGAACAAGCTGCGGGATAAAAGCGGACGACAAATCACGCAACTCGTTCGATCTTGGTGCGTTCATCCAAGCTGATGCTGGCCAGTTCACCGTTGTCCTTCGTGAACTGCACGAGTGGTACGACGATGTCGTCGGCCACCACGCGATCAGTAGTAATGCCCGTAGAGAGATAGCTAATGCCACGATAAGTGCCGACTGTTTCCGCTGGCCAAGTCTTGGCCCCCACCTTCAGCGTCTGAGTGATCTTGATCCGCTCGCCCACGTTCAGGCTTTTCACGAGCGTCACGAGTGCAGGGTCGAGCCGACGAATGTTTTCGGTGCTCATACTTTCCCCTCTTTGTCCGGCGTGCCACGAACTAGGGCAATGCGACCGGTGCGGGCCAGTTCCAAGATGCCGTAGGGCCGCATGAGTTCGATGAACGCCTCGACTTTTGGCTCCGTCCCGCTGATCTCGACCATCAGGTTGTCGTGCTGAATATCTACAATGCGACCACGGAAGCTCTCGCAGAGCTGGAACATCTCCGGCCGTTTGGGCGAAGAACACGTCACCTTGATGAGCATCAAATCGCGTTCAACGAAGTTCTCGGAGCTGATGTCGTCGACACGGATCACGTAAACGATTTTGTCGAGCTGCTTGCGCACCTGATCGAGAACTGTGTCGTCGCCATGAACGACAAAGGTCATCCGGCTGCGGTCGTGGTACTCCGTTTCGCCCACAGCCAGGCTGTCGATATTGAAGCCACGCGAAGCAAGCATCCCGGAGATGTGAGCAAGCACGCCGGGTTGGTTCTGGACAAGGGCAGACAAAACGTGACGCTGACGCATCGGACCAGTTCCCCGAAAAGATTTCGATGCGGTGTAGTCTAGGGTCGGGCCACGCCATCGGCGAATTAGGCTAGATGCTACTTTCCGTTCACAGCCCACTTGCGAACACTGCCGTCACGCCCGCCGGAGAACACAAACTTACCGTCCATCGAGAACCGTACTACGTGGGAAGCGGTCTTGTGGGCTTGGATGGTTTGGATCGCTTCATCAGCATCGACGTTCCAAATCCGCACGGTGCCATCCTGTCCCGCACTGGCAAGCAGTCCATCGCACTCGTCGAACGCCAAGCTCCAAATGTCGTGCTCATGACCCGAGAGCTGCTTGTGCAGGGTGCCGTCTTTCATGTTCCAAATTCGGATTTTGCTATCCCACCCAGCAGTAGCGAGATATTCGCCGTTGGCGGAGAACGCTGCCGTGTAGACCGGCCCAGTGTGACCGGGAAGTATTTGTGGCTGAGGGTTTTTTTCATCAATGTTGTCAGTAACGTTCCACACGCGGACGATCTTGTCCGACCCAACAGAAGCGAGCATGAGTTTGTCGTTGAACATCGTCATCACCACACACATCACCGATGACGTATGATCGGCATGAAAAATTGGGGCACCACCCTCCAAGCTCACGACTTCCACAGTGCCACTTCGTTCACCAACAGCAATGAGTGTATCTTTGTGGGCACCGGGCGGAGCAAAGGCCACACTTCGCACACCGCTGCCTTGTTCCAACGGTTTAATTGTTTCTTTCTGGGTTTTGAGGTCCCAAACACGGACTGTCCCGTCATCACTCCCACTAACGAATCGATTTTTATCACTGTGGAAGTCAATGCACCACACAGGGCCACGGTGTTTGCTGAATTGAGAGATCAGGTTCCCGGTTTCGAGATCGAATAAGCGAATCATTCCATCTTCCAGCCCGACAGCAATCGTGTTTCCATCACGACAAGTATCCGTACTCCAAACCGCGCCGGAGTCCGATTTGTATTCCTTGAGAGGGGTGTCGAGTCTTGGATCAACGAAAGCCGTCTCGCCGGTTGTCGATGTCGTGGGAATGAGTTTGTTCGGCCAGATGAATGGATAGGCGCCGGCCATGATCCATGCACCAAGTATCCCACCCAGAATCAACGGAAAGGTCACGAGTGTCAACATCCGGCGACGATGCCGCTTTTTGGCTGAGTTCGAGTGCAACTTAGCCGGTAAAATCTCACACTGTTCGTTGTCGACTTTGTTGCACTCTTGCAAAGACGAATGCGACATGTGCCCGCGAAGAACCTTTGTCAATTCGGCAGCCGTGGAGATACGATCCTTTGGCTCCTTGGAGAGCAAAGAATCGACAACATCTTCGAGCCATTCCGGCACATTGGGATTCAGCTTACTGAGTGGTTCGTGGGCATCGTCAGCCACGCGACGGAGCACGGCTAGGGGAGTTTTCCCTTCAAATGGCGTGCGACCCGCCAAAGCCTCGTACATCACCACGCCAAGACTGAAAAGGTCCGAGCGGGCGTCGATGTCATCACCACGTGCCTGTTCGGGGGCCATGTAGAGCGGTGTGCCGGAGACATAACCGGTCTTGGTGAGTTTTAAATCTTCGTGTGCGCGAGCTAACCCGAAGTCCGTGAGTTTCACTCGGCCATCGGCTTCGATCAGCATGTTGCCGGGCTTGATGTCGCGGTGGATCAAACCAGTTGCATGAGCTGCCGCCAAGCCGGAGGATACCTGCGACATGATTCGAAGTGTTTCGTTGACACTGAGTTTGCCGCTGCGGCGGAGGAGTTGTTCGAGCGATTCTCCACCGACTAATTGCATCACAATGTAAGGCAAGCCGGATGCTTCATCTTCGTTCACAGCGTGGACAGCCACAATGTGGTCGTGCGTCACAGCAGCCGCCGCACGGGCTTCGCGGCAGAACCGCTGGCGTGCAGTAACATTGCTCGAAAGTTCCGGGCTAAGTACCTTGAGCGCCACATCACGTTCGAGAACTGAATCGAAAGCGTGGAGCACCACGCCCATGCCGCCGCGACCGATCATCCGCACGACTTGGAATTCCCCAAGGCGGCCAATCTTGCCGGGTTCCGACGTTTTGCTGAGGAAGTTGAGGTCGTCGTCGATGTTTGGCAAACGCGGTTTTGACTTAGGCCCATTCTTCGTCGGAAGTTGAATGTCCCGTGTGACCTCGAACACAACTTGGTCGATGGTTTTCCAGACTTTTGATTTGTCAGGCGGTGTGTGGTGATCGATGTTGAGCAAAGTTAAGGGCATTGCAAATTCCGACCCGGTCGCCAGAAGTTCCAGTCGCTTCTGACAGCTTGTGCAATCGCCGACATGCTCCGTGATGTCGTCCAGCCGGTTCGGCGCAATGGTTCCATCAAGGAGTCGCTTGAGTTCATTGTCCGGCGGACAAGAGATCCTGGCCGTTGTCTGGCTTGGTGCAGTCCCTGCTGACATGGAAACTCCAACCCTATGATCGGGTATTTAGTCGTCGTCTTGAAGTTCAGTTACTTTCTCGCGAAGTCGTGCCAGAACACGGCTCTTCGCCACATATACCGCGCCAGTCGTCATTCCTAACTCTCGGCCGATGTCGGCAGCACTTTTCGCATCCACAGAGGTCGCCCAAAACGCTTTCCACGTTGCAGGTTGGAACTCGTGTTTCACGGCATCCATCGCGAGCGTGCTCAAGCGGCGCTGGTATTCGAGTTCCCAGATCGCTTCTTGGTCTTCACGTTTGTCGGCAAGACTATCGAAGCGGTCGTGATCGCTACCATCATCGCCAACGGCTCTGGCACGATTCCGCTGGCTATTCAAGAAGTTGAAGATTTTGTTGCGGGCTACGGTGTAGAGCCAGCCTCGAAAGGTACCGCGTTTCGGGTCGTATTCCAGTCGGGCGGCGTTTCGGGCGACACTACGCAAGACATCTTGAACGAGGTCAGCCGCGTCGGCGTCTTGCAGACCGCGTTTGCGGGCAAACCCGTACACAACCGGCCCGTAAAGAGTAGCAAACTCCGCCCACGCCTCCGAATCCCCGATATCACGGATTCGATTTAACAACGTGATTCGGGTCGCTGGTGCCTCCGCCATGGCGACGTTTTGCCTCGTAGTGGCTTTGCTAGGATAGGCATTCTACAAACTTCCTCGCCATGGCTCATCAGATGCTCACCGGCAAACAGGTACGTGTTCGTGTGAGCAAGGGGCAGTTGATCCCGCTCTACATCGATACTTCTGCTACAAACTTTCGCACACTTGCCGAGCAACTCGTGC
>JBBRME010000173.1:0-9467 GCA_038230995.1 Gemmatales bacterium
CCACAGTCTAGCTGCCCAACCTTGGTACGATGGTATTCGGAGTTTGGTTGCGATGGGTAGCCGGGTAGGCCCCCATTCGCATTCAGTCGCTCTACCCCCACCGCCAACTAGTTGAACGTTAACCCTAAAGTTATTTCGGAGAGAACGAGCTATCTCCACGTTTGATGATACTTTCAATCCTCCACACAGTTCATCCCCACGGTTTTCAACCCATGTGAGTTCGGTCCTCCAGAAGGTGTTACCCTTCCTTCAACCTGACCATGCGTAGTTCACGTGGTTTCGCGTCTACCGCCCTCAACTTGTTCGCCCTTATCAGACTCGCTTTCGCTTCGGCTGCGCCACAAAGTGGCTTAACCTTGCTGATGACGATAAGTCGCCGGATCATTATGCAAAAGGCACGCCGTCAGGCATTCCCCTTACGGGGCATAGCCCTCCGACCGCTTGTAGGCATGTGGTTTCAGGTTCTGTATCCTCCCCTTTCGGGGTTCTTCCCATCTTTCGCTCGCGCTACTTGTGCACTATCGGTCACTAGAGAGTATTTAGCCTTGGCGGATGGTCCCGCCAGATTCGGACTCACTTTCACGTGTTGAGTCCTACTCAGGAAACCCGCTCGCTCACTTTCCCTGTCGTTTAAGGGGCTTTCACCCGCTACGGCCAGTCATTCCAAACTGTTCAACTAGGGATCATGATACTACTACGGTCCTACTACCCCAAAAGGCTAGGCCTTCTGGTTTGGGCTGTTCCGCTTTCGCTCGCCGCTACATACGGAATCACGGTTGTTTTCTCTTCCTCCAGGTACTTAGATGTTTCAGTTCCCTGGGTTGGCTCGGGAATCACGGGATCAGAACTTGTTTGACAGCTTCCCCGTGCTTTTCGCAGTCTTCCACGCCCTACAGCCTTCTAGTGCCTAGACATCCCCCACACGCCCTTCGTAGTTTGGCCACATTGTTCACTCCCTCACGCCGTGTTACCACGCCGATCAGAAGAAAACACTTTAGCAACTACATTTTCGACGATGTTCTCGTTCTAAGGCTCATCTTGAGAGTCACTTTAAATCAATCATCTCTGAACACTACATCAACCCCCTTGCGGGAATTCATATGGTATCCAGTCGTTTGATGCGACTTAACATACCCTAACTAAATTGTCAAAGATCAGCGTTGGATCCAGTTAAGCCGAAGCTCAGCCTTCTCCTCATACTCCTAGGCCAGTCGCCTAGGCTCACAATCGTGAGCGTCGTAAGTCCTTGTCAGGACTCCACTTAGCTCGACGTTTGGTATCTTATCTGGTGGCCTACTCCTGTCAACCCGACCCGCGAGAATTTTCTTCGTCTGAACTTCTCGCAAGGCACTCGGTCAACTCTTTCCTGCCACCTGTCTTTCGACATCATCTTGTGGAGACGAGGGGAGTCGAACCCCTGACATCCTGCTTGCAAAGCAGGCACTCTACCAGCTGAGTTACGTCCCCGCAGCTCTGTCTTGTCTCAAGTGGGTGTACCTGGATTCGAACCAGGGACCTCAGCTTTATCAGAGCTGCGCTCTAGCCAACTGAGCTATACACCCGATGTCATCTCGTTGCTGTGTATCGGCTTTCCAACACATGACCCTTAAACACAAGAGCCAAACCGATATGGGTTTGGCTCTCTTCCAGCATGACTTTAAGTCTGGTGAGAGCTACCCGTTCCCCGGGTTGATCTGAATCAGGTTAAAGGCAGCAATGGTCATAGGCGTCCGTTGGTGTTGATCGCTTCGAAATCATAGACAACTGATCTGCACTGTCAAGCGTACCACGCAAACTCCGGCGCAACTCTCATGCCAATACTGCGCGCGATCTATTGCGCCGCAACCACTTCCGTCAAATACCACTTCCTGAAAATAATCGCACTTGGACTGTACCGCCTAGGATATCCTCACGCACTTTTTCACCAGAACCGGCTAAAAACGATGTCGCACTCAACGTCAACTCCTGGTCAGCGCCTCCGCAATGCTTGGGCTGCCGGGCCGTTTGCCTTACCTGGGGTGTTCAGTCCGTTGGTTGCAAAACTCGCTGAAAAACTTGGTTTTCGTGCGGTTTATCTCTCCGGCGGCGCGTTTTCGGCTTCGCTTGGCCTTCCGGACATCGGTTTACTCGGCCCCACAGAGTTTGCTGATGAAGCTCGTCGCATCACCGCTGCTACGCAACTGCCTTTGTTGTGCGATGCGGATACAGGCTTCGGTGAAGCACTGAATGTCGAGCGAACCGTGCAACTCTATGAAGCCGCGGGCGCGGCGGGTCTGCATCTCGAAGATCAAGTGATGCCGAAACGCTGTGGTCATCTCAGTGGAAAGTCCGTGATTTCCACTGAAGCAATGTGTGCCAAGATCCGTGCAGCGGTGGCCGCGAAGCGTGATCCGTCCTTCGTCATCATCGCCCGCACTGATGCCCGGGGGGTTACTTCTTTTGAAGATGCGGTAGTACGAGCCAAGGCGTACCTCGCCGCCGGTGCCGATGCGATCTTCCCCGAAGCATTGCGAAATGCCCACGAATTCGCGGAGTTTGCGAAGCAAGTGCCCGGCGTGTTGCTGGCGAATATGACGGAGTTCGGCCAAAGCGAACTACTCAGCGTCGATCAACTTGGTGCGATGGGTTATCGAATCATCCTGTTCCCTCTCACTGCGTTTCGAAGTGCCATGCGAGCCGCGGAGGAGACGTTGAAAGCAATCGCGACTCATGGAACACAAGCCAGCGTGGTACCGACCATGTTGACCCGTGCGGAGTTGTATGAGCTACTGGGGTACACGGGATACGAAGAACGAGACCGGGCCTACTTCGGGGGATGACCGATTGCGAAGTGCCCGAGTTCCTTCAGGTCATCGAGTTCTCAGTTGCGGAGTTGCAGAACGACCATAATCAAGAGCGTATCTGGGCTTACTCCGCCACGCTGCTTGAATCACTCTGTTGGGCTTCCCGCAGCATCACGCGATCTGTCTGCACATCGGCACCGAGGTGGAAGGTTTGCGAGCCGACGTCCACAAAGCTCCACTTGCGATAGAACGCGATGGCCTTCGGGTTGTGTTCCCACACACCAAGCCAGACAGACTGTTTCCCGATGGCCTCGGCTTCATCGAGGATCGCACGCATCAGTTGGCCGGCAATGCCTTGGCCATGCCAAGCGTGATCGACATAGAAGCGCCAGAGTTCAACAGAACTTGGCGAACTCACACAGTACGGTGCAGAACTGCAAAGAAGTTGGGCAAACGCAATAGGTTCATCGGTCAAAACAATCAGCGTGATGATTTCGTGTGAGGTGATCTCAGCGAGTTGCAGGGCCGGGCTGTAGGTTTTGGCCAGATAAGCGGCCACGTCGTCCGCGTTGTTTGTTGCTGAATAAGTGGCGAAGAATGTACGTGTGGCCAAGTTGGAGAGAATCTCGGCATCCGCAGGAGTGGCCCGGCGAATCGTGCAGCCCGCCGTTACTGACATGAATGCACCCATCAATGCTAACACCCCGCTTGGCACGCATTTACCAGGCGGGGTGTGAGGATGTTGAATTGATCTGACCGATTACTCGCCGACGTATGGCATCAGGGCCACGAAGCGGGCACGCTTGATGGCAGCAGAGGCAGCCCGTTGGAACGGGGCGCAGAGGCCGCTACGCTTGCGGCTGAACATTTTGTTCTGCCCGCTGGTCAGTTTCTTCAGGCTGGTGACGTCTTTGTAGTCCACAAACGCAGGACGTGGGCAACCGTCCTTCGTGCAGAACTTGCAGCGGTTCTTGCGTGCTCGCAGCTTTTTCGTCCGAATCATGTCACTTGAACCTTGACCGTTATGAAGAACCAGAATGATAGTGGCCATCGTGAGACGGTCAACAGCGCGCGCAGAAAACAGTGGCAGACGGCCAGATCACCATCAGACGAATTCACCACCAACCTTCGCTTTCCAATCGTTCAGGCTCGTACCGCCTGCAAATACCCCACTGTGTAGCCCATCTGGTTGCGTGGGGGGTATTTGTGAACTACGAACAAGTGGGAGTATTCCCACATAGGCCAAGATCTCATGGCGGAATTGCGGAGCAGTGGTGATCTCCTTTCGGCCCAGCCGGAGCGTCGTTCGCTGTTGTCTACCGTACTTACGGTGACACTGGTACTCATCCCGCCCGTGATCCTCGTGTGGATGTCGTTAAATTTATCATCGAAGACACTTTTGATCGGCGCGATCGCACAGATTTTGGCTTCAGCGTTGGTGATACGGACAAGTTCGGTGTGGAAACCCGCTACAAGTGCCCTCGTCATTGGCTTGTACATCATGGCCTTGGGTTGGCTTTGGTATGCGTCCTTCGGCCTGAGCGACCCATTACCGCAAATCGCTCGTGGTGGATTGCTGTTCATTTCGCTCGTGCTGTTCTTGTTTCACGATCTCCTGGAAACGGGCCTCGAACCACGACGACGAGCACAGTTGCTCATTCGCCAACTGAAATCCATCACGCGCTGGCCAACCACTGTCGAAGAGTTTCACTACCTGCCCTTGGTGCGTAAGCTCTATCGGATCGTTCGACTCGATCCAACTCTCGCGTTCCCACTGCTGGATGATCCGCGCTCCGAGATTCAACTGGCTGCACTTGCCTCGCTACAGAATCGCAAGCACTGGCGCTGGCCCGAAGCCGCTTATGTTCTTGTCACGGCCACGCGAACCAACCGCCCTGAAATCCGCGCGATGGTGTACCAGGCGCTGCGGAGCTCGAACCTCCGCGACATTATCACGCCGATTGCCGAAGGATTGCGTGACCCGCATCCCATCGTGCGTTCCACCGCTTGTGAAGTGATCCTTGCCGGCGGGGATGCCCGCTGGGTTATGGTGCGCAACGAGGTCCGTTTAGCACTGATTGATCCCAAAATCAAAAACGATGGCCCACTGCTCGGCTCTGCAGGCAAGTTGAGTGCGCTGGCCGTTTGCGACCTGACAGCGTGGGCGAACGAACCGGCGGTACTGGCTGAACGCTGCGTTTCGACATTGTTGGCCCACTACCGCGAGTTATTCAAGACATCCGACAAAGCAGAGCTGGTCGAGGAACTCGGTACGTTCATCACCGATCCCGAATCGCCAGCAATTTTGCGGATCGAGTTTGCACTCCTGCTGCGAGAGTTGAATCTGCTTGGTGCCGATTTGCATGACCGCATGACCGATCCGAACCAGCCAAGCCCCGTGCGATTGATTGCAGTGGAATCGATGTTGTCCATCGACTCGAAAGACAATACTGCGTACCACGTTTTGCGTGGCTTGGGCCGCCAGAGCAACTGCGAGACGGCTCTGGCCGTAGCGCGGATCCTTCAGCGGTACTGCGGGTTGCAATTCGGTGTGCCGGACTCTGCCGCCTCACCGAAGCAAGTGAAGGAAGCCCTGAAGAAAGTGCAGCGTTGGGCGTCGGGTCAGCATCAGATGACCGACAATATAGAAACGCCGATGCCGAGATTGGTAAGCGATGGTCTGCCACGCGGCACTCTTGCACTGTTCGACGACGAGGACGCACTTGGCGGCACGCCGATGTCCCCGTACCCGGCTTCCATTCCGGGGATGAGTTCGACGGGACTGAACGATTAGCACTTAAAACTTGATCTCAATCGCACCGCCGCTGATATCGACACTTCGCTTCATGTCGCCTTGTTGAATGCTTTCTGGGATTCCCTTCATCAGGCTGTCCGAGCCTTCTGGTCCGTTGATCTGGTAGCGATATGGCCCCTTGATCATCTTGCCCGAGAACTTGCCGGTGGAGTCCAGATCGAACTGAGCCGGGCGTGCTTTACCGCCGGTAGGCAGCAAGTGCAGCTTGAGCTTCTGGGTTTTGGCCTTTGCTAAATCGACTCCGGTTACCGTGCCGGTGACATCCACTTCTTCGCCGGGATCAGGAACTGTTGGCCCGCAGCCAACAAAAGCGAATGCAATCATGGCCACAGCGGGGATAACGAAGCGACGCATAGTAAACTCCAAAGGTGTTGAGCGAACAGAAACGGGGGGCAAATTGCCCCCCGTTTTTTTGTTTAGCTGCTTCATGAAACTCAGTCGGCACTGAAGACTTGACCATCGCCAGAAGCGGCCAGCCACTTCAGCACGAGTGGCTGGATACCATCGCGGAAGAATCGCACGCTGCCGTCGCCCATCACTGCGTTCACGCCGCCGGTGTGGAATGCAAACGGTTCATCGTTCGGGCCGCAGTTGTTCAGGGTCCAAGGGCAGGTAGCGGGGCCACCCGTCGGGGTCCTGTTATTGTTGATGGCGGCCTGACGGCTACCAAGGCTGTTGCTTGGGCCAGACAAACCGTTGGTTACGCTGTCTGGGTCGGCCCAGGCGTACATACGACGACCACCCGAGCTACCACCGCTCCATGCAACGCCATCGTTGAACGGGCTTGGTCGGCTGCTCAGGCTGGCGAATTGACCTGCACTTGGGTGAGCGCGACCAGCATCTTCGATACAGAGAATGGTGTTCGTCGTGCCGTCGGTCACACCCACAATGGTTTTCCCTTCGCAGCTCAACATGCCTTGCATCGCTTGTGCAGCGCGGCGAGCCGTTGAGGTTGGACGTTCGCCAATCGGAGCACCAACGCCACCGGTGAAACCGTCTTCAATGTCGCTGACGGCGATGAACATGTAGTCCCATGCGCCAAATCCGAGTGGGTCGTTACGCTCTGGGGAAATTGGCGTGCTTGGACAAATGAAGGTCTTGATCTTTGCCTTCGCAGCAGCAACCGTGTTCGGGAACGCTGGGTCGTTGTACACGGCGCCGACAGCCTTCGGATGAAGGACTGCACCGTTCAAGCCGTTGTACGCTGCGTAGCCACCTAAAGAGTGTTCCATCATGCGGTAGACGTTTTCTTGCTCGATGTATGGCAGCAAGATGGTGGCAGTGGATTCTGCCATGTAGGTCGTGGTGGCGCTACCGGTACTATCGCATTGGCCTGGGTGCGGCAGAATGCCGTAAGCGCTCTCGTAGTTATGCACAGCGAGACCGATTTGCTTGAGGTTGTTGCTGCACTGCATGCGGGCCGCAGCTTCGCGAACTTTTTGCACGGCTGGCAGCAGTAAACCAATCAAGATTGCAATGATTGCAATCACCACCAGCAGTTCGATCAGCGTAAAGGCTGAGCGATGTCGGCCTAGAAAACGATTCACAGTCACCTCGAAAAACAGGGAAGAAAGGACTAAGCGAGTTCTTCGCACTTCGAATGTTACGAGGCCAGCGTGATAGACATGTGAAGCTTCAAAGTGGCAAAGATGAAGTTAACTTGTAGAAATGATGAAGACAGTTAATCCGACAGTTTCTGCGTATCCAAGACAGCCGTTACCATGAGTTCCGTAACACTGTCCACAAGTTCGACATGCCCGATTCGCGTCGGCAGGACGAATTTTAACTCTCCGCCCACCGCCTTTTTGTCGCGCCGCATCACGGCAATCAGTTGTTGTACGTTCCACTCGCGCTTTGGTTCGGTTGGCAGGCCACAGGCTTCGATGAGCCGGCGTTGGCGTTGTGTCACTGTATCATCGATCCGCCCCAGTTTCTCAGCCAGCCTCGAAGCACAAACCATCCCCGCAGCCACGGCTTCGCCGTGGAGCCAGGTGCCATAGCCGCCCACGGTCTCGAAGGCGTGGGCGAAGGTGTGCCCGTAGTTCAGCACCGCGCGCAGCCCGGTTTCCTCGCGTTCGTCGGCACTCACCACTTGGGCCTTGAGTTCACAACTGCGTTGAATGATGCGACTCAAACTGCCCGGGTCTTTGGCGAAGATCTTCGGCATCATCTCTTCGAGTTCCGCGAAGAAGTCCGCATCCAGAATCACACCGTACTTAATGACCTCGCCCAGCCCACTGCGGAACTCACGATCCGGCAGGGTTGCCAGAAACGCCGGATCAATCCACACACCAACGGGCTGATGAAACGCCCCGATGAGGTTCTTACCCTTGGGGTGGTTTACCCCCACCTTGCCACCGACGGACGAATCGACCATCGCCAACAGAGTGGTCGGCACCATCAACAAGGGCAAGCCACGGTTGTAAGTACTGGCCACGAACCCCGCGAGATCGCCCACCACGCCACCGCCCACGGCCACCACCAACGTGCTGCGATCTGCTTGCATGTCGGCGAGTTGATCGTACTGGAACGCCGCTGTGAACAGATTCTTCGAGGCTTCCCCGGCGGGGATCAAGCTCGTCTGCGTTTGAAACCCAACCGACTGCAACTGTGCCCGCACCGCGTGAACGTGTGGCTCCACGTTGGTGTCGCCCACAACGAATGCGGCCTTAGCCTTGGGGGCAAGCCGTCGGGCGAAGTCGGCGAAGCCGTGGGCCAGCGGAGTGCCGATCTCAATCGGATAACTGCGCGGGCCAAGTGGAACTGTCAGTGTCGGCATTGCTGGTTAGTCCAACTTCGGGTGCTTGAGGTGGTGGCCCGTGGCCACCTGATACGCCCCGGCCACCTGCATCAACGTGGTTTCCTCGTACAGCTTGCCGGTGAAGGTGAGCGCCCGGGGCACTTCGATCTCGCCAGTCTTCATGAAGCCATTCGGCAGGCAGACCGTTGGGTGGCCGGTGAGGTTCGTGATCGACAAGTCATTCCCACCGACATACAGATCGACCGACTTAAACACCTCGGCCATCGCCTCGCACAACTGAGTACGCAGTCGGTTGGCCCGGAGATACTCCACCGCCGTAACGAACTGTCCTTCTTGGAAGGTCGTTCGCCAGGATTCGCCGTAGCCATCGCGGATGCCTTCACGGGTGAGTTCATCGAAGGCCGCCGCACACTCCACATTTAAGATGGTCATGACGATGCTTCCAGCCAACTCCTGCGGCAGCTTGATCTCTTTCAGCTTCACGCCCAGCTTCTTGAGTTCCTTCAACTCCTCGCGGTCATCGGCTTTGGTGCGGCCCTCAACGTACCCCACCGTGAGGTCGCTGAACTTCTTCGCACTTGGCCAACTGAAGCCGTAGTCCTTCCGGCTCACCGTGGGTGGATCGCCAGCATCGGCACCAAGGATGGCATCGAACACAATGGCCGAGTCCGCCACGCTGCGGGTGATCGGCCCGAGTTTGTCCATCGTCCAGCACAGGGTCATGCACCCGGCCCGGCTCACGCGGCCAAACGTCGGTCGCAGGCCCGTGGCCCCACAGCGAGTGCTGGGGCTAACGATGCTACCGAGCGTTTCACTACCGATGGCGAACGGCACCAGGCCCGCCACCACCGCTGAACACGATCCCGCACTGCTGCCACTACTGCCTTGCTTGGTGTTCCAAGGATTGCGGGTCATGCCGCCGTACCACACATCGCCCAGTGCCAACGCACCCAAGGTGAGCTTGGCCACCAGCACCGCCCCGGCCTCTTCGAGCTTCTTGGCGACTGTCGCCGTGGTGTCGATCACTTGTTTTTTGTAATGCTCGGCCCCCCAGGTGGTCGGGTAGCCAGGCACAGCAATCAGGTCCTTCGCCCCCCACGGGATGCCG
>JBBRME010000174.1:0-9405 GCA_038230995.1 Gemmatales bacterium
ATTTTGATTTTCAGTCTTGGAATCGCATAAACGATACGAGTACTTGTATTGATTCGTGTACTACTCATGAGTGTCAATTTCCTATTTGTACTAAAAGAGTTCTCACTCCACCGGGAAGATCTCGTCGAACGGTACTTCCCATTGGCCGAGGCCGACACTCACGGTCACCAGTTGCTTGGCGGAGTTTACCTTCACCACCTTGCCCACGGCGTCGAACCGGCTCACCCGCACCGCTGTGTTCTGCTTCAGGTTGTTTCGCAACTCCAGTAGGGCCGCTTCGCGGTTGGCCTCCCGTTCCAGTTCCTTCACTTTGCCTTCGTACTCGGCCCGCTGCTGATCCGCTTCGTGCTGGGCGCTCATCGCTTCCATGCGGGCCTTCTCGGCTTGTTCCTTCAGTTGTTGCAACCGCGCGAGATCACCGGTTTTGCCCTTCTTTTTGCGGAGGTATTTGTGGGCCCGCAGCAGCAATTCCTTCGGCAGTTTTAACCGCTTGGCGATCCGCAGGGCGTTGCTCATGCCGAACTGGCCGATGTGCAGGCGATACGTCGGCCGAAGGGTTTCGATGTCGAACTCCACCGCGCCGTTCTCGGCACGCTCGTTGTTGAAGGCATAGGTTTTCAGGTCGCCCAGGTGCGTGGTGACGATGGCCCGACAGCGCAAGTCGTCCAGCGCATCCAGAATCGCCCGACCGAGTGCCGCCCCCTCGACGGGGTCGGTACCCGCACCCAGTTCATCGAGCAGTACAAGTGAATCTTCCGTGGCGGTGCGCAGGATCGTGCCGATGCGGGTGATGTGCGAACTGAAGGTGCTCAGCGATTGTTCCAAGCTTTGCTCGTCGCCAATGTCGGCCAGAATGTGCTTGAAGATCGGCACCACACTGCCCGCCGCAGCGGGGATGTGCATACCGCACTGGGCCATGAGGGCGAGCAGGCCGGTGGTCTTCAGCGTGACGGTTTTGCCACCGGTGTTCGGCCCGGTGATGATGAGCATGTGGAAGCCGAGACCCAAACGCAGTTCGATGGGCACTACGCTTTTCTCGGTACCCTTGAACAGATTCAGCAGGATGGGGTGGCGGGCGTTGCGGAGCCAGAGCTTGCCATCGGTGTTGATGTCCGGCGATGTCATGTCGAACTCTCGACTGTACCGCGCCTTCGCGGTGATGAAGTCGAGCTTGGCCATCACATCGAGACTGTAACTGAGAGGTTTGGCGATGCGGCCGACCTCGGCACTCAACCGCCGGAGGATGCGTTTCACCTCGCGGTCTTCCTCGGCTTTCAGCGTGATTCGCTCGGTGCTGTAGCGAGAAATGCTGGCCGGTTCAATGAACACCGTTTCGCCGGTGCCGCTGACGCGGTGAACGATGCCGTCCACCTTGTGCCGAAAGTTCACGCCCACCGGCAACACATAATGGTCGCCGTTCACGGTAGCGTTGGGGTAGCTCAGCACTCGTCGCAGTTCCGGGTCGCGCAGCAATCGCTTGATCTCGTTCTTTACTTTTTCATCGACTTCAAAAATCTTCTGTCGAACCTGGCTCAGCTCTCGGCTGGCCACATCGAGCACATGCCCACGACCATCGATACAACCGAAGATGCTGCGGGCGACTGGGCCGAAGTCTTCAATTGCGGACAGCATTTCGCTAAGGTTTTCGAGCCGCTCATCCAACCGCATCCGATAGCGGTAGACGTTGCCGGTGCAGTTGAGTGTCTCGCCCACTTCAAGAAGTTGCTCGGCACTGAGCATGGTGCCGATGCTGGCCCGGCGGACGGTGAGGCGGATGTCGTGCAGGCCGTTGAGCGGTGGGGCTTGCTGGGCATCCAGGGCTTGTACCATCTCGCTGACCAGAACCAGTGCCTGGCGGATAGCCCCGGCGTTGGTGCCGGGTTCGACGTTCTTAGCCAGTTCCCGGCCCAGGCTGGACGCCGCATACGACGAGAGCAGTTCACGGATTTTGTCGAACTCGAGCAAACCCAGCGTGTGAGCATCCATGATGGCTTCGGTGCGGACTTCCGGTTCTGTGGCGATGGCGACCATGCCCAGCAGACAGGCCAACCGCAACTCCGGTTCACCCGTGGTGATTGTAGTTCGCCGCGCTCGACTTGACCGTGCCGGAAAAGTGCTTATCCTTGTGGCATCGGACGATTAGCTCAGTTGGTTAGAGTACTACATTGACATTGTAGGGGTCACTGGTTCGAATCCAGTATCGTCCAATCCCGCACTTCGTCTCAATTCGCCAGCAACCGGCAGAACTGGACAAAAGCCCCTCCTAACTTAGGTTTCTGTCGTTTTGTGTTCGTTCAAGTTCGCTTCTGAGTGTGCCGGATTCTGTGCGCCGTTTTCCGTACTCCGCAGCTTGGGTGTAAAGGTGTTCCGGCACTCGGCTGTAGTGCTTCAGGGCAATGGCAGCGGAATGGCCCAACCATTCGGTAACGGCGTTGATGTTGAACGTATCCAGCAAGTCGGTTTCGCAACTCACCCGAAGGGTATGGAAGGGTTTAGGCCATTGCTTCAGGCCAGCACGGCGAATGATCTTGCTGAACGATAAAAAGTCATCGAAGGTTTTCTAGCAACTTGATGTGAGTGTCGGGCTTTCGAGATAGAAACCGCGCAATAGGGCCAGCAATTTTTGGATACACTTTAAGGCTATAAGTTGAATCTACTAGCAAATTCATTTCAGGCAGAAACAGAGTTTAAGCTGACGCAAAAACATTGAGAAATGCCTAGAAGATACGGATATTGCGAATTGCTAAGCAAGAGCAGATAGGTACTATATCGAACAGGCATAGCACTAAAATACGATCTGTGACTGCAAAAAGATAAAAAACATTCACAACAGAGGCACACGACCGTGAGCGCAACTCCTAATCGATCGTCATTGTTCCAAAAGCTTTTCCCATCGAGTCAGGTAGGTTTGCATTCAAGAAAGAAATCGCCGCTGTCGTTGGAGTCCTTGGAATCGCGTGAATGTCCAGCTACTAATCTGATCCCAAACGCCTCTGTCGAGACGCCGGATTCGCTCCTCACCAAGCCACTCTCTTGGAGCACACAATCCACAGCAGCAATTGGGCCGGTTTTCACGTACACCACGAAGGGGTTGGACGGGCAGCGCGCGGTCCGCGTGGACATGCCGGGCAACGTCACGGGCGACGCAAAATGGTACTTCAATGATGTCCCGGTCGTAGCAGGCCAGAAGTACACGTTCTCGGATGTGTACAAATCCGATGTCGCCACCACGGTCTCGGTTCGCTACTTGCTGCAGGATGGAAGTTACACGACCTCCGGCAACTTTGCGGTTCCCAAGAGCACGAAAACCAAGGCCTTCACGGTTGATTTCACTGCGCCGGCCAATGCCGTCTCCGCGACCGTCTTCCACACCATCGCCCGAAAAGGGTACTTGATCACGGACGGCTTTTCGCTCGTCGCGGTACCAACGCCAGACACCATCGCGCCGACAGTCTCTGTGTCCGCACCAACCGGTTCACTCTCCGGAACAGTCACGTTGACGGCCCTAGCCAATGACAACGTCGGCATCGCGGGCGTTCGGTTCCTGATCGACGGCCTTCAAGTGGGTACTGAGCAGACGGCCGCGCCGTTCCAATACGCATTGGACACGACGACACTGGCCAACAGCAGCCACACGGTTTCGGCCGTGGCTCGGGATGCAGCCGGCAACACCACGACTTCTGTCACTGCGACGTTCACGGTCAACAATTCGACCACGCCTCCAGCTCCGACAACGAATCTCATCCTGAACGGTTCAGCGGAAACCCTGGATGCCACTGGCAACCCGGTAGGTTGGACGAGTGGCGGCTGGGGAACGAACACATCGAGCTATTCCCTCGTCGCCGGAATCGATGGCGCGCGAGCACTGCGAGTGGACACAACGAGTTACACGAACGGCGACGCGAAGTGGTACTTTACGGACGTGCCCGTTACGGCTGGCGTAACGTACACCTTCACCGACCAATATCGGTCGAATCGGGCTTCCGAACTGACGATCCGCTACAAGCTCACGGATGGATCTTATTCGTACGCTTGGCTCACTGGCCTTGGGGCATCGAGTACATGGACGACCGCGAGCGCGACCTTCACGGCTCCCGCCAACGCCGTCGCCGTGTCGATGTTCCACCTGATCGCCGGCCAAGGCTGGCTGGAAACAGACAACTACAGATTGGTACCGCCAGCCGCCCCAGCTCCTGCCCCCACGGGCATGGGGATGATCAGCCTGACGTTCGACGACGGTTGGGCTTCACAACTCCAGTACGCTGTGCCGCTGATGCAGCAAGCAAATCTGCCCGCCAGCTTCTTTATTGTTACCCGGGCAAACCAGGGCGGGCAGTCTTGGGAGATGGTGCAAAACCCCTCGTTGGAAACCGCTACAAATGGTGCACCAGCTACCTGGAGCCAATCGCAGACCGGCGTCAACTCGGCGACCTTCAGCTACGATACCACCGGTAGTGCAGGTGCCAGATCGGCTCGTATCGACGTAACGAGCTACACTTCAGGCGGTGCCGCCTGGTACTTCCAAGATGTTCAAGCTACGCCCGGCACCCAATACACCCTTTCCCACGACTACAACTCGACCGTTCCTACCACGGCCACGGTTCGCTTCACCAGGCACGACGGCACGTTCGTCTTTCAGAGCGTGGCCCTGCCTTCAACGGGCGGCGTCTGGAAGACTCAGACCGTCACGGTCACAGCCCCCGCTAATGCCGATGCGATGACCATCTGGCACACTATCGGTCAGGTCGGGACTCTGAGCGTGGACAACTACTCTGTCAAAGAAGTTAATCCCTACTCGAACCCAAGTTACTTGACGCCTACTCAGATCCAAGGGCTGCAAGCGGCCGGATACGAGGTCGGCGACCACACGATGACCCACGCCAACCTAGCGACGCTGTCTGTGACTGGGGCCCGGGCCGAAATCGACGGAGCGAGGGCGGATCTGATTGCCTTGGGCATCACACCGAAAACGTTTGTGTACCCCTACGGCTCGTACACCGAGGCTGTGAAACAGATCGTGGCCCAAGATGGGTTCATCGGTGCCCGATCGGTGATTGAGGGGCTAAACCCTAGCGGGGCCGATCGATACGCCTTAATGCACCACGAAGTGAATTTCACGACGACCGTCGCCGATGTGCAGGGCTGGATCGCGGAGGCCCTGAGAACCAAGACGTGGTTGATCCTGACCTTCCACGAAGTGGACACGAACGGCCGCCAGTACAGCACCACACCGGACACGTTCCGCCAGATCGTCAACCTGGTCTCGGGTTCGGGGCTGACGCCCGTGACGATGGCCGATGGACTGGCGAACTTGGCATAAATCCGCTTCGTCTCCGCGTTGACTTCATTCGTAAAGTAGGATCCGGAACGACGCTGCGAATCAAGCCGGATAAATAGTTTTCTTTACAACAATTGGGGTCGCACCATGGCTGATACATTTTTGTTGGTGCGAATTGTGGCTGCCAGCGCTCTCGTTGGCTTCCTGGTGTTTTGTGTCGCCCATGTTGTTGTTGTTTGGCGAAAACGTAATGCGAAAAAGAATGGTTCCGTGTCAGTGCGATCCGGCAGTCGGCGGCTGGCCTGGGGCTGCCTGATCGCGGGAGTGGTTCTTCTTTCGGCAGCTGCCGTCCATCGGGAACTGACCCGTGGCGAAGGCAATCTCACTGGCGAGGGGTTGTACATCCTCCGCGCCCAAGATGATCTCAGCGTCGAGTGGCTTCGCGATGGCGGTGTGACGGAAGCGGGCGAGTTGCTGGCGCGTTTCAGCTCAGGTTCCCGAACCGCTGGCCCGTCCGAACTCCAGGCACGGCTCGCGCGGGCCGAGTCTGAACGGGATGTCCTGGATTTACTTCCACTCGCCCCGGATCCCGAACTCACGCGCCGGTACCAAATGGTTACGCAGGAGCGAAACCAAGCTCAACAGGAACTCGGGCAAGCCGTTATCGCAGTCGAAGCCGCCGGGCGCGATTTGACCGCGCAGTTGTTCAGCCGGAAAGAATCGCTCGTCAGGCTGGAACTGACCCTGACCGAGCGTCGCAAGGAACTCGACCGCGTCACCCTGAAGTCGACCTATGCCAAACAACAATTGACGCAGTACCAAAACCTCGGCGGATCGGTTTCCTCGAATGAAATCCGGGATCTCAGCAAGGCCTCGCGAGATGCAGACATCGAGTTGGCCTCACTGACCCAGGAAGTGAAGGATTTGCTGGCGGAAAAGAAGGAGTTTCGCGCTCACTTGGACAAACTGGAAATGGGGCGAACGGATCCATCGGCCCCCCTCCGTAAACAGGTGACCACCCTAACGGCCCGAGTCGCCCGCCTGGAAACCGACGAAGCGGACTTGAAGGCGAAAATCGAACAGGACTTGGCTCGTTCCAACAAACTCCGGGGTGCGGAAAAAGTTCAGGCCAACGCGAAAGTCCGCGAACAACAGGCGGCAGCTGAGAGCTTGTCTCGCGATCGGGAAGTTGTCGCCCCGTTCAAGGGTACGCTCGCCTACCGCGCGACATCACCCAACGCGACCAAGTCGCGCGGGACACTGGCCGTCCTCGCGCCGGATGAAGCCTTCCTGCTGACCGCGCGAATGAATGAATCCGACGCGGATGCCATCCGCAACGGTGCCGAGGTGATGATCGAGATGGGCGACGATTCCACTGAACGCCGGCTCCCGGCGCGGTTCCACAAGACGACGTCGTTGACCTACGAACCCGGGTTTGTGGCGGTTCAGTTGACATGCCAACCGCCGCCTGAAATGGTTCGCCGACTGGCAGAAGGGGAGAAGCTTACGGTCGCATTCACCTGGCACCCGTCGCTTTATGAGATGTGGCCATTCCGCGCTGGCTTGCTACTGTTCGTTGTCGGGTTGATCTTGCTCATCTGGATTTCTTTCAAGCGGTCGAAGGCTCTTGCAGAAACCGCCGCCGGCGATCGTTCATCCAAGATGGCAAAGGTCTCAGTAGGACGACTGCTGGGTGTGCGGAACGCAACCGTAGAAGAGGAGTTGCCTGTCGCATCCGTGAGTTTCGAGGTGATGTATCCAGAGGCCACTGTTGAGGTGCACCAAGTGGCCAACAAGCGTGAGTCAGCGAGTTTGATCACGCGCATTCGCCAACTCCTCAGGCTGAAGCGATCCCGAGTATCGACAGGCGACCTCGATAAGTTAGGACAACTCCGCCATGTCCTAGTCGCCAATGGAACCGCCCAACCAGCTTCTTCTGCATTGAAGAAAATGCCCCCATCGCGGTCTTGAGCGACACCCCATGGCTGACCGCGAGTGAGAGTAAAATTGTGTGCACTATGATCAAAGGCATCGGCACACGATTGCGGCTTGCGGAAATGCAATGCTTCACACGAAATCTGAACCAGGGAGTGCCGTTCAATGAAACTGCCCTTCCTCTCGTTTGCACGTCCGAAACCCAAGGTGCCGGACCAGGCTTGGCTCGATCCGATTCACCCGGGTAGCTACTCGCTACGGCCTACAGCGCCGCTTCACAGAGCGTTCGTGGAAGGGATGTTCCCCCTTGGCATATTGCTCACGCTGGCTTGCTGTTGGCTCGCCGCACGTGATTTACTGCGTCAACTCGGGGCAGGCGGAAACGCCTCGCTGGCTCAGTCCGGCTTGGTCACCGTGGTCGCCGGGGTGTCGCTGATCTTCAGCCTGCGTTGGCTGTTTGTACAAGGCTTGGTCATTCGCCACTACTGGCGAACTGTTGCACAATCCCCACCGAAGATCACCAAGTGGCCGTTCGTGTCGATCCTCGTACCGGGCTTCAACGAGGCACCGAGCATCCAGGCAACTTTACGCTCGCTGCTGGCCATCGATTACCCAGACTTCGAGATCATCGTCATTGATGACGGTTCGACGGACGGCATGGCGGACGCTGCGCGGGTTCACGAGGGGCGACATGGCGGTGCGCTCTGTCGTGTCCTCACCAAGCCAAACGGCGGTAAATGGTCGGCCCATAACTTTGGACTCCAACATGCCCGCGGCGAGTTGATCCTGTGTGTCGACGCCGACACCGTGTTTGAGTCGAACGCGCTCAAGATGCTGGTTCGTCGCATGTCCGACCCCGGCGTCGGCGCAGTCGCCGGGAACGGCGTGGTACGAAACCTTGAGGGGTTCCTCGCACACTGCCAGGCGCTGGAATACGTCTACTCCAATTCGGCCGTCCGCATGTCGCAAAGCGACGCGGGGTCGGTACTCTGCGTGCCGGGGCCGATTGGGTTGTTCCGTCGTGCTGCCCTCGACGAGGTGCATGCCCAATTCGGCATGCTGCCGGATGGTGCGCCGTCGGGCCATTATTCCGGCCCGTTCCAGCACGATACGTTCTGCGAAGATTTCGACCTGTCCCTGGCTCTCTTGGCACGGGGTTGGAGGATCATCTACGAACCGCGCGCTATCTGTTACACCGAAGTGCCGACGGGGTTGGTAGGCCTCGTCAGCCAGCGCTACCGCTGGACGCGTGGCAACTTGCAAGTCCTGGCGAAGTTTCGCCGCAAATACACTCCTCGACCTGACCGGCATGGCCGGATCGTGCTGGCTTGGCTCTTCGGCACTTACGTCATTGAAACCGTGATGGGGTTCTTGCTCAACTACCTGTTTCTGGGGCTGACCGTCTTCATGCTTTTAGGGTCGTCGGCAGATGCGTCCGCGCTCGCCCTCTACTGGACGTTGAACCTAGCACAGCGCGGGCTATTCACCACGATCGCCATCCTTCTCCACCGCGAACGGATGAGTGTTCTACTGGCATGGCCTTTATTCGAATTTTTCTCGGGGCTGGTGCTGGGCGGATCGCTCGTGATCGCCGTGATCGACCAGACGCGAGGGACGCAAATGGGCTGGGGCAGGGAACACCGCCCGGCCGGCTAGGACTCCAGCCTCCGCTCCATTTGCGTGAGACGGCATACTGGACGTCGAAAGGATCGACACGGCACTAGTGGAAGAAGATTTCAAGGCGACATTCGAAGGGTTGGCAGTGGAGTACGCAGCGGTGTATCGATGTCGTCTCGAACATCCATCGACCGTGACAAGCATCAGCAACGATCTGCTGCATCAGGTTGTAAGCCAGTACTGGATCGACTGAGCTTATGCCGTTTCATCAGGCCGTTCTTGCCGACAATCGAGTTGACAGAGAGGTTGGCTACCGCGAAGCTTTAGATCGTTGGCAATTAGAGACGGAGTGGTGAAATGCCTATGACCATTACTTGTCGCTGTGGTCAACGTTGGCGCCTCAAAACGACGACGGATCAAAATATCGAATGCCCACGATGCCAACGCAACATCGCTGTTGTTACTACGAATCGGCACCGGGCGTTACTCTGGATTGTCAGTTTGATCGCGGTGCTGAGCATGATCTCGACAGCGGGATTGCTAGGGTATGTTGTTGGTCGTCCACGTGGATCGGA